>DAOTCE010000002.1:123897-490789 GCA_035452965.1 Candidatus Paceibacterota bacterium | reverse complement strand
ACGTCCGGTGGTGTGGGAGGACGGTGAGGTTCTAACCCTCACCTCCTACCCGATTCCATCACGGGTTTCCGGGGACTGCCAACGGTGGTTTGCATCCGCACGACTCGAATGGCCTCCCGGCCTTCACCGACCCAACACTGTCCAAATTTGGGACAGTGGTCCTGCCGGTCAGCCTTCTTGAGTCCCCGCGGATCCCTACACCTTTGGCCTGTGATTACGGCGTCTAGCCTGTGCTGCTACGGTGTGGTTCCCATGGGGACCGACCCCCATGGGAACCACACCGTAGCCTGACCGCACTGACAAGCCATCCTCCAGCGCAACTTGGCCCGCGTGGCAAGTTTTGGTGTCCTTTTTAGCCGCGTTGTGGCAAATCAGTCAGCGTGACTTTGGAAAAGCAATCACCCTGCAAGGTCAACCTGGTGTTGAACATTCTCGGCCGGCGCGCCGATGGCTTTCACGAGCTGGAGACACTGTTCTATCCGGTCAGGGTGTTCGACCAAATCCGCTTTGCGCGGTCGCACCGGGGCATTGAACTCACTTGCAGCGCACCCAGGCTGCCGACAGATGCCCGCAACCTGGTCTATCGCGCCGCCGCGCTGTTTCTGGAGGCGGCGGGAATCAAGGATGGGGTGAGGCTGGAGCTCGTGAAGAACATACCGCTGGCGGCGGGTTTGGGCGGAGGCAGCGGCAATGCGGCAACCACGCTGCTTGGGCTGAACGAGCTGTTCGGCGGACCGCTCGCACCGGAGCAGTTGCAGCGCCTCGCGGCGGGCCTGGGATCCGATGTGGCGTTCTTTCTCCAAAGCAAGCCGGCGCTCGCCACCGGCCGCGGCGAGCGGATCGAGGCGCTCGAACCGTTCCCGGCCCTGCGCGACGCGGCGCTGGTGCTGGTCCACCCCGGCTTCGGCATCTCTACCGCCTGGGCCTACCAGCAATTAGCCCGCTTCCCACAGGCGCTCAATGGCCGGCCGGGGCGCGCGCAGAAGCTGGCGTCACTGCTGCGAACCGCAGACTTAACCGCGGCGGCGGCGGAGTTCTACAACTCGCTCGAAGCGCCGGCGCTGGAGAAGTACCCGTTACTGGCCCTGTTCCAGGGGTTCTTACGCGCCAACGGCGCGGAGGTCGCGCTCATGTCCGGCAGCGGCTCGACCACTTTTGCCGTGGTGCGGGGATTGGACGCAGCCGCGGAGTTGGGAGAGAAATTCGAAGCCAAGTTCGGCGCGAGGAACTGGCTCGCCGTGGTGCCAGTTTGAGTCAGGGCTCGCGCGGATGCTTCCCGTTCCGGGAGGTGTGAGGTCAGTGCTTCTGCCGCGGCGCATCCAGTGCTTTTGGAGCAGCCTCTAACTTCCTCTTGAGCCTCTGGAGTCGCGGCTCCCAATCCGACCAGCTTCCGATCCATGCCACGCCGGTCAGGTTGCTCCGCGCGAGGGGCCAGACTAGCTCAAGAGCGGCCAGTTCGCGCCGGCTGCCGCGGAGATCGCCCCAGTGCAGGCAAGCCTCCGCGAGGTTTAACCGGTTTTCCGGATACTGCGGGGCCAGTTTGACCGCGCGCCCCAAGTGCTCCCTGGCCTTCTTGCGGCTTCCGACGCTCACGACGGACGGGGCGTCGCGGTAAAGCAGCCCGAGGTTGCGGTCGGGCCCGGCCCAGTCGAACCGCTCGTCCAGCTCGCGCGCCCGGCTGAACGCGCGCTCCATCTGGTTAACCAAGCCGAGCGCGGACAGCCCGCGGGTTTGGGCCAGTTGACCAAGATTCATCCCGAGGTAGTAATGGGCCGGGGCCGAGTTGGACTCGCGCGCGAGCGCCTGCCGGCAAGCGGCAATCCCTTCGTCCGCCAGGGCAGCCCGCTGGGTTTTGTTGGTGGCAAGATCAGCCAGGTCAAAACAGGCGCGGGCGAGTTGCCAGGCAGCGTTTGTCTCCGCCGGGGCGATTTGGTAGCGCGCTTGCGCCTCCTTGAAACTCGTTTGCACATAGGCGGCAAACTCGCTTGCCGCCCCGGCAGAGCTTGCCCAGGCCCGATCCGGGCTCAGGCAACCGAGGAACACCAGCAAGGCGCCTGTTATCAACCCCACCGCGTAGAGGCAGGCAGGATGCCTGCCGCTACAGCCCCTGATTGGGGTGATTAGAGGCGCCCGAGAATTGCAGTTTGCTAAAGCCATGAATCAGTCTATACTTACCGGCGGTGAGATTAGACTGGAATACCATGAGGATGGCAATAGGCGTGAGCGTTCTAGCGCTGTGCGCCGGATGCAGCGGCGTGAATCACACGCACAGCGTCTCGCCTGCCAGCATCCTCATTCCGGGGCTGTTGCAGGCCGATCCCCCGCCAGCGCACCCGGATCTGGTCTTGCCTACCCAAGGAACACTTCCCAGCGAAGCTGACCAGGCCTGAGACTCGTTCTATGCGATTTCCGCTCGCGTTGACGGTCAAGATCGCCCGTCACATCATTAAGCACAAGATTCGGCGCACGCCGCGCTTTGCGCTGGTGCTCCAGCTCGAACCGCTCCACACCTGCAACCTCACTTGCACGGGATGCGGCCGCATCCGGGAGTATTCCACCAGCCTCAAAGACATGATGACCCTGGAGGATTGTCTGGCGTCCGCGGCGGAATGCGACGCGCCGATGGTCTCGGTGTGTGGCGGCGAGCCGCTGATATATCCCAAGATCGAAGAGTTGGTCGCCGGGCTGCTGGCGCAAGGCCGCATCGTCTATATCTGCACGAACGGCTTGTTCATGCGGAAGAAGCTCAAGGACTACCTCGCTGACATCTACACGTCCGGGCTGGAACCGACGCTCGCGCGATTGCTGGCCGAGAAGCTGATCTCGGACAAGGACGCCGAGACTATCCGCAAGGGCAAACAGGACGGGCGCCCCGTCATCAAGCCGACCAAGTGGCTCTACTGGAATGTCCACGTGGACGGCCTGGAATACACGCACGACCTCATCGTTGAGCGCGAGGGCGTGTTCAAGGAGTGCGTCGAGGCCATCCGCATGGCGAAGCTGCTGGGCTTCCAGGTCGCGACCAACACCACGGTGTACAAGGAGTCGGACGTCGGGGAGATTGAGCAGATGTTCGAGTTCTTCTCCTCGCTGGAGGTGGACGGCCACACGATCTCTCCGGGCTACGATTACGACGCCGCCAAGAAGGACATGGTCACACGACTGGGCAAGAAGCCCGAGGATTTCTTCCTCACACGGGCCATGACCATTCAGAAGTTCGCGAAGATCCAGGAGTGGGGCGAGAAGTTCACTATCTTCGGCACGCCGGTGTACCAGGAGTTTCTGGCGGGCAAGCGTGACCTGACGTGCACCGCCTGGGCCATTCCCACGCGCAACATCAAAGGCTGGAAGGCGCCGTGTTACCTCATCACCGACGGCCACTACGCGCGGTATCAGGAAATGCTGGACCGGGTGGATTGGACCCGCTACGGCGTGTTGGGGGGCATCGCGCGCGATCCGCGCTGCGAGAATTGCATGGTGCACTGCGGCTACGATCCCAGCGGCGCGCTGGGCACCAATTACCAGGCCGGCGATACCTGGAAGAATATCCGCTACAACTTTGCGCCCCATCCCAAGCCGCATTACGCCGGCCGCCAAAACAAGGTGTTCAACGGCGTCTCCGCCGGCAAAGGCCACCTGGCCCAGGCCAAGGCTGCGATTAATGCCGGCCTGGCCGGCGCCAAGTCCGCCTTCCAGAACAACGGCCATGAGGATAAAGGCGGCGGCTGCGGCAGTGGGGACACATCGGAGCGGGATCAGCTGCTCGCCAGAGTTCGTGAGGCAAAACGTGGCGGCGGCTAGAACAGAGTCTCCGCCAGCCCAATGCCTTTCAGGCGGTTTGGAAAGCGGCCGAGGACTGACGCCTTGGCGGCAGTGCCACCGTGGAGCCGCGCCGACCTGCCACTGGCCCTCCCTGAATCTTAAGCCATGAGCACCCTTTTCCTTTCCCCCCCTTCTTTCGACGGCTTTGACGGCGGCGCCGGCTCGCGCTACCAGGCGCGGCGCGAGGTCACCAGCTTCTGGTATCCGACGTGGCTCGCCCAGCCGGCGGCGCTCGTGCCCGACTCGAAGCTGCTGGATTGTCCGCCGCACGACATCCAGATCAAGCGCTGCCTCGAAGAGGCCAAAGGCTACGACCACGTCATCATCCACACCTCCACGCCCTCGCTGAAGAACGACAGCAAGGTCGCCGAGGCCATCAAGGCGAACCGGCCCGAGACCAGGATCGGCTTCGTCGGCGCGCATGCGGCGGTTCTGCCGACCGAGACCCTGAAAGCCTCTCCGGCCATTGATTGGGTCGGGCGCAAGGAATTCGACTACACGTGCAAGGAAGTTGCCGAAGGCCGCCCGCTCGACACGATTGCCGGCCTGAGCTACCGCGACCAGGATGGCAAGATCCGGCACAACCCTGAGCGCGAGCTTATCCCGAACATGGACGCCTTGCCCTGGGTGGCTGACGTCTATAAGCGCGACCTGCAGATCGAGAAGTACTTTATCGGCTACCTGCTGCACCCCTATCTGAGCCTCTACACCGGCCGCGGCTGCCCCGCCCAATGCACCTTCTGCCTCTGGCCGCAGACCATCGGCGGGCACAAATACCGCGTCCGCTCCGCCCAGAACGTCGCCGACGAAATGGCCTACATGAAGAAGCTCTTCCCGCAGGTGCGCGAGTTCTTCTTCGACGACGACACCTTCACCGCCAACCTCCCGCGCGCTCGCGAGATCGCCAAAAAGCTCGCCCCGCTCGGCCTGGCCTGGAGCTGCAACAGCCGCGCCAACCTCGACTACGACACGGTGAAATCCTTCAAGGACGCTGGCCTGCGCCTGTTCCTGGTCGGCTACGAGAGCGGCAACGAGCAGATTCTCAAGAACATCAAGAAGGGCGTCACGCTCGAGGAGATGCGCCGGTTCACCAAGGCCTGTCACGACGCGGGAGTGGTGATCCACGGCACTTTTGTTCTCGGCCTGCCGGTCGAGACGCCGCAAACCATCGAGGAGACCATTCGCTTCGCGCAGGAGCTCGACGTCTTCAGCATGCAGGTCTCGCTAGCCGCGCCATACCCCGGCACCGAGCTTTACGAAATGGCCCGCCAGAACGGCTGGTTCGTCAAGCGCGACAAGACCGACCTGGTGGAGGAGGATGGTTTCCAGCAGAGTGCCCTCGAATACCCGGGCCTGAGCAAGGAAGCCATCTTCGAGGCCGTGGACCGCTTTTACCGCGCCTACTACCTTCGCCCCAAGCCGATCCTGCGCATCATCAAGACCATGCTCGAGGACAAGGACGTCTTCGTCCGCCGCTGCCGCGAGGGCTACGAGTTCTTCAAGAGCCTCCGTCAGCGGAAGGAGGACTTGGCGGCGGCGAAAAGTGTTGCGTCAATCCCGGCGCACGCAACCTAGACGGTCCTGAGCTGCCGGCGAGTCCACCGTGGATCGCGTCGGCAATCCAGAATCCGCCAGACCTGAACCTCATCGTCTGCTATCCGGTAATAGACGGCGTAGGGGAAACGGTGGGAGAGCATCCGAAAGTAGCCGAGATACCTCCGGTGGATGCCGGCGTAGAGGTGCAGGGATTCGATGTCGGCGGAAAGACTATCCAGGAAATACCAACCCACGGCTGCGGACCGCTACTCGTAGAATCTGAAGCCTGACAACAAGTCCGCCTCTGCCAGGTCCAGAATGCGGAGTTTCATGCCGGCCGGCCGGCCTTGCGGTGAATCCTGCGCCTGGCCGCTGGCCAATTCGAGAACTTGGCCTTGCCGTCGCGCACAAGTCGCTCCGTCTCGCGCAGGACGGTGCCATGCCAGTCCGGAGACTCAAACTCAGCCTCATCCCGGCTCAAATCGGCCCAAAGCGCTTCCATGGCCCGCAGCTTATCCGCCCGCGACATGCGCCCGATTGGCAACGTGACAGCCATGCCAATACTATGGATGATCAAGTGATCCCCAGCAAGGCGAATTGGCCCGAGCTGGAGGACTAAGACGTCTTCGTCCGCCGCTGCCGCGAGGGCTACGAATTCTTCAAGAGCCTTCGAGGTTCTGGCTGTGGATGGTCTCGGCGCGGATGCTCAGTTTCCCGGCGGCGAGAATCTGGTTGCGCATGAGCGAGAGCAGTGGGCTGATGAGCAGAGTCGGTCCGGCCCCGGCGTTGCGCAGGATCTTAGCGGCCAGAAAATAGACGACGCTCTTGCCCCAGCCGGTGCGTTGGACGACGAACAACCGCTGGCGCTGGTTCGCGGCGAGGTCAATGGCGTCCCATTGCCCGTCGCGGAACTGCGCGGCTGGCCCAAGCATCTGCTGCAGGAGAGCAAGTGCGGTCTCATTCTGCATCCCGCGTGCCAGCGTGCGGCAAAGGGCCGCGGCCGGAAAAGAAAATGCTGTGGGTTCCTCCGGGTTCCTGCAAGGGCGAGCGTCCGCGCGAGCTCAGATCTTCACACCATCCACGAACGTTAGGGCTCGCGCGAACGCTCGCCCTCCCGGGTGGGAGCTTGGCTCAGGGCGTAGAGGTGGTTCATGGTGGCGACGTAGAGAACGCCGTTGGCGGCGGTGGCGGTCGAGCTGATGGGGCGGCCAAGCTCGACCGTGCTCAGGAGTTTCTTCTCCCGGGCGGCGGCGAAGCTGTAGAAGGCGCCGTTGCGGGTGCCGAGATAGACTTTGCCGTCGGCGGCAAGGGGCGAGGCCCAGGCTTCGCCTTTGAGTTCATGGGTCCAACAGGGCCGGCCGGTTGCGGCGTCCACGCAATGGATCATCTTCCCGCAATCAGCAATGAAGACAAGGCCCCGCCAAACCGCGGGCGTGGACAGGACGTGTTTCTGCAGCGGGCAGGACCAGATCAGGCCGTTGGTGGTGATGTCGCCGGTGCGGGTAGCGTCGAGGCACTTGAGCCAGGCTTCGTTCTTGCCCCACCAGATATCGCCGCCGCCGGCAACGTAGAGGCGGTCGTTGTCAAAGACGGGCATGCCGAAGAAGTTGCTGGGGCTTTCGCGGCGGTTGGTGACGTACCTGTGGACGTTGGTCTTTGGAGAGGCCGGGTCGAAGTCGAATTGCCAGACCCGCCGGAGTGAGGCGGGCGGCCCGGCAGGAACATTCCTGAGCGGTTCAAAGGCGTAGACCACACCGTTGCCGGCGGCCAGGAAGAGCAGCGGACGGCCGTTGACCGTGGCCAGGGATGGCGCCGACCAGGTGCAATGGAAGATGGTGGGGGCGATGTGTTCATTTTCCCGCCCGACGAGACGTCCAGTGCGCTTGTCGAGCACGACCAGGCTCGGGGCGTCCGGGGTGCGGATGCGGCGGTGGGTGTTGTCCACACCAGTGCCGGTGTTGAGGTAAAGGTAATCGCCATCAACGAGAATGGAGCTGTGAACGGCGTCGTGAGACCAGATGCCGGCGCCAGTGGTAAGGTCGAATCGCCAGACGATGCGCGGTTCGGGCAGGCGGGGGAGACTGTTCGTTTCCGCATTCTGCCTTCCGGCTTCGGCTGTCGCCGGCAGAGGCGGCACATCGAGGCAGAGGACTTCACCGCGGTTGTTGACAACGTAGGCGCGGTCGCCCTCGACGGTGACAGGCGAGGCGATGCCGCTGTTGGGCCAGTCGAAGTACATGTCCTCGGTACGCTTGGGGAAAACGAGCTGCCAGAGGAAGCGGCCGGTCTGCTCGTCGAAGCACATCAGGACGCCGCGATCGCCCTGCTGGGCGGGATCGCGGGGGTGGCCGTTGTTGGTGCCGATGTAAACCCGGCCAGCGGCGATGATGGTGGTGGCGTGGGTCTCAGTGCCCAACGCTGCCGACCACTTGATGTTTTTGCCGGTCTGGGGATCGAAGGAATCGGGCAGGCCGCGTTCGTCCGAGACCAGGTTGCGGGACCAGGCTCGGCCCCATTGCGGCTGGTCGGCGGCGCCAGCCAGAGAGAGCCACGCCACCCACACCACGTTGCCGAACAACCAGGCGCACCGGGACACGTCCATTCGCTTCAAAGCGGCGAAACGCTGGCAGCTCAGCCGAACCAGGGGCGGGTGCGCTTGGAGTCGGCGTTGGCGGCAATGGCCACCACGCGCCGGGCCAGCTTGGCGTCCTCCTCGATCTGCCAGTCGAACATGCCGACGAGAATGAAATCCGCGCCGCTGTTGAACGCGTAGGGGAAGGCGGCGCGCGGCGGGATGGCGCCGGCGGCCAGTATCTTGAAGGCGATCCAGGGCTTCTTGACAGTCGCCATGAAGTCAATGACCGCCTGGGGATCGTTGCACCACGAGTTGTCATGCGCGCCCATGGCGTCCTTCTCGTCCGCGCGAGGCGCGGTGTAGTAATCGTGGGAGTGGAATGTCTTTACGTAGAAGTCCACGTCCAGCTTGGCCTTTTCGCACTCGACAATGACGCGCAGGTCATGGGCGGCGACACCGGCGGCGCGCTGCTTGGATTTGATCAACTGGACGGTCTCGCCGACCTTGTCGAACTTGCCTTCCTTGAGCAGCGATTCGGCGGTGTCGCCGGTGATATGGACGCCCGTAGCTCCTTCGTCAATGGCCCGTTGGATTTGAGAATAGCCGCCGGCGCCGTCGAGGCGGACCTGGGCGATCCATTTCATCTTCCCGCCGCGTTTCCAGTGGTTGAACAGATGGGAATTCTCCTGCATGACCCAGGTGTTGATGGCTGTAATGCCGTGGGTCTCGGCCAGCTCAAAGGTCTCGCGAATCTTGGCCTCGGTGTTGTAACGGCGCGCGAGAGTGGAAACGTAGGCGAGGTCGCGCGAGTGCGACCAGCCGCCGATGAGATTGCCGCCGAGGATGAGGCGGCTTATCTCCTGGCCCGCAATCTTGCCCGTTGGCAGTGCCGGCAACGGGCTGGCGGCCGGGGCGGCGGAGTCGGTTTGGCCGCGCAGGGCCAGCGGGACGGCAGCGGAAGCAAGCAGCGAGGATTTCACGAAACCGCGCCGTGAGATTCGGTGTGCCATAGCATGACGCGTAGCAGGTTTGAATCCCGGCGTCAAGGCAAGACCGCCGAGGAGAATGCGGGGGCAGGGTGGATAGAGAATCCAGCGTATCCCAGCCGCCAACGGCGCCGTTACGTAAGTCAACGCCGGGGCTGGCTTGCGGTTGGCTGGGCAGTAGCCTGCTAATCCGGTTATGCTACGGTGTGTATCCCATGGGGAGCGCTCCCCATGGGATACACACCGTAGCACCACAGCCTAGACACCGTAACTACAGGCCAAAAGCACAGGGATCAGAGGGGACTGGGAAGGGCATGCAGGCAGCATCACTGTCCACAATTTGGACAGTGCACGGGTTAGAAGTTGGCCGAGCCCATCCGGTTCTACCTGGAGAGCACTGGTGGCGTTGTTTTGCCTGTGCGTAGGCCATTCGGGCGGTTTGGGTCAAAAACACCGATGGCAACTCCCGGAAATCCGGAATGGACCTCTCTTTCTTCGTTTGGTGGTTCACCCCAACGGCGTGGAGATGACCTTCTTGATCCTCGCTCGTCAGGAGTCCCCAATAGAAAGGATTGCTCCGGTGCTGGCGTTCCCGACAAGATGGGCGAATATATCCGCATGAGCCCCGCCACGTTAACTGGGTCCGAAGCTCCGCCGGCCAGCGTTGGCCCCGGCGAGGATGATTTGCGCCCGGTCGCCCAGCCCGTAAAAGGCCTGTTCAAGCTTGTGGGCGAGGTGCTGCGGGACGGCGGGCCGGGCTACCTCCAGTTTGCGATCACCAACATCTGCAACGCCAAATGCGATTTCTGCGGGTTCGCCGTGGACCGGTTCGATCCCAAGCAGCGGCGCAGCGTCACGCTCCAGGAAGCGCGGGACGTCATAGACATCTGCGTCAGGAACCACATCGGCTACCTGTTGTTTGTCGGCGGGGAGCCTTTGGTGCACAAAGATCTGCGGGCCATGACGCGCTACGCGGCGGAGCGGGGCATACGCCCGATGATTTGCAGCAACGGCTCGTTGTGGACTGACCAGAATATGCGCGACGTGGCCGCCAGCGGCCTGTGCAGTGTGATCATGTCCATTGACGCGCATGACGTGGCGACACATGAGCGGAACCGCGGGCTGCCCGAGGTCTGCCGCAAGATCAAACGGGCGAACGAAGTGTTTGGCGAGCTCGGCGTGCAGACGACCGCGAGCGTGACGGCGAGCAAGCTGATCGCGGACTACGACAAGCTCCCGGCGTTTCTCACTGGACTGGGCTTCAAGAGCTGCACGTTCAGCTACCCCCTGAGCAGCCTGGCTTCAAGCTACCTGAGTTTCAGCGACTCAAGCCTGGTCAGCTACCGGACCGAGGAGTTGATCGAGGTCTTTGAGCGGATCAAGCGCATGAAACAGCGCACCGGGTTCCCGGTGGTCAACCCCAGGGAGTCGCTGACCGAAATGCAGCGTCATTTGAAGCGCGAGCCCGAGAAGTTCGGCTGCCTGGGCGGCCACAAGTATTTCTACCTGGACTGGAAGCTGAACCTCTACCGCTGCCACTTCTGGGAAACGCCCATGTGCAACATCTATGACTTCGACCGTTCGAAGCTGATTCGGGACGGGTGCACGCGGTGCATGATAGATTGCTACCGCGACCCAAGCGTTCTGCAATTCGTGGCGGTCAGCGCCAGCGACGCGTGGAACAATCTCAAGCGCGGCCGGCTGTTGGCGGCGGCCAGGAACGTCTTTGACTCGCGCAACCTGACCTCGTTGAAGGCGGTTTGGGAGGAGCGCAAGTGGATCGGCGGGGTTTAGGGAGCTGCGTCCTGGGCGTTGCCGGTATTCCTGGGATTGGCGCGGAATCTTGGCCAAGGGGAAGGAGCCAGAGTTGCCCCGGCGCGCAGCGCGGTGAAACCGCGGCCCATGGCCGCACCGCTGTCGGGCACGTAAATGTCGCCATTCGGCCCTATGGCAGGCGAACCGTAACCATAGCCAAAGAGGTAATACTGCCACTCCAAGACACCCTCGGGACTGGCATAGCATAGCATTCCATAGCGCGAGACACAGCAGACCGCCCCGCCCGCCAAAACAACGGGAGTAGTATGGAAGGGGTAATCCTCGCCGCCGACCGTCCCCCATTTCTTCTTGCCGTCCGGGCTGATTGCCCACAGGTGCTGGACGACTCCGACATAGATTGTCCCGTCGAGGCCAAGGACAGGGGACGATTCGGTAGTTCCGCCGGTGCGCAAGCGCCACCGGAGGCTTCCGTCGAGATTGAGCGCATATAGACAACCATCCACCGAAGTGAAGTACAGGCATTGGTCCCTATTCAGCGCGGGCGAGGAGAGAATCGGGCCGCTGGTGGCAAACTCCCACCGCTTCTGCCCGTCGGGCGACAACGCGTAGAACTTCCGGTCATGCGAGCCGAAATAGACGGTGCCATCGAGCCCGATCGCCGGCGAGGACACGATCTCGCCCTGAGTCGCGAAGCGCCATTTCTCCTTCCCGCCCGGCCCGAACGCGTAGAAGTTCCTGTCCCACGACCCGAAATAGACCGTGCCGTCGTGGGCCAAGGCGGGCGATGAATCCACCCAACCGCGGGTTTGAAACTCCCACCGCAACTTTCCGTTGGCGTGGACTGCGTAGAACTTGCGGTCCCGGGAGCCGAAATAGACCGTGCCGTCAGAGCCAAGAGCGGGGGCGGATTTGATCTCGTCCTGCGCCGAGAAAATCCACTTGGGCGTGCCGTTGGGGTTGATTGCCCAGAGCTTGCCCGCGCGTGTGCCCACATAGATGGTGCCATTCGTCGCGACTGCGGGCGCCGAGTCGCTCTTGCCACGAAGATCCAGCGTCCATGCGTTCGTCAGGCGATTGGGTGCGCCGACCGCCAAGGAGGGCGGCAGCAGCCCGAGCAGGCCGATCAGAATAGTGAAAGCGGATCGCATTGCTTCTCGATGTTCAAGCGAGTAACTGCGCCGTGCAGTGTGCCGGTCTTGCCCCGGCGGGGTCAATTCTCCGTCCGCCCGGATACTGCTGGCGCGGCGCACCAACCGCCGCGGTGGCTCTATTGCTCAACCTTCAGCAACACCCCCGCCCCGGGGGCCAGCCAGACGTCCTCGCCTTCAAAGGATGTCAGCCCGCCGGTGTAAGCGGAGACGTGCTGCACCCGGCGCGGCGCCTGGCGGAAACTGGGCGAGCAGACCCGTGATTTGCTCAGGTCCTTGTTCACAATCATCAGGTAGCGCGTGCCGTCCCGATGCGTAAAGTCGCCGGCCATGAAGTTGTCACCGCCGACACCCGTCACGAGGCTGTTCGTCGGTGGACCGCTGGTCCCGGAGGGAACTGAGCCAAAATGATACACAGCGTCCGAAGTGAGATGGAGGAGTGTCGGAGCGAGCTTCTGGATTTGCAGGTTAACGTGCTGCATGAAATACCAGGTTGGGGTCTGGTTGCCGAATTGGTCAATCGGCCCCATGCGGTAGTTCCCGTGGCTCGGCGTGAAGTAGGTGAAGTAGGAAAGCCCGCGCCCGCCGTAGGCCAGCGTCGTGTATGCCTGGAAGCGAAAATCAGCGGCTCCCACCTCACGGTAGTTGAAATGCGCGCTGGACAGCACAATGTTCCAGAACACCAGGCCGTGTTTCCGGCTGGCGGCGCGCACCGCTTCCAGGTTCGACCAGTAGTTCGCACGAAGGGAGCCATCATCCATCAGCGAGTAATTATCGTAGCTGATAATGGCCGGCCCGCAGACGGCGATGAAGCGCTCCAGGTGTTCCGCGTAATCGCTGGTGCCAAGCTGGCCGGCGTCGGCGTAGTCGGGGAACAGATTGATGTAAGGCCATTTGCCGGGCGAAAGCTCGCGGATGAGCTTGGCTACCTTGGCCAGACCCGGGAACAGGGCGGCGTTGGGCTCATCGCGCAAATAGTAGCCGTAAAGCGCCGGGTGCTGGCCAACCTCGCCGACCAGGCTGGCCACATTCTGGCGCGCCTTGGCCTCATCTACATTCCCCCAGTCGTAACCAGACGTGCGCGTGTCCGACACGATCGCCTTAAGCCCGGCGGCCTGGCAGGCATCGAGCGTCTCCGGGGAAACAAATCCCGCGACCGTCAAGCCGCAGTCTTTCATCTTCTGCAGCACTGCGGGGTCTTTGGGCGTCCAGTTCCACGCCATGATGGGAAAGAAGTTGGTGTCGGTCAGCCCCTGAGCGGATGCGCCACAGCAAGTCGCAACCAGCAGGCCAAGGCAGACGGAAGGAAGGAGAGGTTTCATATGCGGGGGCATTGATATAGCAGCGGGCCGTCCAAGTAAACCCTGACGTGGACAGCCGGTTGGAGGGGGGCGCGACCAACGCCCCGCCTCCCCAGCGTCCGCCCTGACACGAATTCTTAAGGGCCTCAGGCCTTATCAGGCTACGCCGAACCGGTAAGTTCCTTCAGGTCCGCCCGGACGGTCTGGTAGCTGACCGAGTACGCCAATACTTTGGGATCGGGCTCGACGCCCCGCCGGCGGCAGGCTTCGCGGTAAAGGTCCGGCCACCAGTTGCGGTGCTGGGTCAGGCCTTGCTGCCGCCAATTCTCCCAGTTGAGCAGAACGCGCGACCAGCATTCGTCACCGTAGCGGACGCCTTCCTGCGGGTTGGCAAAGCCCTTCAGATACCAGTCACGGCCGATCCGGGCATGAAGCACCTCATCCGCCCAGTCGTAATCCTGGAATAAGCCAGCCAGCCGGTTGTGCGAGGCGAGGCCGACTTCCCACTCGAAGCGTTTGCCCTGCCTGGGCATCAGCCCCTGCTCGATGAAGTAAAGCACGGCATGGCGTTCGATGGGCTTGAGCTGGGTGTTGAGGGCGAACGACCAGGTGTGATTGATCATGACCTTGGCCGGCCAGTCAATGCCCAGGTCGGCAAAGCCCACTTCGCCCATCATCGCGTGGCGGGCTTCGTCCCAGAGCTGGCGGGTGAGGTCGCGGTAGTACTCAAAGGGTTGGCCGGTCGTTTCGGTGATGATGCTCGCCATCATCTCCGGCACGTCCACCTCGCGGAGGCGTTTGTAGAACAGCATGAGAACTTTGTCCTCCGGCGGGAACCCTTCGTCATAAAGGAAGACTTCGGCGTTTACACCCATGTTGTATGGATCGGGAAAACGCTCGTCCCGCCTGGGGACGCGATCATACCGGTAGGGCCGGGCCGAATGGCGGCGCTGGATGGAGGCAGGCCGCGGCGTCTCGGCGCCATCCAGGCCGCCGGCCGCGCCAAGGCAATCGTCCAGCAACGACCGCCAATCGGCCAACCGCCGGCGGCATGGGGCATCCACAAGCGCGGCGATCGTTTGGGCGCCGTAATTCAGCATGTCGCTCAGTTCGAGCAGCGCGAAGCGGCAGAGCCGAACAGTGGGGTGATCGGCGAGGGGGTTGGTGTCTTGCAGGTGGCGTTCGAGGGCGGCCTTCACCGCGGGGATCGCCATCTCATACAGCCCGATGACCAACTCCTCGGTCGTCGGCGCGCCGAGTAGTTCATCGAAGAACACCTCCAGGTTCGGGTCGGGCACGGCCTCGAGGCCGAGCGGCGGTTCGCGCATTTCGCCGACCCGCTTGCGCAGGGCGGCGGCGTGCTCGGCGCAAAGATGAGCGTGCAGGCTGAAGGCCATCTTGAGTTCGTAAATGGGCTCAGCGGTAAGGCGCGCGGTGAAGATCTGGTGCAGGCGTTTGAACGCGTAGTGGTAGCGCTTCAACCGGCGGACGCATTCCTCGACCGACAGGCCGGATTTGCCGGCCTCAGCCATCGAGCAGACCCCGGCCAGGGGCGGCAAGTGCCGATACGATTTGTAATTGTTCATAACCAAGCTGGTGTTCGGGGCTATTCTAACACTGACCTGCCGAGCCGTCCAAATGACGGCTTGAAATCGGGCGATTTCATTCTAATTTTGGGAACGAGCCGGCAGACACTCTGATGCAAACGAACCGCCGCACCTGGCAGTCCTTCGATGAAATGCGCAAAGCCGCCGAGCAAGGCGACCCGGCGGCTCAGTGCTATTTCGGCATCTGCCACCAAACCGGCCAGGGCGTGCCGCAGGACTACGCGGAAGCGGTCAAGTGGTTTCGCCGCGCCGCCGACCAGAACGACGAGGCGGCGCAATGCTACCTGGGCTTCTGCTACCAGTCCGGCCTGGGGGTGCCCCAGGAATACGGCCAGGCCGCCAAGTGGTTTCGCGAAGCCGCCGAGCAAGGCGATCCGGCGGCCCAATTCAACCTGGGTGTGCTTTACGAGACGGGGCAGGGAGTGCCGCAGAATCACGCCGAGGCGGTCAAGTGGTATCATCGCGCCGCCGAGCAGGGCGAACCGCAAGCGCAGTTCAACCTGGGTGTGTTCTACGAAGCCGGGCAGGTCGTCCCGCAGAATTACCGGGAGGCGGTCAGGTGGTATCGCCTCGCCGCCGAGCAGGAATGCGCCCCGGCCCAATGCAACCTCGGGCTTTGTTACGAGACGGGACGGGGCGTGCCGAAGAACGTGCGCGAGGCCGTCAAATGGTTCTGCCGCGCCGCGCGCGCGGGTGACAAGACAGCCCAGCATAACCTGGGCGTCTATTACGCCACGCTGGAAGCGGCTGAAAGGGCTTCCGCCGCGGGCGAAACCCCGTCCGCCACCCAGCCCGACGCAGCGGGGTAACGCGGTTGCCTGCACGGGGCAGGCAGAGCTGGAAATCCCGATCGCTCCTGAAAGCGGAAGGGGCCTGTCCTGCGACAGGCCCCTTTGCCTACATTCTTACTAACCTGCTACTCGCCCGGATTCTTATGGTCCAGGTTTGACCAGCCGGAAGAACGTCGCTGCGGCGCCGGCAGGATAGTTGGTTGAGTAGATGCCAGTGGGTGAGCCGTAAGCCGCAGTCTCTTCATGAGTCACCCAACTGGAGGGATTGCTTAGGTCGGTGGACGTCTGCAGATAGACGCCCGGACGGCCCAGCCAGGAGACGGGGATACTGCCCGCCGCCGGAGCGCCGATGGTGAGGTTGCCGAACGAGTCTTCGACGGTTGGCGCGCCGAAGTAGTCGAGGGCCAGCGTGTAACTGCCAGTCTGGCGTATGTAACGGACGTGGTCAGCGCCGTAGCCACCTTCGTTGTCCAAACTGCTCGCGCCGTCGTCCATGCCGTACTTGTACACGAGCTGCACCGGCTTACCCTTGGGAATGAGCACCGTCTGGGAGTAGAGCCAGTCGCCCCCCGTGCCGTTGGTCAGAGTGTATTCCAGAGGGGCCGCGGCGGCCCAGTTCCACCAGGGGACCCAGTTGCCGTTGACGGCGACTTGTTGGGACCTGTTGAATACGATCAAGGGCTCGAAGCCTTCGTAGGACTGCACCGGGTTGCCCAGGTTATTGGTCATGCTGACAATGAAGGTGACCAAGGTGTCCGCCGGGAGGTAGTCATTGGTATTGGCCTGCCAGTTGTCGAAGAGGGTGGGGCCAAGCGTGATCATGTGGTAGCCGTCCGGGTCGGTGGGTTCGAGGCCGGTGAAGCTGACGGACTTGTTTTCGCCAGCCTCAAAGATGGTCTCGGCGGGGGAGGTGTGGAAGTAGGTGTATTTGTAAGTCCAGGCAGCGCCGGGCAACTGGCTGGTGCTGCGCCAGGTGTTGGTATAGATGCCGGGGCGGGCGGAATCCTCAAACAACTGGAGCCCGCTGCCGGGAGGCTCGCCCCAGCCAATGACATCGCCGCGGACGGAGGCGAGGTCGCCGTTGGCGGGGTTGAAGGCGCCGATGAGAAGCTGGGAACTCATGTCGAGCTGGAAGTAGATGCCGGCTTTGATCGGGAGCCCGGAGGCATCGCTGAAGAACACGACCGGAATGGTCTGAGGTGAGCTGTGTTCGAGAATAAAGGCACGGTTGCCGTCGGGATAACCACTGATGCTCTCGTATTCCAGGGTGCCGCCACCTCCCACATTGATGGCGAACTTGTACTCAATGAATGTTCCCGGCGGACGGGTGGTTTCCACATAGGAGTTAGTGTAAATGCCCGGACGGGCCGTATCAGCAACCAGAACGACTGCATTCCAGGCACCATTGAACGCGCCCATGGCCTGGATGAGGTCGCCTGCATTCGGGTCGAAATTGCCCACGCCGATCTGGGCGGACATATCCACCTGGAAGGTCACCTCGACGGCGGTTCCGCCGGGTCCAGCGTTTGCGTAGTAGGCCACGGGCAAAGTCAGCGCACTGCCTGGGACTTGGAAGGCCCGGTTGCCGCTGGGATGCCAGCCGCCAGGATTTTCCCAGTTCAAGGTTCCGTTGTAACCGACGAAGAACTTATATTGGACCCAACTGCCCACCGCGTCGGTGATGTCAATGGTGTTGGTGTAAATGCTGGTTCCAGTCACATTGGTCAAGACGGTGCCACCCCAGCCATTGAATGGGCCGCGGACCTCCGCTGTATTGTTGACTGGATCAAAAGCTGGTTGTTGGCTCATGTCCACTTGGAACGTAACCGGGACCGCATAAGCCCCGACGGCGGTGCAGAGCAGGAGCGCTGCCCACATTGCATGATGTCTGGTGTTCGTTTTCATTGTACTACTCTGGTCTAGTCTATCTATTGGTGTTTGGGTTGTTTGGTGAAATCCGGCGCTTACGGGTGCGCGAATGGGCAACCACACGCGCCGCAATCTCTTTGTAGAAGGCTTAGGGACATGCTTCAAATTCTACCGGGCGCGCGGTGTGCGCGCCGCGAGATAGGCCAGGTCCGGGCTGAAGGTGGAGATGGAAACGCGTTGCACCGAAGTGTAGGTGACGCCCCGGACGGTCCGGGGATCCCTCCACTTGTGCACTTCCGCATGCCCGTCGGCAAAACCTATGCCGCAGGCGCCACCGTGGTCGCTGGAAGGCAATTCGGTGAACTGCCCTATTCCGTTGGTGGAGCCGGGATTCGAATAAAGGATAGCGTCATCAATGCTGTCCGGGTGCTCGTCCGTAAACAGCCAGCTGTCACTGGGCCCGGGAATGGTCAACTGGCTCGATTTATGCGCCACAAACGTCAGCCAGGGGAAGTCCGTAGCCTTGTTGCCCCCGCCAATGGCGGCATTCATCGCGACGCTGCGGACGCGGTTGCCCCAGCCCGCGGCCCGCTGGTTCGGATGCAGGTAAATATCCGTTGGGCACCAGTAAATCTTGGCGGCCCGGGCGGTGTAGGGGCCCATGGCCGAGAACCTGTCGTCCGTGAGCCGCAGGGTGTTGGTGTTGTCCCGGTCCAGCCCCCACGTCAGCCAGCCGCTAACCCAAGAGTGGGTGCCATTCCAATCGGCCGATTTGTCGCTGTTAATGGCAAAATTATCGTTGTTGTCGCCCGCGTACATCATCCAGGCCAGGCCCAACTGCTTGTTGTTATTCATGCACTGGATGGCCTGCGCCTTCGACTTGGCCCGCGCCAGGGCCGGGAGCAACAGCGCGGCCAGAATGGCGATAATGGCGATCACCACCAGCAACTCGATCAAAGTAAAGGCTGTTCTGGAAGAGCGCATGTCAACGCAGGGTCCGGCTGTTTCGACTTGTGGTCATTCTGTGCTAAACAGGTTCGCCAATGGCGGGGGCGTATTCAACCGCATGTTTGTGCGGTCATGCGGTCAGCCCCGCAGATACTTAACTACCGCCTCGGTCCGGGAGTGGACGTGCAGCTTCTCATAGACCGTCCGCACGAAGCTGCGCACGGTGTCAATGCTGATGCTCATCCGGTCGGCAATCTCTTTGTAGGCGTAGCCCTTTGCGAGCTGATCCAGGAATTCCCTCTCCCCCGGCGTCAGCCGCGAGACGGAGGAATCCCCGTCGGCCGGCCGCGAGAAATACTGGACCAGCCGCCGGGCTAGTTGCGGAGTCACGGGCGAACCGCCGCCATGCACGTCCCGGATGGCTTCCAGCAGCCGGGTGGAGGCGGTTCGCTTGAGCAGGTAGCCGCTCGCCCCGGCTTTCAGGGAGTTGAACAGCGAATCGCTGTCCTCATACACGGTCAACATCAGGAACTGCACCTCGGGGAGGCTGCCCTTGAGCTGGCGGACACATTCCACCCCGTTCATCCCGGGCAGGTTGATGTCCATTAAAACCACGTCCGGCGTCCGGTGGGGGATGTCTTTTAAAGCCGCCTCCGCGTCGGCGTAGTCGCCCACCAACCGGAGCGTGGGCGCGCGTCGGATCAACGTCGTCAGACTGGCGCGAATGCCTTCGTCGTCATCCACAATCGCAACTTTGATCGGCATATCATCTGCAAGTCTGGCGCTCACACGCCTACTTTGGCACGGCGTGCTCCGGCTTCACAACCGCATGAATGTGCGGCCAAACCGGGCGCTCCTCAAGCGGGAAACCTCAGGCTTAAGCGGACGGTGGTCCCCTTGCCCGGAACGCTCTCGACCGCCAGCGCCCCCCCCATACTCTCGGCACGCTGGCGCATGTTGCCGAGCCCGTGCCGCTTGCCCGGCGTTGCCGGCAGCGCGCCCTCCACGAAGCCTTGTCCGTCGTCCCGAATCACAATCTCAAGCGCCTGGGGTGAGGCTTTGGCCTGCACCTGGACTTCCCGGGCATGGCTGTGCTTCAGCGCGTTGGTCAGCGCCTCCTTGACCACCAGGAAGATACTATGCCGCATTTCCGGGGGCAGCGACCGCGCGGGCAGATCGTGGGGCAGGTCCAGGCGGCAGCGCGCGGTGTCCCCCTCAAACAGCTCGTTGGCGAAGTGGGCGATATATTCCACCAGGCTTTGCAGCGAATCGCTGCCCGGCCGCAGCGCCCAGACAATCTCCTCCAGCGCCCGCACCGTCTGGCCGGCGGATTGGGAGATCTTCTGCGCGTGGGTTTCGACCTGGCTGGGGTTGTCCTTGTCCGTCCGGGCCAGATCGCTCAACAGCGAAATGCGGGTGAGCGAAGAACCCAAATCATCGTGCAGGTCCTGCGCGATGCGCGCGCGTTCGCGTTCGAGGGCGCGTTCCTGCTCCAGCAACTTCATCCGGCGCTGGTGCTTTCGCTTTTCCACCAGCCGAACGGCGCCGGCGCCGGATGCCAGCAGCACCAGCGACACCAACCCGAGAAACCACCAGGCCTGCCAGAAATGCGGCATTACGACCAGGGCCAGGCCCGCCCCGGCCTCGTTCCACGTCCCGCCACTATTGCAGGCGGTAACCCGGAAGTGGTAATTGCCCGGCGGCACGTAACTGTAGAAGGCCGTGCGCATTGCCCCGGCCTCCACCCAGTCCCGTTCCAGGGGTTCGAGCCGGTAGCGAAAACGCACCTGTTCCGGCGAGCTGAAATTCATGCCGGTGTAGCGAAACTCCAGTCGGTGTTTGCCGGGCCTGACACGTATCTCAGTCTCCGCTACAGAGGCCGCTCGGCTCGGCTTTCCCTTTTCCCCCGCCACCCGGGACCGCCGGGGAGTCGCCACCACCCCGTCAATCATGGCCTCCTCCAACACCACGGACGGGGCGGATGCTTCCGTGTTCTGCGCGCCCGGCACGGCCGCGACAATCCCCTTGAGGGTTGCGAAGCAGAGCCAGCCGGACTCCATCTTCAGGCCCGCCGGACAAAAGCCACCCGTGCATTCCTCCGACGGCATGCCCTCCACGCGGCCAAAGACTTGCGGATACAGCGAGGGAACCCGGCCCGCCTCCCATTCGCCCAACTCCTGCTTGCTCACACAGGCAATGCCGCGGTTGCTCCCCAGCCATAGCCGCCCTTTATCGTCTTCCAGGATTTGGGAGATCGTATTGTCGGGAAGTCCGTCGCTGGCGGTAAAGGTCGCGAGTTGGCCATTGCGCCACCGGCTCAAGCCGCCCCCCAAACTGCCAATCCACAGCGTCCCAGCGGGGTCCAAATACAGCGCGCGAATCCAGTCGCTCAACAGTTTGTCCCCCTTCCGGAGATGGGTGTTCGATTGGCCTTTGTAACAATGCAGCCCATCTCCGCCGGTGCCAATCCACATGGTTCCCTCGGGATCCTCCAGGATGGCCGTGACCGGGTGGGACTGCCAGTAGTTGGTCCAGGCTGCCCACTCGCCCCGCCGCAGCCGCCACACCTGGCCCTCCCTCGTGCCGGCCCATACGCCGCCATCCCGTTCCTCGGCCAGGGCGATCACGTCGAATCCCGGCTGCGCCACCAGCTTCGCATCCCCAGGTGCATGCTGCGGATCCTTGAAGCACCACAACCCGCCCTCCGCGCTCATCCAACAGTTGCCGTCGCGCGTCCTGAGCAAAGCCATCGTGTCCGAATAGCGCCTCGGCAATCCCGCCACGTTCAGGCGGGTGAAACCCCTGCCTCCCCATTGATACAAGCCATCGTTGGGCTTGGCCGCCCAAATCACCCCGGGCGCCACTTCGGCCAACCCTTGCACCGGGCCATAACCCAGCCCTTCATTCTGGCCGAGCACCAGCAAGTTGCTGCGCCGCAGGCGATTCAACCCGGCGGCAGTGCCCACCCACAGGTTTCCCTCCCGATCAACCAGCAGCGCCTCAACCGAGTTGTCCAGAAGACCGATGCTGGCATTGATGGCGGCGAGCTTGCCCTCCCTGAAGCGAAACAGGCCTTCGCTCACCGATCCGGCCCACACGGTTCCGTCCGCCTCCTCGGCCAGCGCGCTCACATATGGCCGGGCCAGGTGCCGCGGAATCCGGTAACGCCGCCATTGCCCACCGTCCAGGCACAGGACGAAGTCATCGCCCGCGCCAACCCAAATGCGGCCGGCATTGTCCTCCAACAAACAGTGTGGGTTTTGCAGCAACCCCTCCACCGAAGCATCCGACAGTGAAACAAACCTGCCCTCCTGCCAGCAGAAGATGCCCAGGCCGGTCGCGCCCAGCCACATCAGCCCCCGCCGGTTCCGGTGGAGCGCAGTGATGGCTTTGCCTTTGAATGCCGCCGCAGCACCCGGTGTCGCGAGCCGCCCGTTTTGCCACAGCGCCAGGCCTGCTTCCGTGCCCACCCAAAGTTGTCCTTCGTTATCCTCCCCCAGCGCGGTGATCGAATCGGACGGCAGCCCGTCCCGCATCGAGAAAGAAGTGAACTGGCCATCCTGCCAGCGCGTCAAGCCGCCGCCGGCCGTCCCGATCCACAACGCGCCTTGACTGTCTTCAAACAGCACGCGCACCGGGCCGCTGCGCAAGCCTTCCCGCAGGCCAAAGGATACAAAGCGCACGCCATCAAACCGTGCCAGACCGTCATCGCTCCCGAGCCAGAGGTAGCCGTCGCGGGTTTGTGCCAGCGCGTGCACCACGTTCTGCGGCAGCCCCTGCTCCCGCCCCCAGGCACGGAACGTCAAAGCCAGACCGCCCCCCGCGCGGTCACCGCCTCCTTCGCCTGGTCCGCCGGAGAAAACGAAATCGCCAAAGGCCGTGGCAATCTGCATGTCGCTGAAGGTCCAGCCGCCCCCGCCGCCGCCGTGGCGCAGACGGATTTCGTCAAAGGAAGCGTTGGCGCTGAAGGTCGTTGTCAGGCGCTCCGGCTGGCTGGATTCGGTTGCGCCGGGTGACAAATCCGGATTCAGCCAGACCGTGATGAGGTCTTCCCCGCCGGACACGTAGTTCACCTTCAACACAATGGTTCGTTCCGCGCCGCGGCGGGGCAGCTCGTAGGGCAGGAAAACGCCGGGGCTGGAGGATTCCGGCTGCGCGGACCGCAAGTCCATGTCGCCGAAAACTTTGTTGAACTCGCCGTTGGTGGTCGTATTGAATGCGCTGTAAGCCCAGGCCTTTAGTGAATTGCCCACCCCCAGGCGTTCGGCTTCCCCTTCAAAGAGCTGGAACGCGGCGAAGTACTCCTCGGTGCCCGCGTCCGACAACGGCTCCACGTGAAACTTGAAAAAGAGCGTGTCGTGGGAGGAGTTATCCCGTTTGAGCGCCCCGCCCAGAATGTCCGTGCCATTGCCCGTTTCGTGCGCCAGCGTCGCCCCTAGGTCACTCCAGAGAACCACGGCGCTTGCCCTGGCCGCTCCACCCAAAACGGCTGCGGCCGCCAGCATGCACGTCCAGGTCTTTCGGATCTGACGCAACCCGATCCGCAACTCCCCCCAAGCCAGCCGCCTAAGCGGCCCGCCATGTGCGCCACAGACGGCCGGGTACCGGAACATTGGCGGGAGTATGTCGTCAAAGGGCGGCTACATCAAGCCGCCAGGAAGAGCTTGCTCCAGGTCGAAATTGCGCACCGTCTCTCATCTTCTTGCGGAGGCGTTAACATGCCCGCCTTCGGCTCCGCCAGTTATGCCGTCCCCGAGCCGGCAAGACCACCGCCGCTGCTTCGCTTCCGTGGCCAATCCGGGCTCCCCTCCGGTTTGAGCGCTATCGGCTGGATTGCCCCTGGAACACCGGTCGGAATCCGGTTCGAACCCGGCGATACCCCGGTGTGTATCCCATGGGGAGCGCTCCCCATGGGATACACACCGGGGCCGCGTCGTGGTCTGGCCGGGTCAACCCGGTGAAAACGCGCCGCACTGTCCATTTTTGAGACAGTCGGCGGAAGGGTGGCAGCCAAGGATTAGCGCACCTGGATCGGGGCGGCCTGCTGCTATCGAAGGTTGAGAAGTTAGAATTGTTGGCGGTCCTTCGCAGAGAACCGAAGCGCGCCCCTGCAACTCCCTGGGGGCGGCACTTTTCTCAGACCGCAGGCTAACTTTCGGCCTTGCGGCTGGCGGCGGAGTACCGCTTCCACACGCCGTAAAGGGGAGCAATCCAGCGAAGGGTGGCCAACGCGCGGCTCAGCCACGAACCCGATGGACGGGAGCGTCGCGCCAGCAGGAACCCAGCGAGCGGGGCTAGCAGCAGCAACAGCGGGGAAGCCTTGCCGACGCCGCCGGACGCCGCCTTCATCCAGACAGTGGCGGAACGCAGGTGCTGGAAATCCGCCTGCCAGGCGAGACGATTCAGGCTGCTCTCCACCAGCAGGGCCTGCTTTTGTGCCGCCAGTTTATCTAGCTCTTCTCGTCCCAGCACACTTTGTCCTTCTTGAGCTCGGCCACCGTCGCCGAGAAAGGCTCCCAGTTCTTCAACCGCTGACGCAAACGCCAGAAGCTAATGATGGCCCCCAACAGGTAGAGCGCCGTCAGCAATACAACCAGATCGAGCCGTCCCGCCTTTACGCACACCACCACGATCGCCACCGAAGCCACCAGCAGGGTCATCGCCACCAGAATCAGCACCAGGCCGCCCAGCAGCAAGGTGTCGAAGAACCGCCAGCGTTCCTCGCGCAACTCGACCAGCGCCAGCTCCAGCCGGTTGTGCGCGATGGCAAAACTCGTCTTCAGCAGCCGCGTCAGCGACGCGAAGACGCCCACTTGGGACTCTCCCGGGTCGGCCATGCGCCCTTATCTGCGCGCGACCAATACCCCCAACAGAAGTCCCACGCCAAAGGCAATACCGACGGATTCGTAGGGATGCTCGCGAATCGTGCGGTCGGTGACTTTGGCCGCCGCGATGGTCTTGTCCTCCATCCGCTCGCAGCTGGCCTTGGCGGACTCCAGCGCCGCCGCCAGGCGGCTCCGCACTTCGCCAAGCTTCTCCCCGGCCTGATTGGCCGTGGCTTTCATCAGCTCCTCGGCATCGTGCACCACCGCTTTGAGGTCCGCTTTCAGTCTCGCGTTAGCTTGATCGGTCGTCATTTGTGTCCTTTCCTTTGATGCGCTCCGTCACTCCCACACTATGCGCCAAAGGATTCAAACCGCAACCGCAAAACGGCAAAAGAAGTTCGCCGGCGCCGTCATTTGCGGATTGGCAAGCGGCGAGGGAGCGACTACAAAGACCGCGCGACTGGCATGAATTTGCCCAATAAGCTGACCATTTCCCGCTTTGTCCTCACGATCGCCTTCCTGGCCGTGATGTACTCCCACGTGCCCTTTCACCGGACCATCGCCCTGGTGCTCTTCATTGCCGCCGGCCTGACCGACTTCCTCGACGGGCAGGTTGCCCGGCGCCGCAATCTCATTACGAACTTCGGCATCCTGATGGACCCGCTCGCGGACAAGATCATGGTTTGCTCCGCTTTCATCGCCTTCGTCGGGCTGGGCTGGATGCCCGCGTGGATGGTCGTGATCGTGGTCGCCCGCGAGCTGGCCATCACGGGTTTGCGCCTGCTGGCCGCCGCCAAGAATGTCGTGCTGGCGGCGGAGGGCTACGGCAAGCACAAGACCATCTCTCAGATTGTTGCCATCATCACCATCCTGGTCTGGGCAAGTTACGCCGAGTGGGGCCCCGTGGGCCGCGCGGTTTTTGGATTCCAGTGGCCCGGCCAGACCGCCTGGGTCGAATGGCTGGCCGAGCTGGCCAAATGGGTCGCCGTCGCCCTCACCTTCATCTCCGGCTGGCTCTACCTCTGGCACAACCGCGCCCTTTACCTCCAGGACCTGTGAAACTCTGGATCGCGCAAGGCCTCGGCATCGGCCGCATCCCGCTGGCGCCGGGCACCTTTGGCTCGCTCGTGGGCGTGCTCTGGTTCGCCCTGCTTCTCCAGACGGGGAGCTTCTGGCTTTACGCCGCCGGCACTCTCGCCACCGTTGCCCTTTCCGTCTGGCTCTGTGGCTTCGCCGAAAAGGTCCTCGGGCAAAAGGATCCCGGCTCGGTTGTGCTCGACGAAATTGCCGCGCTGCCGGTTTGCTTCCTGGGCTGGGTGGCGGCGCAGGCCTGGAAGACCGGCGCGCTGCCCGGGTTGGAGGCGTTCTTCTCGGCGACCACCTGGCCGCTGACACTGGGCGTCTTTGTCGCTTTCCGCGTGTTTGATGTCGCCAAGCCCTGGCCCGTGCACCAAAGCCAGGCCTTGCCCGGCGGCTGGGGGATAACAATGGATGACGTGCTGGCGGCGGGTTACGTCAACGTGGCCGTGCTGCTGTTTCACACAGCCAGGAGGCTGCTGTCGTAGCGCAGGCGCCCCAACCGGTCCAGGTCAACGTCGCGGCGCGGGAGCTTGCGTCGGCAGCGGCAGCGTGTCGCCCGCCGTGCCGTTGGTGAGTTGATACATCCCGGGCTTCACGCCCTTTAGCGGATTGTGTTGCCGCCAGGCAACCCAGGCCCAGGCGGCGCCGATCACAATGGCAACGGCTCCCAACGCAATGGCCCACTTTCGCCAATCCACCTGGGAGAGCAGGAGCATCACGTAATCCAGCGCGCTGTGCGGATGCTTCGCCAGCGGCGGCGGCTCGGCGAACTTGTCCGTGCGTCCCAGCTCCTCGTCCAGCGCGGACATCACTTGCGGCACGTCCAGCTTCAACAGGGTCGAATAAGTGCGCACAAAGCCGCGGATATAGACCGGCGCGGAAAACACATCGTAGTTGCCTTCTTCCACCGCGCGGACATGGTCGGCTCGAATCTTCGTGATCTCCGCCACCTGCTGCACCGTGAGGCTCCTGGCCTCGCGGGCTTGGCGGAGTTGTTCGGCGACAGTGGGCATGCCCATCTATTAACGGTTCCCCACCCGCCTTGGCAACCCTGGAAAAGCAAGCCTCTCAGGCGCGGCAAGAATGGCGATTGATCCCTCTCCGTGGTGCTGGCATGAATGGCGTGATGAACAGAATTTGGCTGATGGCAGGAATCCTGGCTGCGTTGGGAACTGGGCCGGGCGAGCGCCGGAGGCAAACCGGTGCTGTCACTCCGGTTCGTATCGCCCCCAAAGTAACGCGCGCGTCAAGCTCCAAAGCATCAGACACAGCTCCGCTCCCGGCAACTTGCCAATGACAATCCACATCCGTTTCCTCCTGCTCCTCGTCCTCGCCGCGTCTTTGGTTGCCCCCCTCGGCGCCCCCGCCGACCGTGCCGCAACGACCCCGCGCATGAATGTGGTGCTTATCCTCGCGGACGACCTGGGCTGGACCGACCTGGGCTGCTACGGCAGCGAGTATTACGAGACGCCGCACATTGACCGGCTGGCGCGCGACGGCGTGCGGTTCACCCAGGCCTACTCCGCCTGCACGGTCTGCTCGCCCTCCCGCGCCGCGATCCTGACCGGCAAGTACCCGGGCCGGCTCCACATCACCGATTGGATCCCCGGCCTGCCGCCGGAGAACCCGAAACTGCTCGTGCCGGATTGGACTAAGTATTTGCCGCTGGAAGAGTTCACCCTGGCCAACGCGCTGCATGCAGCCGGCTACGCCACCGCCAGCATCGGCAAGTGGCATTTGGGCGGTGAACCATACTATCCGGAAAAGCACGGCTTCGACATCAATCTCGCCGGCACCGACGCGCCAAACCCGAAGACTTACTTCGCGCCGTATAAGATTGCGACTTTGCCCGAGGGCCCCGACGGGGAGTATCTCACCGACCGGTTAGGAGTCGAGGCCAGCCGTTTCATCGAAGCGCACAAAGACCAGCCCTTCTTCCTCTACCTGCCCCATTTCGCCGTGCACCTGCCGGTGCAGGCCAGGCCGACGCTGCTGGAAAAATACCGCGCCCGGCGGCAATCCGGCCAAAAGCAAAACAACGCCGGCTACGCGGGCATGATCGAGAGCTTGGACGACACCGTGGGCAGCATTCGCCGGAAGCTGGAGGACCTGAAGCTGGCCGACCACACGCTGGTCATCTTCGTCTCGGACAACGGCGGCCGGGTGCCGACAACTTCGAACCTGCCGCTGCGCGTGGGCAAGGGCTCCTGCTACGAAGGCGGCACGCGCACACCGCTGATTGTCTATTGGCCCGGAGTGACCCGGGCGGGCAGCGTGTGCGACACCCCCGTCATCGGCATGGATTTGTTCCGCACCATCCTGGAAGTCGCGCAAGTCAAGGAGGGGGCTGGCAAGGCTGTGGACAGTGTGAGCCTGGTTCCGCTCCTGCGCCAAACCGGCGGGCTTACACGGGACGAGCTGTTCTGGCATTATCCCCACTACCAGCATTACCAGCTCGGCGGCACGACCCCCTACGGCGCCATTCGCAAGGGCGACTTCAAGCTGATCGAGTTCTTCGACGACATGCGCGTCGAACTTTACAACTTGCGAGACGATATCGGGGAACAGACCAACCTCGCCGCGAGGCTGCCCGACAAAGCCCGGGAACTGCGTTCCCGCCTGCACGACTGGCGCAAGGAGGTCGGCGCGCAAATGCCGGCGCGTAACCCGCATTACGACCCCACCCTGCCGGAAGCGCCCCCCAGGACCCAGAAGAATAAAGCGGCGCGGCTTGACCCGGTTCTACTCGTGCCGGAGAAGGTCGTGCCAGTCATCCCGGACCGGCAGGACCTCCAGGTGCCGGATCGTGTGCGGTTGCGCGGATGGATCGGCACGCGCATTGCCGCCAACGAAGCCAACCGCCTGGTGAAGCTGGACCCGGCGCGTCTGCTGGAAGGCTACCGGCACCGGCCCGGCCGCCAGATTTGGGATGGCGAGCACGTCGGCAAGTGGTTGCACGCCGCCACGCTGGCCTGGGCCAACACCGGCGACGCGGCCCTGCGCGAGAAGCTCGACTACACCGCCGCCGAGCTGATCAAGTGCCAGCTCCCGGACGGTTACCTGGGGACCTACGTGGAGAGCGACCGCTGGACGCAGTGGGACGTTTGGGCGCACAAATACAATCTCATTGGCCTGATCACCTACCTGCGCTACACGGGCAACCTGGAACCGCTGCCCGCCTGCCGCCGCATGGCCGACTTGCTTTGCCGCACCTTTGGCGATCAGCCGGGCAAACGCGACCTCATCCCGGCGGGCCAGCATATGGGGATGGCCCCGACCAGCGTGCTCGAACCGATGGTTCTGCTCTACCGGCTCACCGGCGAACCGCGCTATCTCGACTTCTGCAAATACATCCTCCGCGCCTGGGAACAGCCCAACGGACCCAGGATCATCTCCACGCTCCTGTCCGCGAAAAGGGTGGACAAGGTGGGCAACGGCAAAGCCTACGAAATGCTCTCCTGCCTGAACGGCGCGCTGGAATATTACCGGACCACCGGGGACCCCCAATGCCTCGAGGCCTGCCTCAACGCCTGGCAAGACATCGTAGACCATCGCCTCTACCTGACCGGCGCGGCCAGCTACCGTGAGTTCTTCCACGACGACTTCGACCTTCCCAATGTCAACAATGTCGGCGAGACCTGCGTCACGGTCACCTGGTCGCAGTTTAACGCGCAGTTGCTAAGGCTGACCGGTGAAGCCCGCTTTGCCGAGCAACTCGAAAAGGTGGTGCTCAACCAGTTGTTCGGCGCCCAATCTCCGGACGGTTCCGCCTGGGGCTATTACGTGCAAATGCAGGGCAAGAAACCCTACAGCACCACGCTCGACGGCCATTGCTGCCTCTCCAGCGGCCCGCGCGGAATCTCTCTCGTCCCAACCTTCTCCCTCAGCACCGATGCCGACGGCGTCGTGGTCAATCTCTACGACGAAGGCGTGGCTCAGCTTCAGCTCCGGGACGGCACCCCGGTGATGGTGACGACCGAAACCAAGTACCCGAGCAACGGCCAGATCACCATCAACCTCGCGCCTGAGTCCAATAAGTCCTTCGCGCTCAAGCTGCGCATTCCCGCGTGGTGCCCTAACCCGGCCTTGCGGGTGAACGGCCAGAAGGTCAACGCCGAGGTAGCGGCGGACGGCTATGTCACGCTGCGGCGGGAATGGACAAAAGGGGATAGGGTCCAGCTCGCGCTCAAGCTGGAACCACGGGTCGTTCTCGGCGACCACAAAAACGAAGGCCGCCTCGCGGTCCTTTACGGGCCGCTGGTGCTCGCCACGGATTTAGCGCTGCTGGAGACCAATGACTACCCCCTCGGCGCCATCGGTGTCGCGACGCCGAAACTCGCAGCGCTGAACTTCACTGTCACGCCCGCAGCCGGGCAGCTCAAGTCCTGGTCCGGAGCCGAAGTCTTCCGCATGAAAGGCCTGGCTTGGAAGTCCGCCGGTTCCTTGAAAGCGGGCGCGCCGCTGAACCTGGGTTTAGTCCCCTTTGCCGAGGCGGGCGCCACCGGCACCAGCTACAAGATTTGGCTTCCCTACGAACTCCCGCGCCCGGGACGAAACTTGCTGATAGACGGCATCGAGATCCGTTCCCGCAAGCCCAACGCCGGCTCCATCATTGACGATAACCTCCAGACCATCGCCTCCACTTTCAATGCCCGGCGCGCCCCGCAGGATTGGTTCGGTGTGGAACTGGACGAGCCGGTCACCGTGGGCCGCGTCGTCTTCGCTCACGGGAAGAGCTTTCACGACGGGGGCTGGTTCGATGCTTCCGCGGGCAAGCCGCGCCTGGAGATCAAATCCTCCCCCAAGAGCCCCTGGGCGCCGCTCTGTGAACTGGCCGACTATCCCGCCACCACCGGCATGGACTCCGCCAGCCTTAAAGACGGCGAGCGGTTCACCTGCCCGTTGTCCAAACCAGTGGAGATTTTCGGCCTCCGCGTCGTCGGCAAGCCTTCCGGCGGTGACAACGCCAGGCAGGCATTCTCCACGTGTGCCGAACTGCAGGCGTTCGCTCCCACTCATTAGCTGTCAGCGCGCGGCAATGAAACGGAAACCTGTTGACGAGGCGGCGGGCCAACCGCAACATGGCGCAAACGAATGTGCTGGGGCCGACGGTCGGCATGAGGGCGCGGGCAACCCCTCCAATTGAAGTCACCACAAACAAGCTAACACCTAAACTACAAGGAACAACTCATGGTCATTGTCCAATCATATCCGCTGGCGGTCGTCATGTGCGTCATCACCATGCTGTGCTGGGGTTCATGGGCCAACACCCAGAAGCTCGCGACCAAGGAATGGCGCTTCCAGCTCTTTTACTGGGATTACGCCATCGGCGTGCTGCTGCTGTCACTTTTGCTGGCCTTCACTATGGGCAGCACGGGCAGCGGCGGGCGAGGCTTCCTCGCCGACCTCCAGCAAGCCGACGCCAAGTGGCTCGGCTCGGCATTTCTGGGGGGCGTGATCTTCAATCTGTCCAACATTTTGCTGGTCGCGGCCATAGACATTGCCGGGCTGGCGGTGGCGTTCCCGGTGGGCGTGGGGCTGGCGCTGGTGCTTGGCGTCATCACCACCTACATGGCGACGCAACAAGGCAACGTCCCCATGCTCGCCCTGGGTGTCGCGGGGGTCATGATCGCCATCGTTCTCGACGGCCTGGCTTACAAGCGGCTGGCCAGCGGCACCCAGAAGACTCCCACCAAAGGCATTGTCATCTCCGTAGTGGCGGGCCTGCTCATGGGCTGGTTCTACAGCTTCGTCGCCCAGGCCATGGGCAAAGTTGACCCCGCCACCCAGGTGCTGGAGCCGGGCAAGCTCAGTCCCTACACCGCCGTCGTTTTGTTCTCCGTCGGCTTGCTGCTCTCCAATTTCATCTGGAACAGCATCATGATGGTCAAGCCGCTGGCGGGGGAACCGGTGCCGTTCGGCGACTACTTCAGCAAGGGGAATGTCCGCCTGCACCTCATCGGCATGCTGGGCGGCGCCATCTGGAATCTTGGCATGAGTTTCAACATCATCGCCGCCAACGCAGCCGATCCCGCGCTGGCCTACGGCCTCGGCCAGGGGGCCACGATGATTGGCGCGTTCTGGGGCGTGTTTATCTGGAAGGAGTTCAAGGGCGCCCCGCCGGGAACCAATAAATTCCTGGCCGCCATGTTCTTCTTCTACCTGCTGGGCCTTGGGATCCTCATCGCCTCGAAACTGTGACGCCCTTCGTCCGGCACACCATGACCCCGTTTCGCTTATGACTAAGAAATCCATCCTCGTTGTCGGCAGCTCGAACACCGACATGATCATCAAAGTGCAGCGCATCCCCAAGCCGGGCGAAACGATCCTCGGCGGCGAGTTTGCCAGTGCGGCGGGAGGCAAGGGCGCCAACCAGGCCGTGAGCGCGGCCCGTGCCGGCGGCGCGGTTACCTTCATCGCCAGCGTCGGCCGGGATATGTTCGGAGACAAGGCCGTCGCGGGCTTTGTCGCCGACGGCATCAACGTGGATTACATCGTGCGCGACCGGGCCTGCCCTTCCGGCGTGGCCTTGATCTTCGTCGCCCGGAACGGTGAGAACAGCATCGCCGTCGCTTCCGGTTCCAACGCGAAGCTGCTCCCGGCGCACTTGAATAAGGCCCGGAGCGCCTTCCGGCAGGCCGGCGTGGTCGTTCTGCAGTTGGAAACGCCGCTCAAGACCGTCGAGGCGGCGGCCCGGCTTGCGGCCGGCACGGGCGCGCGGGTGATTCTCAATCCCGCGCCCGCGCGGCCGTTGCCCAACGACCTGCTCCGTCGCGTCTACCTGCTCACCCCAAACGAGACCGAGGCCGAGTTGCTCACCGGCCTGCCAGTGAATAACGACGCCGCGGCCGCCAAAGCCGCTGATGCGCTCCTGGCTCGCGGCGTGGAGAATGTCATTATCACGCTGGGCGCGCGCGGGGCCTTCGTCGCCGGCCGCCAGGGCCGGGGCCTGGTCCGCGGCTTCAAAGTCAAGCCGGTGGATACCACCGGCGCCGGGGACGTGTTCAACGGCACGCTGGCCGTCGGGCTCGCGGAGGGCAAATCCCTGCTTGCCGCGGCGCGTTTCGCGAGCGCCGCCGCTGCACTCTCGGTGACCCGCCTGGGAGCCCAAACTTCCGCCCCAACCAGAAGAGAGATTGACCGGCTGCTCGCTTCGGCTGGGGCGAGTTGACTTGGGAAATCAAGGACGAGGAACGGATCACACCCCGCGATTGGCCCGCCAGAGCAGGACGGCACCGACGGCCTGGAAGATGAAATTGGGCAGCCACACGATCAGATGCGGCGCATATTCCGGCCGCCGATCCACGGACTGGGCGAGAATAATGAAGCTGTAGTAAACCGCCACGAGCACCAGGGCGACCCCGATGCCCACGTTGGTCTCGCGCCGATGCATGCGGATCCCCAGCGGGATGCCCACCAGGGTGAAGCCAAAGCACGCAAAGGAAAATGCGACCTGCTGATGAATCTGGAAGCGGATCGGCGTGGTCGGGTCTCCGAGCATCTTTTCCAGCGCGCGCCGCCGCTCGCGCAACTGCTCCGCCGTCAGGTTCCGGCCGGGCGGCGGCGCGTTGAGCCGCTCCTCCCACTCGGCTAATTCGTCCCAAAGCTGGCCGGCGGTCATGTCGCTGATCTTGGTGCGGAAGTTGGGTGGCCGGCGTTGATTGAAGTCGAGCTGCACCGGCAACTCGGCAAATGCGCCTGGGATCATGCGGCCTTCGCGGAAGTCCACGGTCTTGCCGTCGTGCAGCCGCAGGGTCAGGAGCTTGTTGGGCGCGTCCACCTCCAGTTGGCCGCGGGCGGCGCGCACGAAGGTCACCACGTTCGTCTCGTTCTGCAAAACCCAGACCATTACGTCCTCCATCTCCCCGCCGCGGTTCTTGCCGGCATAGAAGATGTAACCGGGGAAGTCCTTGATGAAACGGCCTTCGGGCATCTGGGCGCCGGACAATTCCAGCCGGAGGTTGAAAAGGATGCTGGTATAAGCCACGCGGCAGCGCGGGCCGACTTCCATGTTCACCAGCGCGCAAACGGCGCACAAGGCCAGGCTCAACAAGAGGATCGGGCTGATGAGCGACAGAAGGCTGATGCCGCTGGCCCGGACGGCGGTCAGTTCCTGGTCGGCGCTGAAGCGGCCAAAGACCAGCAGCGTCGCGGTTAACATCCCCATCGGCAGCGCGAACACCCACGCAAACGGAACCAGCAACGCGGCGGCTTCCGCCACGACCGCGAAGCTCATCTGGCGGTTGACCAGCAGGGGAAGAATCTCCTTGAGCGCGTTGCCCAGCAGCAGCACCAAAGTGAACACCATCACCGTGATCCACAGGGACCCCAGGATCTGGCGCATCAGGTATGCGTGCAACGTTCTCACCGGGCGCCCATCGTCAGCGGCTTGGCCGCGTTGCGCAATCGAAAAGGTGACGGCCGGGGCCCGCGGGCGGGTTCAGTTGCCCTTGCCGATGCAGAAGAGGTGGCGTTCGCCGCGCAGGAAGATCTGGCCGTGACTGATGGCCGGCGAGGCGAAGCACTTCTCGCCGATGTTGTTCTGGGCGACACGGTGATACCGCGGGCCGGCTTGAACGACGGTCGTGGTTCCCTTGTCGTTGAGAAAATAGACGCGGCCTTCCGCGGACACAAGGGAAGCGTGTTGCGAGCCCAGGCGTTCCGTCCACAGGGGGGCGCCGGTCGCGGCGGCGAAGCAGTGGGCCACATTCGAGTCGGCCAGGACCAGAAAATAGTCGCCCTCGATGAGGGGCGAAGGGACATAAGCGGCCCCGCGGGTCGTGCGCCAGGCGATATGAGTCTGCGAGACGTTGCCCGTGCCGTCGGGGCGGATGGCGAGGATGTGGTGATCCGGAAATCCGCCAGTGATAATGACCAGGCCGCAGCGCTCGCTATAGACGGGTGAGGCGACAAATTGGTCGGTCGGGCCGTCAATGACCCAGTGCCGGGCGCCGGTGTCCGGGTTGAAGCTGGCGACGCATTTGTCGCCGGCGAGAACCATCTGCATGCGGCCGGCCATCTGGCAGATCAGCGGAGCACAGTAGCTGCGGGTGCGGTTCTCGCGGGGCGTCTTCCAGACCACCCGGCCGTCCGCGCGGCTCAGCGCGACCAGATAAGAGTCGCCGTCGTGGTCGCCGTTCAGGATGACTTTGTCCCGGTAGAGGATGGGGGAGGAACAGAAGCCGTGCACGCTGGCGAACGGGCCGGGGCGGGCGACCCAGCGCCGGCGGCCCTTGAAGTCGTGCGCGGCGACGAACATCTGGCCGCGGTCAAGAAACGCGACATAGACCAGCTCCCCGTCCGTGGCGGGGGTGCTGGAGGCAAAACTGTTGAGGCCGTGCTTGCGTTCGAGCGGCGCGGTGAGAACGGTCTGCTGCCAGAGCAGTTTGCCGGTGCGGCGATCCAGGCAGAGGAGCAGGCGATCCTGGGTGTCGGACATGGCGCTGACGGTGAAGACGCAGCCATCCCATACGATCGGCGAGGCGTGGCCGGAGCCGGGCAGTTCGGTCTGCCAGAGGACGTTGTTGGTGGCGTTCCAGTGGACGGGGACGCCCTTCTCCCGGCTGGTGCCGTCCAAACGCGGGCCGCGCCAGCAAGGCCAGTTTTCGGCGGAGACGCGAGGAACGACACTCAAGGCGAGGAGGAAAAGGGCAACCCGAAAACCAAAGGTCGAAAGCCGAAAGGACTTTGGAAAGCACCTGGCGGACTTTACATCGGTTAACAACATCGGCAGCAGCATACACGGATGGCGGGCAGGTGGCCAGAACCGGGCGCGCTGATGAGTCAGGCTCGCACCAGCAGCGCGGAGTTCCGTTGCAGCCAGCGTTCGGCCTCGCGATAAGCCGGGCACAGCCGCGCCACCTCGTCCCAGAACCGCGAGGAGTGGTTCATTTCCCGCAGGTGCGCGAGTTCATGCAGGACAAGATAGTCGCGGACGGAAGGTGGAACCTGCACCAAGCGCCAGTTGAGGGAGATGGTGCCGCGCCGCGAGCAGGAACCCCAGCGCGTGCGCTGGTTGCGGATGGCGATGCGCTGAACAGCCAGGCCGTGCAGTGCCGCCAACTCAAGCACGCGCGGCGGCAATTCCCGAACCGCCAGCTCCTGCAGATGCCGTTCGATGGCCGGGCGCAGGTCGCCGGCCGCATCCGCGACGGGCACGATTTCACTGCCAAAGCGAACCAGCCCGCCCTGGCCGTCGGCGCCCGCCTCGATCCTCACACATTCACCCCGGAAGAGTATCTCGGTCCCCGCCAGCCATGTCCTGGGATGACGCAGGCGCAGCGCCTGCCGGAGTCGCTGCCGCTCAAGCCAGGCCGTATTTCTCGCGGCGAACCGCCTGGCTTCAGCCAGCGATCCGCCCCGCGGCACGGTAACGCGGGCCGAGCCGTCGGCGCACAGGCGCAGGACATAGCGCCGCGCCCGCCGGTGGCGGACGAACCGGAGCCGCACCGGCTGCGCCCCGCCAGGGAGCCAGTGTTCCTCCGGTTGGGCGCACGGCTTGGGGCCAAAGAGCCATTCAAGCTGCACAGGAGGATTTAAGAGGGCACGAGCCGCTTTGGCAACCAGATGCTCAGGAGAGCGGTTAATCCTCCAAGCCCGAGGCACCCCGCGCCCGAGCCGGATACGGCCATGGGACGGTGCCAATCCGGCGGGACCCCGGTGTGGTTCCCATGGGGGTCGGGCCCCATGGGAACCACACCGGGGTATAACGGGTGTCACAGCGTGATCGCACCGGAGCGGTCACCCGGCCCAGGAACTGGGGATTATGGCACTTATCCAGTCGCGGAATCGACTCACCCGGCGGTGAAAGTGGCAGGTCGGCGAAAATGAATATGACTTTTTTGCGCTGCGGGCGTATGCTGCAAGCCGATTGGCAGGCAAACGCGCCAGAAAGGAAGTCAGAATATGCGAGAAGAACGAACGGAAGTGCTGGTGGTTGGAGCGGGGCCGGTTGGGCTGTTAACAGCCATCCTGCTGGCGGAGGCGGGAATCGAGGTGAAAATCATAGACCAGGAAGAGCGAACCACTGCGCGCAGTTACGCCTGTGCCCTGCACCCCCGCACGCTCAAGCTGCTGGCCGCGATGGGCCTGGCGGCCCCTGTGCTGGAGCAGGGACGGCGCATTGACACGGTCGCCTTCTACGATGGCCAGGCACGCCAGGCCGAGGTGAAGCTTTCGGAATTGGGCGGCGAGTTCCCATTCATGGTGATCCTCCCGCAGAATATTCTCGAGGAAGTGCTTGAACGACGGCTGCGGCAGGCGGGGGTGGCGGTTGGCTGGGGCTACCGGTTTGACGACCTCGAGTACGCCACGGTCGGAGTAACAGCCATCGTGGAGGAGTTGGGGGCCACCGGCACCGGCTACATCGTGCCGCACTGGGAAATGGTGGTTAAGCAACGGTTCCCAATCCGGGCGCAATTCCTCGTGGGGGCGGATGGCTACGGCTCGCTGGTACGGCAACGCCTGGGAATCACGAACACCCGGGTTGTCGGCCCCCAGTTCTTCGCGGCGTATGAGTTTGAGCCGGAAACACCGGCGGACGGAGAGGTGCGCGTGGTGTTGGACCAGCCCACGACCAACGTGCTGTGGCCGCTGCCGGGCGACAGATGCCGGTGGACTTTCCAGGTGGTCAAAGGCGGGGGGCCGAGGGAGTTTCCCGAAAAGGAGCGGCGGGAGGCGCGGTTCACACAAGCCAACGTGGACGAGCATATCCGCCAATACGTGGAAAAGGTGGCCAAACAGCGGGCGCCGTGGTTCGCGTGGGGAGTCAAACAGATCACCTGGTGCACCGAGGTGGTATTCGAGCAGCGGGTGGCCGGGCAATTGGGCCGGGAACGCTGCTGGCTGGTGGGGGATGCGGCCCATCAAACCGGCCCCGTGGGCGTGCAGAGCATGAACGTCGGCATGTCCGAGGCGGCGGCCTTGACCGGAGCGCTGCGCCGGATTCTGCGCGAGAAGGCCCCCCCGAACCTGCTGGACGCCTGGAGCCGGGAGTGGCAGGAGGAATGGCGCCGCCTGCTCGGGATGACGGGCGGACTCAAGCCAAGAAACGAAACCAGCGCATGGGTGCGCGAACGCCGCGACCGCATTCTTGCCTGCCTGCCGGCGTCGGATCAGGACCTCGCGCGGCTGGCCGGCCAATTGCGGACCGACGGTCCTTGAAACGAGCCCGGGCGAGGTTCAGCGCGGGGTTATCTTTGGGGGGCCGAAGTGGCGCATTCGCTGCAGCTCATCCCAGCGGTTCAGCCGCCAGCGGAGGAAGCGCAGCATCCACAAGTCGCCCCGGCGCCGGAACCGCCGGATGCGCTGGCGTTCGGCACGGATGTGCGCGCGCAGCCGCCAGCAGCCGGCCACGGCGTCCAGGTATGCGCGTTTGACGAAGCTCAAGCGGCGGACCAACGCCAGGCTGACGATTGCCTCGAGGCCAAGCAGTCCGAGCTGCAAGGGGACCATCAGCAACAGGATGCCGTGCGCATTCTTCAGCAGCACCAGCAGGCTGTTGCGGTTGGCGTAATAGCGCTTGGTGTCGCTGGTGCGGAATTCCACTGTCGCGCCGCCGCCGGCAGGATTCACCTGCGCCGCACCGCGATGGTGCAGCCCGGCCGACGGCGCCGCGATCGCCCGGTGCCCGGAAATCCACACCCGCCACGACAAATCGAATTCATCGGCGAACATGAAGAACTCCGGGTCGAAGCCGCCCAGCTCGTGGAACAGAGTTCGCCGGATGAGATAGGCGCAGCCTTCCGGCATCAACACCTCGCGCGTTTCCGCCGTCGGCGCGCGCGTCGAGGCAAGGCCAAAAACATCGAAGCCGAACGCGCCGGCCGACTGAAAGCTGTCGTCCTCGTAGTTAAGGATGAGGGGCGCGGCGGCCGCGGCGCCGGTCTTCTGGACTTCGGCCAGCAGGTGCTCCAGGCAATGCGGCTCCAGCCAGGTGTCGTTGTTGAGAAAAAGGAGGTACTGGCCGCGCGCCCCGGCGGCGGCACGGTTGTTGCCTTCACAGTAGCCGAGATTCCGGCCGTGCTGGATGAAGACCCCGCCCGGCCAGCTCTCGACGATGGGCCGGGCGACGCGCTCCGAATCGTCGCTGGAGGCGTTGTCGGCCAGAATGACCTCGATTTGGTCGAAGACGGTCTGGGCACGGAGCGAACTCAGGCAGCGCTCGATCCAGGGCGCGCCGTTGTAGTTGAGAATGATGACCGAGAGGGGCGGCGCCGGGCGGCCGGATGGGGATTGAGCCAGGCTCATCGTGTCAAAGCAGCCGATGCAGGGTTTGCACGACGGACTGCACCGTGACGGAGGTCATGCAGCGGCGCAGCTCCGCTGGGGATCCGCGAATGCCGTGTCCGTCGTAGCGGTAATAGTCCAGGTTCCGGCCGGCGACAGCGGGGTTGGGGATAAGCGTAAAGGGATGGCCGTAGGGCTCGATCGGCTTGTTCCAAGTGGGGGTCTCGATGACCACCAGCTTGGGAACCTTCATGGCGGCCGCGAGGTGCATCAGGGCCGTGTCCACGCTCAGGAACAGCTCGCAGCGCTGGAGCAGGGCAGCGGCCTGGCGCAGGCTGGGGGTCTCGGCAATCAGGACCTGGCCGGCGCTGGTTTGCGCGCGGATGACTTGGTGATCCTTCTCCTCTTCCGGCCCGCCAAAGAGCAGGACGCGCAACTCGGGATGCGACTGGCGCAGTTCGTTGAGCAGCGCGAGGTAGTGGTCCAGCGGCCAGCGCCGGAGCGGCAGATTCTTGGTCCCGCCCGAGCCGACGTGAATGCCCAGGAGCTTTCGCCCGGAGCAGTCGTGCCGCGAGATGAAGTCGTCGGCCCAATTCCGGTCAGCGGGCGAAAGATAGACCTCGTATTCATGGCGCGGGAGCAAGGGCCGGGCCCCAACGGTTTCCAGCAGCGCCAGGTTATTCTCGACCGCATGGCGGGCATAGTCCTGCCTCAGGGTGCGGTTGACCAGGAAGCGGTCCCACGCGCCGGCGTTGTCGTATTGGTGGCTGGCGCGGACGCGCGCACGGATCAGGCGCGCCACGGCGCGGTAGTGCACGCGGCTTTGCGGGTGGGTGTTGAGGGAGAGGTCGTAGTTCTGGCGGCGCAATTGCCAGATGAAGCGCAATGAGTCAGCCTTGCTCGCGGCGATGAAGTTCTTCTGGTGCACCGCGTTGAGGTGCGGATTCCCCTCCAGCAGGTGCTTCGAGCCGGTCCACAGGACGAGGGCCTCAAGCCTGGCGGCGGGGAAATTAGCGCGCAACTCGTGGATGAGTGGCGTGGCGAAGAGCGTGTCGCCAATGCCCGCCAGCGAGATAACCAGAATCTTCATTCCCCGGCCCGCCTTACAACCGCTTGATCTTCTGGAGCAGCGCCGTCGTGGATTTGCCGGGCACGAATGGAAGGATCACAATCTTGCTCCCGGCCCGCTCAACGATTCGGCGCTCCTCCTGATTGAGCGTGTCCAGGGTGTAATCGCCGCCTTTGACATAAATGTCCGGCTGGGCGGCAGCCAGGAAGCGCGTGGCGGTGGACTCCGCGAAGATGCACACTCCATTCACGCTCTCCAGCGCGGCCAGGACCAGGGCGCGCTCGTTCTCGGGTGTCACCGGGCGGTCCGGACCTTTCAACTGGCACACGGCGGCGTCGCTGTTGACGCCGACCAGGAGCGCGTCGCCCTGGTTGCGGGCCGTTTCCAGGTAAGTCACGTGGCCGACATGGAGCAGGTCGAAGCAGCCGTTGGTAACTACCAGGCGCCGGCCGCCGGCCCGCAAAGCCGCCCGCCATTCCGGCAGTTTCTCCCAGGCAATGATCTTCCCGCGCAAGTTCACCTGCGCATTCTGGCCTGAGTGTTTCCGCCTTGGCAAGGAGGGAGACGGGAGAAGCGGGGAATGTAGCAGCGGTCCGGCAACACAGCGGGACGCACGAGAATCAGCCCGGTTCCTGTCTCTCCTTCACCTCGCCGCCGCCCCGTTTCTCCGCGTAGTGAATGCTCATCACGCCCCCCAGCAGGTTGACGACATTCACCCGGGTCAACCCCAGCCTCCGCATCGCCGCCGCCACGCCGTGCTGAGCCGGATAAGCCTTGAGCGATTCCAGGATATAGGCATACGCGTCGGCGCTGCCGCAGAATATCCGCCCCAGCACGGGGACGAACAGCTTCAGGTAACTGAAGTAAAGACCGCGCCAGAGAGCGTTGTCCGGCTTCCCGAAATCCAGCACCAGCAGCCGGCCGGAGGGACGCGCCACACGCTGCATCTCGGCCAGCCCAATCTCCCAGTCCGCCAGATTGCGCAGACCATATCCCACGGTGACAATGTCAAAGGAGCCGTCCGCAAAAGGAAGGCGCTGCGCGTCGGCGCGGACGAAGCGGGGAAGGGTTGGTGCGCGGTGCATGGTGCGTGGTGCGTGGGGAGGCGCTGACGGCTCGCGAGGCCGGATGCGGGCGGCCCTGCTCTCCGCCACTGCCAGCATGCGCGCGCTGAAATCCAGTCCGGTCACCCGCGCGCCGCGCCGGGTCAGCGCCAGCGCGAGGTCACCCGTGCCGCAGCAGAGGTCCAGCGCGCGCTGCCCGGCCTCCGGGCGGGCCAGACGGACCACGCGCCGCTTCCAAAGCCGGTGCAGGCCAAAGCTCTGCAGGTCATTGATCAGGTCGTAGCGCGGCGCGATCCGGGAAAAGAGAGCATGCACCCTCGCCACGCGCTGGTCGCCCGGGTCAAAGAATGTGCTGGCCATGCGTGCCTAAGTCTGCGCCAAGCCGGCTTGCCTCGCGATGGGAATCAACTTAAGAATGCCGGCTGTTCGCCATGCCCCCCAGTCGCCACGGGCTCTGGTCAGGCAAATGCCCGCTGCAAATATTCCAGGCTCTTCGCGGCGATGACCTCCGCGCCTTCGTCGAAGTTGAACACTTCGACGGAAACAAAGCCCTGGTAGCCGACCTCCTTCAATGCGGCGGCGATCGGCTTGAAATCCACATCGCCGAAGCCGGGTCCTTTGAGGTTGCGGTCGTTCGCGTGGAAATGCGCGAAGTGCGGCCACGATTCGCGAATGATCTGCGGGATGGGCTTTGCTTCGGAGCACATCGCCTTTACGTCGAGAATGATCTTGAAGGCGGGCGAAGGCACTTCCCGGATGAACCGCAGCGCCTCGGCGGCGGTGTTGACAAAGTTGGTTTCCGCCGGCCCCAGCGGCTCGAAGCAGATCGTCACGCCCCGCTGTTCGGCCCGCGCGACCGCGTCCCGGAACGTCGCCGCCGCCCAGTCCCACGCCTGCTCGCGGGTCACCTCCGGCAGCACGTTGCGCTGTTTCGGCGAGCCGACCACCATCACCTTGCCGCCAATATCGGCGCAGAATTCGACGAGGTCGCAGAAGTAATTCGCCGTGCGCGCGCGCAGGCTGGCGTCCGGGTGGTTGACGTAGAGCCCCTCGGGCTTCACCAGCACCCAATGGATGCCCGCGATCTCAATGCCATGCAACGCGGCGGTCTCGCGAATCTTCCGCCGCACGCCTGCGGGAATGTCCGTTACCGAGTTTGCCAGGGTAAAGGGGGCGATCTCAACTGCCGCGTAACCGAGCTTTGCGGCATGGGCCAGGGTATCCTCGATTTTCCAGTCCTTGTAGATCTCGTTGCAAATGGAGAATTTCATCCCCGCCAATCTCCGGGTTTACCACTCCTGGTTCAAGACTGAAAAGCCTGTGGAACGGCAGGTCATGAAACAGGCCCTCTGGCCGATGGGCCCGAAGCGGATGCGCCTGCGCCCCACTTCAACTTGCCAGCAGTCCCGTCGCGAACTAATCTGCTGGAAATGTTCGACACCATCAAAGCCGAGCTGGCGGCTGCCGCCGACAAATTGGCCCATCTGCGGAGGTTTCTTTGACGTGCCCGGCGCGCAGGCACGCCTGGGCGAGATTAACGCCCTGATGGCGGCAGAGAACTTCTGGAATAGCCGCGAGCAGGCCCAGAAGGTCATAGACGAGAGCAACTCCCTCCGCAACAAGACCGAACCGCTCCTCAAGGCGGAGAAGCAACTGGAGGACTTCCACGTCATGGTGGAGTTGGGCGAGGCGGAGCCCGATGCCGCGCAGCCCCGAATACTCCAGGAGCTCGAACACGACCTCGCCGGGTTCTTCAAGGCGCTGGATACCCTGGAACTGAAGGTCTTTCTCGGCGGCCGCCACGATAAGAGCAATTGCATCATGGGCATCAACGCCGGCGCGGGCGGCACCGAATCGTGCGATTGGGCGAACATGCTCCTGCGCATGTACCAGCGCTGGGCCGAAACCCGCGGCTGGCAGGTCGAGGTGACGGACATGCTCTCCGGCGAGGCCGCGGGCATCAAGAGCGCGACTATGATCATCAGCGGGGAGAATGCTTACGGCTACTGCAAGGCCGAACGCGGCGTGCACCGCCTGGTGCGCATCTCGCCGTTCGATGCGAACAAACGCCGGCACACCAGCTTCGCCAGTGTGGATGTAATCGCCGAAATCGAGGAGGCCTCCTCGGATATTGTGATTCCGCCGAATGAGTTCCAGGTGGACACCTTCCGTTCGGGCGGCAAGGGCGGCCAGAACGTGAACAAGGTCGAGACCGCGGTGCGCATCACGCACATCCCGACCGGCCTGGTGGTTGCTTCGCAGAGCCAGCGTTCCCAGCACCAAAACCGCGCCGCGGCCATGAAGCTCCTGCTGTCGCGCATTTACGCTCAGCGTGTTGACGCGCAAAAGGCGGAGATGGAACGCTTCTACGGCGAGAAAGGCAGCATCTCGTGGGGCAACCAGATCCGCAGCTACGTCTTCCAGCCCTACCGAATGGTCAAAGACCTGCGCACCGGCGTCGAAACCAGCAACGTGCAGGGGGTCATGGACGGCGACCTGGACCCGTTCGTCAGCGCCTGGTTGCGCGCCGGCTGCCCCACGAAGCGAATGCAGGGCGTCAAGGATGAGGAGGACTAGTATCCGGCCGCCAAAGACCGAAAGACGCACAGGCGCTGGCGTCCGCCGTGAGCGCGCGGCATTGGGCATCTGACCTTGATTCCTGAGGTTGTGACCATCCTTGATCGCATTGTTGAGGAGAAGAAGCGCGAGGTGGCGCGACTGCCGCAGCGCCCGGTTTCCGTTGCCGACCTGAAAGCCGCGCTGTGCGCGCGGGGCGGGCGCCGGGACTTCGCCGGCGCGCTCCGGATACCTAAGCCAGGCTCGGTCGCGCTCATTGCCGAGGTCAAGAAAGCCTCTCCGTCCGCCGGCGTGATTCGCCCTGATTTTGACCCCGTCGGAATTGCCAGGGAATACGAGTCGGCCGGCGCCAGTTGCCTCTCGGTGCTGACCGACGAGAAGTTCTTCCAGGGTTCGCTGGAGTACCTGAAGCGAATCCGCGCGGCGGTGAACCTCCCGCTGCTGCGCAAGGATTTCATCATTGATGAACGGCAAATTCTGGAGGCGGTCGAGTGGGGCGCCGACGCGATTTTGTTGATCGTGGCGATCCTGGACGATGCGCAGTTGCGGCGGTTCCATGCGTTGGCGGCGGAAGCCGGCCTGGCGGCGCTGGTCGAGGCCCATGATGAAGCCGAGTTGGACCGGGCGCTCTCCGCGGGGGCGCAGTTGATCGGCGTGAATAACCGCAACCTGAAGACATTCAAGGTGGACTTGGCCACCACCGAGCGTTTGGCGGCGGCATTGCGCGGTTCACCACACACGCTTCGCCCCACACCACTATTGGTAGCCGAAAGCGGCATCCACACCCGCGCCGATGTCGAACGGTTGGCCAGGTGCGGCGCGCAAGCCATCCTTGTGGGTGAGTCACTCATGAGGAACGCTGATATCGGCACCCAGGTTCGCGCGCTGCTGGGCTGCCGATAAAGGCGATTTCTCTGTTTGATATTCCCGCCGAGAACCGTTAACGAGGTCCTGTGCATTTCAGGCTTGCGCTTGCGGCGTTGGTGCTGGTCCTGCGTGACGTTCCAGTCAGGGCAGGGGAGACACCGCCCCATGCTCGCAAGCCGGCGGTCGAGACTGCCAATTTGAAGCTATGAAGTTCACTTCGCCTATGGCTCGGCTCGTCCAGCTTGGCTTCCTCTGGCCCGCGCTCGCGTTAGGGAGTCTGGCCCCGGTTCCCTCCGCCTCCCGACCGCGCGACGAGGCGCTCAACGGCCAGGCGTTTCGCCAGCAGGTCGAAGAGGATTGGCTCCGGCAGGCCAAGGCGATTGAAGCCGGCGCGCCCGGCACCGTTACGACGGAGACCGACGCGCGCGGCGGCTGCGACGGCATCAAGGACGGCAAATACGCCTTCCACACCGGCCAGGAACCCAATCCCTGGTGGCAGGTGGACCTGGGCGAGGTGGTCCCGCTCAGCCGCCTGGTGGTGTTCAACCGCCTGGACTACGCGCCCGGGCTGCACAATGCCGACAACTTGCGCATTCTCACTTCCGAGGACGGCAGCCATTGGACGCCGCGGCACGAAATAAAGGGGCAGCATTTCGGCGGCATCAGCGGCGCGCCGCCGCTTGAAGTGCGGTTCAAGGATGGCGAGGTGCGCGGCCGGTTCGTGCGGTTGCAGATTCCGAGCGCCGCCCCGATATTCTTCCATCTTGATGAGATTGAGGTGCATGGACCAGCCGCGCCGGAGCGCAATCTGGCGCTTCACCGGCCGGCGAACCAAAGCAGCCTCAGCCCGTGGTCCACGGCGAAGTCCCTTAGGCCGCCCGATGCGCCACCGGAGTATCCCACCGCCGGATTCATCGAGCGCGGCCGCAAGCTGGCGGCGGACTTGCGCCAGGCTGGCGTGGATTGCGCCCCGGCGCTCCAAGAGCTGGATGCAGCCGCCCAACGCCTCCAGGCGCTGTCTGAAGACGCCCCGGACGAAGCACGCCGGGCCCTTTACCTGCAGGTCCGCCGGCTCGTGCGCGGCTTGGTGTTCGCCAACCCGGTCCTTGACTTCGACCGGCTGCTTTTCGTGAAACGGTTCACGCAGGAAACCTACCCCGATGTCTGCCTCAATCACATGCCCTGGTGCTCGCGCCCGGGCGGCGACCTTTGCATTCTCGCGGCCCCGCCTGGGCGGAAGCTCTCCGCTGCGCTGGGTGCGCCGGGAGATTCCCCGCTGCAACTCCGCTCCATTCTGAACCGCGCGCTGGGCCCCGGCCACGTTCATGGCATGGACCTGTGGTGGGACGGCAGCCGTGTGGTATTCGGCTATGCCCGCAAGCCGGCCGATGAGCCGCCCGAAGGCTGGCTGGACCGCGCCCGCAGCTATCACTTCCGCCGCACCGTCGAGCCTACCCATATCTTCGAGATCGGCGTAGACGGCCAGAACCTGCGCCAGCTTACCTCGGGGGAATGGAGTGATCTGGACCCCACCTACGCGCCCAACGGGGATATCGTCTTTGTCTCCGAGCGCTGCGGCACCTCGCTCCAGTGCAACGAATACGACAAAGACGAAACGAGCTGCAATCTCTACGTGATGAAGCCCGACGGCTCCGGCATCCGGCGCCTCAGCGTCAACAAGGACGGAGACTACCTGCCCCACACCCTGGATGACGGCAGCATCGGCTATCTCCGCTGGGAGTATCACGAACGCAGTTGGGCCTTCATCCAATCCATCTGGACCATTCGGCCCGACGGCACGGGCGCGGATGCCATTTTCAAGCAGCACTTCGTCAATCCCTGGGCGCTGGAGGATGTCCGCTCGATCCCCGGCAGCAAGAAGCTCGTCTGCGTCGCCGCCGGCCACCACACGCTGGCGGTCGGGCCGGTGGTTGTCGTGGACCTCACCCTCGGCATCAACGAACCCAAAGGCATGTCCATCGTGACACCGGACGTCAAGCCCACCGAAGGCGGCATGGACGGCGTGAGGGTGCCCGAGGGCGGCACACAGGACTGCGGGGGACTCTACTCCACCCCATGGGCGCTCTCGGAGAAATGCTTCCTGGCCTCCTACACTTACTCCAACAAGGAGACTGATGCCAAGGGCTACGCCCTCTACGTGATAGACGTATTCGGGAACAAAGAACTGATCCACCGCGATCCGGCCATCTCCTGCTTCATCCCGATGCCGCTCCGGGCCCGGCCATGCCCGCCGGTGCTGCCGGAACTCGTGGATTTGTCTCAAGACCACGCCACCTGCGTCATCAGCGATGTGGGCTTCGGCTCCGAGGATGTCGCGAGCCGCATCCGTTATGTCCGCATTGCCGAGCCCATCGGCTGGCCCTACGACAACCGCCTCGGCGGCCAGCGCTACGGTGAGAAAGGCCCCCAGCTCATCAACTGGACCCCCATCCGCATCCTTGGCGATGTCCCCGTCGAGTCCGACGGCAGCGCCCACTTCCAGGTTCCCGCCGACACCGCGGTTTACTTTCAGTTGCTTGACGAGAACCGCATGGAACTCCGCCGCATGCGCAGCTTCATCAGCTTCCAACCCGGTGAACAACGCGCCTGCGCCGGATGCCATGAAACCCGCGGCGTGGCGCCCCGTCTTACTCCGCCCTCCCTCGCCGCCTCCCGCCCGCCCCGCGCCCTCATCCCGCCCCCGTGGGGCGACCGCCCCGTCAGCTTCCTCCGCGACGTTCAGCCCATCCTCGACCGCCACTGCGTCTCCTGCCACGCGGGCCTCAAACCCGCCGCCGGCCTCGACTTCGCCGGCGGCCTCACCGACTGGTCCCGCCAGTACGAGCAATGGTGGGGCCTCGTCCCGGGCTACGGCTTCAACCGCGCCTTCGAGACCATCCTCAACGCCAAGCTGGTCGCCACCGCTGAACCTAACCTCCAGGACGCCAGCATCACCCCCGCCCTCGCTTACGGCGCCCACCAGAGCAAACTCTTCCACGCGCTCCAGGCCGAGCCCCATCGCCAGCGCGTCCAGTTGGACCCCAACGAGCGCCTCCGCCTTACCATGTGGATGGACGCCAACGCCCCCTACCACGACCGCTTCGTCAACAAACGCGCCGACCAGAAAGCCTACGACCTCGCCGCCGACAAGACCCTCGCCCGGCAGCTCACCGCCATCCACGAACGCCGCTGCGCCGCCTGCCACAAAGCCTCCGACGTCACCCGCCTCGATTGGATTGACCCCCGCCAGCCCGAGCGCCCCCTCTTCCTCCGCGCCCCACTCGGCAAATCCGCCGGCGGCACCCAGGCCTGCTCCGAATTGGTCTATAAGGACACCTCCGACCCCGACTATCAATCTGTTCGCGAGCTCCTCCGCGCCGCCGCCGACAAAGCCTGGGCCTCCCCCCGCCGCGACCTCCAGACCCTCGCCGGCAAATAGCACCCACTGCACGAAGCAACGACCACAACGCGGGTACAATCCCACACCCCGAGGGAGAGCATCCCGACGCCGATCTTGCGCCAACGGACGAGCCGGTTCGGCAGCGGTCCCTCTCGCCGTCCATCGCAGCCAATGCGCCGCATTCCATACACGGGCACCAAGGCGCTTGAAAGGACAGGCTCCGCCCGGGTAGTCTGCGGCCACTAATCTGGAGTGGCGGAATATGAAGCTACGATGGGTGATCGGACTCGGAGTGCTTGTATTGGCGGCAGGGGCCACCGCCTACCTGCTGTTTCCAACCAACTCCGCCCAGCAAGCGCTCGAGTCAACGCGTAACGAGCTGCGGCGGCAGGGATTCAAGGTGGGACTGTCGGAGTTCGATTTGTCGGCCTCAGGGGATCTGCTCGCGCGGGCTTCTGCACTGACCAATGCTGCTTCTGCGCCGGTCCATGGCGGCAGGTGGTATGCGCGGAATGAGATCCTCTCGCATAAAGGCCTGAACCTCATGACACCGGCTGGCTCAAACTGCGCTGTGGTGGTTTGGATGCAAAAGACCCTGGCATTGGAGCCTGCTGCATTTTTTGACCGGGCAGGTTATGAGCCAACAGAAGATCTTTGGGCAGCTCTGCGACAGCTCCTCGACGAAAGCAGGCCACACCAGGACGCGGCATGCGCCGCCGCGCTCGCAGGGCCGATCCGCTTTAACCTGGAGGCGAGTCGTGGCAGTGCGATGTTACTGCCGCACGCGGCCGTGGTGAAAGGCCTTGGACAGACGTTCGGCACCCGCGCCGTGCTGGATTTGCACGACGGCAACCGTGAGGCCGCCTGGTCCAACGTCGTTGCCTCGGCGCGGCTGGTCACGGCGTGGCAGGTCGAGCCGGTCGAGGTCTCGCACATGGTGCGGTTTGGCTGCGTGAGCCTGGCCTATGACACGGCCTGGCAGGCGCTGCAAACGCCGGGCTGGAATGATGAGCATTTGGCTGGCCTGCAGCACGAATGGGCATCTCTGGACTTGTTCAAAGGCCTGCCGGAGACGGCTGCGTTCTCGCGTGCCGCAGCGGCTGACCTTTGCCAGCGGGAACGCGCGGAACCCATTCCCTCGATCCTGGACAATACACGCATGGGCTTTTCTTTGAGGCTCACCTGGCATGTTTTCGTCAATCGCTGGCGCCGGGTCGCTTACCGCGGTCAAGGCAGCTACGAGGATGAGCGCGCTGTGCTGCTCCACTATCGGGACCGCGAACTGGAGCTGCGGCAGGCTGTGCAATGCCCAAGTTGGATCGAGATGCGCCGGTTTCCCGGCGTGACCAACTTCGTTCCCTTTGCCTCGAAACACGCCTCAAAAATGCAAACGCTGCAGAATCTGAGGCAGGTAAGTATAGCGATGCTGCGCGGCGGCCAGAGTCTCCTGGGGCGGGCCGCCGAGGCCGAGGCCCGCAGAAGGCTGCTCGTCACCGCCATCGCGCTGGAACGCTACCGGGCGCGGCACGGCTCGCACCCCCAGGCGCTCCAACAACTCGTGCCGGAACTACTCCCCCAGCCGCCGACAGATTTCATGGACGGCCAGCCGCTGCGCTATCAGCCCACACCAGACGGGCATTTCGTCCTCTACTCTGTTGGGCTCGACTGCGTGGACAACGGCGGAGAAATGCGGCGGCCACAGTGGCGCGGACCCGGTTTCCCGCAGGGGCTCCATGACGTGGGTGCCTATGGCGGACCTGCCGGTCGCGGTTGGGGCGGGGCGCAGGGCACGGACCTGGTGTGGCCCCGTCCGGCCTCACCCGCCGAGATGCTGACGCACCAGCAGGAGCTGGAGAGGCAAGCACAGGCGTCAAAGGCGGCGTTCAACCAACGCGAAGCCGATTACGAGAGGCAAGCCGAGGCGGAGCGGCAGGCGGCCATCGCCCAACTCCAGGCAGAGGTCGAGGCAAGAAGGAACCGTTCCGGACGTTCCGCAGACACACAGGACGCGCCGACTTATCATGGCCAGCCGCTCAGCAAGCTTCTGTGCAACGAGGAACCGGGAGAGACCACCCAGCCAACCTTGGACGAGTTAATGACCCTTAGACGCGTCATAACCGCCGATGACCCGGAAACCGTGACTTTCGAAGTGCCGATCCGCTACGACGTGGTAACCAACATCGGGAGCTTGCGCCTGTTAATTGATGCCGGTCATGGGGGCGGTGAGATGCAGGTTTTTGAGCGGGCGACCAACGGCAACTGCCTGCTGGTCTGGAACACCACCTATGATTCGCCCGGCCGACATTTTGTTCAGGCCCAGTTGTTTTGTACCGAGCGCCAAAAAGAGCGGCGCAGCTTTGAAACGATGGGGCCACCCACGCCCTTCTTCTCAAGCAACCTCTGCCAGTTTGATCCTCTCTATTCGCAATTCGATTCCCGCGGCGCCATCCTGTACGCGAAACTGCCTGAGTCCAATGGCATCTACCGCATCGAGCTTACGACACCTCAAGGCGCCCACCTCAAGACGTTCCAAGGCACAACTTCCAACGGTGTGATCAAGGTGCATTGGGACCTGACAGACGGCCACGGGCAGCGCTTTACCAATACCGAGTTCAACTCCAGCTTCAGCGTCACCCTGCCCAGCTCTGGGCGCTCGCAGGAGATCAAGGGCCCGTAGCATCACCAATTAGCCCCCCAGACCTCATAAGCCGCACACTGTCCACATTTTGGACAGTGATGCTGCTTGTCTGCCCCTTCCAGTCCCCGCTGGCCCCGGCACGATTGGCTGGTTAATACGGTGCCGACATGGTGAGGTTACGGTGTGTATCCCATGGGGAGCGCTCCCCATGGGATACACACCGTAGCCCAACCGCACTGACGAGCCATCCGCAAGCCCACGCCAGGGTGCGGCCACCACAAGAGCGTCGTCGCCCGTCCGGCGGGGGTGCTGGAGGTAAGGAGGGGAGTCTGAGACGACCAATCGCCAGCGCGGTTCGCCGCAAACCTATGAAGAACCTCACTTGGCGAAGTGTGCACGCAGTTTCACGCGGCTCTTTGTTCAATCCACTCCGCCACGTGTCTGCGCCCCGGAAGGTTGGGATTGTCTTCCCGGCAATCCTCCCGCCACACTAGGCGCCGCATGAACTACAGCCCTCTTGCCCTGCTCCTCTCTGCCGCCACCGCGATCGCCGCCGCTGCCCCGGACTTCTCCGAAACCGCCGCCATCCTGCGGCGCGGCATCGAAGACCATGCCTTCCCGGGCTGCACAGTCGTCGTCGGCACCGCCGACAAGGTCCTATGGTCAGAAGCTTTCGGCTGCCTGGACTACACGGGCCACGTGCCGGTGACAAAGCAGACCCTATACGACCTGGCTTCGGTCACCAAGGTGGCCGGGACGACCTCGGTGTTCATGCAATTGATGCAACAGGGAAAGGTGCGGATGTCCGATCCGGTCAGCGCATACCTCCCGGAGTTCATTGATCTCGCGCCGGATGACGAGGACAAGGCCAAACGCAAGCAGATCACGGTCGGGCACCTGCTGACCCACACCGCGGGGTTGACTTCCTGGAAGGCCTATTATCGCACGCAGACAAACTACGCCGCGATGCTCCGCGCCATCCTCACGACCCCGCTGGAGAGCGACCCGGGCGCGCGGGTTCGCTACAGCGACTTCGGCATGCTCCTGGCCGGGGAGGTGGCCGCGCGGGCCGGCAAGAAGCCGCTGGCGGACCTGGAACAGGTGTTGGTGTTCAGTCCACTTTGCATGACGAATACCCTGCGCAATCCGCCGGCCGGGTTGCATGCCCGCATCGCCCCCACCGAAAAATGGCCTAACCGCACCAACTTCGTCCACGGCGTCGTCCACGATGAGAACTCCCGCGCCGCTGAAGGCATCACCGGCCACGCCGGCCTGTTCTCGACGGCGGAGGACCTGGGGAAGCTGGCCACGGAGCTGTTGCGCGCAGACGAAGGGAAGAGCCAGTGGTTGTCTCAACCCGTGTTCGCTGAATTCGCCCGCCCGCACGAGCTGGCCCGCGGTGGCAGCCGTGGCCTGGGTTGGGGGCTTGAACGCGGCGAGAAACGGGCCATCGGGCATAATGGATTTACCGGCACCTACATCCGCGTGGATCTCGACCGGAAGCTACACCTGGCGCTCCTCACCAACGCCGTCCATCCCACGCGGGACAACCACAAACTCGGCACGGTCCGGCGTGAGGCCATCGCCGCCATCCTGCGCGCGTTCGACAAGAGCCTCGCGCCAGACAGCGCCGGGGACGGCGAACCTCCGCGCGAGCTCTGATTTCATGGGATGTTGCTCCGCGCGGGAACGCTCCCGCCTGTGGCCAGGGTGTCAACTCCTCCTTGTCTTCTGCGCGTCTGAGCATTAAGTTGCCGTTCCGAACGTCCTGAACCATGAAGCAGCAAGCCCGAGAGTTTTTCCCCGGCATCTCCCGGATCCACTACGAAGGCCCGGATTCCAAAAACCCGCTGGCCTTCAAGCATTACAATGCCGACGAGTTGGTCGCCGGCAAATCCATGCGGGACCATCTGCGCTTTTCGGTCACTTACTGGCACACCATTCGCGGACAACTGGCCGACATGTTCGGCGTGGGCACGGCCGTTCGCCCGTGGGAAGACGGCACCAACTCGATGAAGATGGCCGAGACGCGCGTGCGGGTTGCCTTCGAGTTCCTCGAGAAGCTCGGCGCGCCGTTCTACGCGTTCCATGACCGCGACGTGGCGCCCGAGGGCAGGACGCTGCGCGAGAGCAATCGCAACCTCGACACCATCGTCAAGGTGCTCAAGGCGGAGCAGGAGCGCACCGGCGTGCAACTGCTGTGGGGCACCGCCTGCCTGTTCGCGCATCCGCGCTACGCCCACGGCGCGGCCACGAGCTGCAACGCGGACGTGTTCGCTTATGCCGCCGCGCAGGTGAAGAAGGCGGTTGAAGTAACGCACACGCTCAAGGGCGCCGGCTACGTGTTCTGGGGCGGACGCGAGGGCTACAGCACGCTGCTAAACACGGACCTGAAGCGGGAGATGGATCACCTGGGCAGGTTCCTGCACCTGGCCGTGGACCACAAGAAGGCCATCGGTTTCAAGGGCCAGTTCTACATCGAACCCAAGCCCAAGGAGCCCACCAAGCATCAGTACGATTCCGACGCCGCCGCGTGCTTGAACTTCCTGCGCGAGTACGGCCTGCTCGGCGACTTCAAGTTGAACCTCGAAACCAACCACGCCACGCTCGCCGGCCACACCATGCAGCACGAGCTGGAAGTGGCCATCGCCGCGGGCGCCCTCGGCTCCATGGACGCCAACACCGGCGACATGCTGCTCGGCTGGGATACCGACCAGTTCCCGACCAGCATTTACCTGACCACCGAGATCATGCTCTCGATCCTGGGCATGGGCGGCTTCAAGACCGGCGGCACCAACTTCGACGCCAAGGTCCGCCGCGAGAGCTTCGAGCCCGTGGACCTGTTCTATGCTCACATCGGCGGCATGGACGCCTTCGCGCGCGGCCTCAAAGTCGCCGCCGCCATCCGCAAGGATGGCCGCCTGGCGGAGTTCGTGAAGCGGCGCTACAGCTCGTGGGACAACGGCATCGGCGCGAAGATTGAGGCCGGCAAAGCCAGTTTCAAAGACCTCGAAGCCTACATGCTCCAGAAGGGAGACGCCGCCCCGAACACCAGCGGCCGGCAGGAGTTCCTCGAAAACCTGATTAACGAGTTTGTTTAAGCAGCCGGGCCGACGCCGGCGGCTGGTGTACACAAATGGGGACGGCGGTGGCGCCGTCCCCTTCGATTTACCAGGCTCCGGGGCGTTAGATGGCTTTGGGCATCGCCATCCAGGCGCCCTTCTTCTTGCTGCTCTTGAGGCAGGTTTCGATGAAGGCAATGCCCATCCAGCCGTCTTCGACGTTGGCGTACTTGGCGCCGTCGCACTTGAATGGCCTGCCGGCTTTCCAGAGACGCACATCAGCCTCGAAGCAGCGGTGCAGGCGGGCGTAGGCATCGTGGAAGGCCTCCGGGTGGCCCGAGGGGATGGTCGGCTCGGCCATCAGGTCGGCGGGCACGTTCTTGGGCAGGAAACCGTCGCCCGGCGTCACCGCGTTGCGCCAGTAGACCCGGTCGGGCTGGCCTGCCAGCATAACGGTGACCGCCTCCGGCTCTTCCTGCCGCCACACGAGAGTGCCTTTGGTGCCGGCGATCTCGATGCCGAGGTCATTTTTGTGGCCGATGCAGATCTGCGAGGCGCGGACGAGAGCTTTGCCGCCGTTGCTGAGCTTGCAGTAGATCGTGAAGTGGTCGTCGAGCTGGCGGCCCTGGACGAAAGTCTCGAGCTGGGCGCTAAGCTGGGCGACGTCCAGGCCGGTGACGAAGCGGAGTTGCATGAGGGCATGCGTGCCGATGTCGCCGCCGCAGCCGGAACCGCCGGCGCGCTTGGGGTCCACGCGCCAAACCGCCTGGGTCTGGCCGGTGGCTTCGAGCTTGGTCGCGAGCCAGCCTTGGAGGTAGTAGCTGTCCACCCAGCGCACTTCGCCGAGCAAACCGCTGCGCACGATGTAACGGCTGAAGCGAGTAGTCCAGTGGCCAAGGTAAGTGTGGGCGACGCCGAAGGGGACCTTCAGCTTGCGCGAGGTATTGACCAGGTCGGAGGCCTCTTTGAGATTGAGGCACAGCGGCTTCTCGCAGAAGACGGCAATGCCGGCCTTCATGGCTTTCATGGCCGGGTCGTAATGAACGAAGTTGGGCGTGACGACGACGATGTAGTCCAGCTTCTGGTCTTCGGGGAGCCGGGCGTTGGCGGCGATCATCTCGTCGTAGGAGCCGTAGCCTTTGATGGGGTAAGGCCAGTTGGCGGCTTCGTCGAGGGCGATCTTGGGATCGGGGAACAGCGCTCCGGCCACAACGCGCCGCGTGCCGTCAAAATGGATGGCTTTCTGGTGGGGATGAACGATGAAGGCGCCTTTGCCGCCGCCGACTAAACCGACATTGAGAGGTCTGTTGGGCATAGATGATACTCCTGTCTTTGTGATTAGTGACTAGTGATGCGTGTTGTGTCTGGTGTTAACGTTTGTCTCTGCTAACCGAAACTCGCGCCTAAAGTAGCGGGCGGGTGCTCCCAGTTCAAGGCCCGACCGTCAGAGCTTCACCCAGGCGCGCTTCTTAACCGACTCTTCCACCGCCGCCAGCACGCGCTGGTTTTTCAATCCGTCCTCGAACGTCGGGTGGACCGGCTTCTGGTCCACGCAGGCATTGACGAAATCCGCGATGGTGTGGACAAAGGAGTGTTCGTAGCCCAGCGGATGGCCGGCCCGCCACCATTGGCCGACATAGGGGTGTGCGCCACCGGGCTGGGACACCAGGACATCGCGGAAGCCTTGCCGGTCGGGCAGGCTGGCGGTGTCGTAAAGCTTGAGGTGGTTCATGTCCTCGAAATCGAAGCAAAGCGACCCCTTGGAGCCGTTGATCTCGAGAGCTATCTGGTTCTTCCGCCCAGGCGCGTAACGGGTGGCTTCCAGGTTAGCGAGCGCGCCGTTTTGGAAGGTGCCTATGAAGGTGGTGGCGTCGTCCACCGTTACTTTGCCCAGTGGGCGCGCGGGTTTGGCGGGCGGACCGGCGGCCGCCTGGCCGGATTTTGCCTTGGCTTTGGGAGCGGCTTTGGGCGGCGCGGCTGGCGCGGCTCCCGGCTTTTGCGGCAACGGGCGCTCCGTAACGAAGGTGTGCATCATGCCGCAGACCTCCTTGAATTCTCCGACGAGGTAACGCGCCAGGTCTATGAGGTGCACGCCGATGTCCCCGTGCGCGCCGCTGCCGCAGATGGGCTTCTGCAGCTTCCACTGCAAGGGCGTCTCCGGATCCACCAGCCAGTCCTGAGCGTAACGCGCATGATAGTGATAAATCTGGCCGAGGAACCCCTCGGCGATCATCTTCCTGGCCAGCGCAATGGCCGGCACGCGGCGGTAGTTGTGGCAGACCATGTGCACGACCCTGGCCTTCTGGACCGCAGCCAGCATGGCTTCCGCCTGTTTGACATCCAGGGCCAGCGGCTTCTCGCACAACACCTGCTTGCCGGCCCGGGCGGCGGCGATTGCGATTTCGGCGTGGGAGTCGTTGTGGGTGCTGATGTCAATCACATCAATCAAGGGCGACTCCACCAGCTCGCGCCAGTCCGTCGAGGCGAACTGCCACCCGAGCCGGGCGCGGGCGGCCTGCACGCCGGCGGTGGTTCGCCCGCAGATGGTGTGCATTTCGATTTTGGCTTTTAGAGGGAAGAAGTAGGGCGCCTGCCGCCAGGCATTGGAATGCGCCTTGCCCATGAAGCCGTATCCGATCATTCCGACCCGGAGTGTCTTGGCCATATTCAAAGTTGGGGTTGAATTAGCTGCCGCGGCCTTTATAGTGGCCCGCGTTGTCCAAGTCAACAGCCTATGCCGTACACTGCCGCTGATATTGCCAAACTCCTCGAAGGTGAACTGGCCGGCGACGGCTCCCTGACACTGAAGGGATTCGCGCCCGCCGACCGCGCCCAGCCGGGCGACCTGACCTTTGCCGAGAACGAGAATTATTTTGCCCGGGCCGAGCAAAGCGCCGCCTCGGTCATCATTGTCGATGGATCCCAGACCTCCAGCCGCAAGACGCTCATCCGCGTGCCCAGCGCTCGCATTGCCTTTGCCAAGGTGCTCCCGCTGTTTTTCCCGGAGCCGGCCTTCCCTGCCGGCATTCATCCCACGGCGATTGTTCCAGCGAGCGCCCAGATTGATTCGACCGTCCATATTGGCCCGTATTGTGTGCTCGGCGAGCAGGTGCGGATTGGCCCGCGCTGCGTCCTGGAGGGGGCCAATCACGTCGGCGCCCGCTGCCAGCTTGAGGAAGACACCCGGCTTTTCCCCAATGTCACGCTGTATCCGGACACGCAGATCGGCCGGCGTGTGCGCATCCACTCCGGCACCGTCGTCGGCGCGGACGGATTCGGCTATGTGCTGGACAACGGCGTCCATCGCAAGGTGCCGCAAATCGGCAACGTCATCATTTGCGACGACGTGGAGCTGGGAGCCAATGTAACGGTGGATCGCGGCGCGCTCGGGCCGACCATTATCGGCAAGGGAACCAAAGTGGATAACCTCGTCCAAATCGCCCACAACGTGACGCTCGGCGAGCATTGCATCATCGTGTCGCAGGCGGGCATCGCGGGCAGCACGAAGCTGGGCAATTACGTTGTGCTCGGCGGCCAGGTGGGTCTGGCCGGACACCTCAAGATTGGCAACCGCGTCTCCGTCGCCGCCCAGTCCGGGGTCATGAACAACATCCCGGACGGCGAGAAGTGGATTTGGACACCCGCCCAGCCCGACCGGCAGGCCAAGCGGCAGATGATCGCCCTGCAGCAACTGCCCGAGCTGATGCGCCGCGTCAAGGAGCTGGAGAAGAAGCTCGCGGCCAAAGAGGAACCAGCGGCGTAGCGTCAGGCATCGCTGCCTGACGCTACGGGTGGCTACGCCTGCCAGATCATGTCGGCGACGGTGCGGCCGGCCGGGATGAACGGCAGCACGTGCTCGGTGTAGGGCACGATGATGTCCAGCACATACGGCTCTTTCGCATCCAACATGCGCTGCATCGCCGCCCGGAGGTCCTGCTTGTACATGACCCGCTCACACTTCACGTTGAAACTGGTGCAGACAGCGGTGTAATCGGGATAGATCAGTTTGCGGTTCTCCGGGTCGCCGAGATAGGTATTGCCGCGGTTGCCGGCGTAGAACCGGTCTTCCCACTGCATCACCATCCCAAGGTGCTGGTTGTTCAGAATGATAGCCTTGGCGGCGATCTTCTCAATATGGGCGGTCGCCAGTTCCTGGATGTTCATGAGGAACGAGCCGTCGCCGTCAATATCCACGACTTCCCGGTCGGGGAATGCCACCTTGGCCCCCAGCGCCGCCGGGTAGCCGTAGCCCATTGCGCCCAGGCCCGCGCTGGTCAGAAGCTGGCGCGGGTACTTGAACTTGTAATACTGCGCGGCCCACATCTGGTGCTGGCCCACGCCGGTGGTGATGATGGCCTCGCCTTTGGACAGTTCGTAGAGCATCTCGATCGCCATCTGCGGCAGGATGACCTCGCTTTCCCGGCCCTTGAGATGGTCGCGCATGTGCTGCGACTTCATCACCTCCTCGGTCACCGTGTAACCGAACGGCGCCTTGGCCTTCCAGGCCTCGATCCGCTTGTGCCAGGTCGTGAACTTCTTCTGCAAGGGCCGCTCTTTAATCATCTGAGCGAGGCGGCCCAGCGCGAACTTAATATCACTGATGATCGGCAGATGGACCCGCCGGTTCTTGTTGATCTCGGACGGATCAATGTCTATGTGAACGATGGTCCCTTTCTCGCAGAACTTATCCACCTTGCCCGTCACGCGGTCGTCGAAGCGCACCCCAAAGGCCAACAGCAGGTCGGCGCCGGGCGCCACCTGCTTCATCGGGTCATTGGCGCTCTTGCGGGACTCGAACTCCCCGTTGACGGCCCAATTGGCGAAGGCCGCGCCGTGCATGCCCAGCCAGCGCAGCGACAGCGGATGCGTCTCCGGAAATGCGCCGCAGCCCATGATGGTCGAGGTGACCGGGATCTGCGCCGCCTCGGCGAACCGCCGCAATTCCTCGCTCGCGTTGGCGGTGATGATGCCGCCGCCCACGTAGAGCACCGGCCGGTCGGACTTCTCGAGCAGCCCGATGATTTCGTTGAGTTCCAGGTCGCTCGCCCGCCGGTCTTTCTGATAACCGCGGAAGTTGACCTGCCGGGGGAAGACCGGCTGCGTGCGCGCCTGCTGCACGTTCTTCGGCAAGTCAATCAACACCGGGCCCGGCCGGCCGGTCTGCGCGATGAGGAACGCTTCCTTGATGATGCGCGGGATATCGTTGATGTTGGTGATCAGGTAGCTGTGCTTCACCACCGGCAGCGTCATGCCGTAAATGTCGGTCTCCTGGAACGCGCCCTTGCCGATCATGGCCTGCGCCACCTGTCCGGTGATGGCAATCAGCGGGACGGAATCCATGTACGCGTCCGCGATGCCCGAGACGAGGTTGGTCGCGCCCGGGCCGCTGGTAGCCATGCACACGCCCGCCCGCCCGGTGGCACGCCCGTAGCCGCCCGCGGCGAAGGCGCCGCCCTGTTCATGGCGCGGCAGGACGGTGCGAATCTTCTTTGAGCGCGTCAGGGCCTGGTGGATTTCCATGCTGGCGCCGCCGGGATAGGCGAAGATGGTATCCACCCCCTCGCGTTCGAGGCAGGCCACGAGGATTTCGCTGCCGGCCATCGTGGGGCCGAGCTCCGCGCTTTTGGCGGCCGGCGCTTTCTTAGTCTGTTCAGTTGTCTTGCTCATATATGTTGTTTGCGGTTGGGGCTGGCAGCCGCAGGTGCATAAAAAAACCCACGACCGTCTGCCAGCCGTGGGTTCTTGTCGAAACTCAACTTACCTTCGACAAGCGCCTACGGCGTCGCCGACTACGACGACCAAAACCAAAGCAACTTGTCGAATGTTCATTAACATTGCGGCAAATCTAGTAAACGATCCACGGTTCGTCAAGCCCCCGTTTCAAACAAGAAGCCGCCTTGCCGAGGGGGTCTCCCAGGGATCATCATGGGTGTCCCGCATCCGCCCGTTTGCCCAACAATTCCAGCACCTGCGGGAGGTCGCCCACCTTCAGCACATTGAGATAATCCGGCCCCTCGTTCTGCGAGGCCGGCAGCTCTTTCAGCTCCAGCTTCTCAATCCCCGGCTCGAATAAAGCCGCGTAAGCCGCGTTTACTCCCATCTGTTTGTTCGCTCGAAGGCAGAGCGGGGTCTGCTTGAACTCGGGCAGCGCCTTGAGCGCCCGTGCCGCGCACTGGATGTCCCACACCCTCATGCCGTCGAGCGTCTGCCCCAGGAGCATGTAGCGGCGCCGCACCTGGTTGGCCCGCTTCTTTTCGGCTTGCCACCGCGCGGGCTCGACTTCGCGCGGCGCAAAGAACGCCAGCGCCAGTTTCCCGGCCTGCATTTCCCGCCGCAAACTCGCCTGTGCCTCGGGCGTCCCGCCGCCCAGCCAGAGCCACCTGGCCGGTGAATTGGTCCAACCCTCCGCATCCAGCACCGTTAGCAAGACCTTTTCTGGCCGCTTCACCTTGGGGTCCTGCAACGTCCAGAGCCAAGGGCTCACCCCGGTCTGGATGTTCAACCGGCAGGCCCGAACGCGGAGACCGCCGCTGCCGGATAGATCCTCCAACTGCGGATTGATCGCGCTGCGCTCGGCCGGCCAGCCGCCGAACACCTTCCCGCGCAGCGCCTCGACATAATCGGCTCGCTGTTGGCCGGCTTGCGCCTTGCTCGCTGCCGGGCGAAGCGGCGCCGCCTTCGGCACAAAGATTTCGTCCACCCTGGTGTTCACCTCGTCCGCGGGCAGCTTGTCAAAGACCCGGAGCTGGTCCGGCGTGAAGCACTTCGTGGCGGCCATCTCGATGAGCGGGTCCTGGCCTTTGAGAAACCGGTTGAACCAGCGGAAGACCGGCACCTGCAGGTCCTGCGTGTCCTCGTGCGGGCCCTCGGTGATGAGCAAGCCAAGATGGTTGGGCTGGTTGTAGAGATCGTAGATGCGCCGGGTCTGCTGGTGAACCCGCACCACGCCGTCCAGCGGGAAGATCTTGTCCTTGTCCGAATTCCCGATCAACAACGGGCGCGGCGCGATCAGGGCCGCCACTTGAGGCAGGTCCCACCGGTAAGTGTTCACGTGGAACATGCAATCGCAATGTCCCTCGACGCAGCCGTCCACGACCTGATTGCGCAGGTCAGTGATCCCCGCGATGGGCGCGGCGACCTTGACGCGGTCATCCAGCGCCGCGACGGTCCAGGTGTAAGCCCCGCCGCCCGAGCGCCCCGTCATGCCGAGACGCTCCTTGTCCACCTCCGGCCGGGAGCAGAGGTAATCCAGCGCCCGAATGCCGAACCAGGCCTCGATGCCGGCTGGCGTGTAGCCGCGCGAATTCCACCACCACCGCCCATCGCTGTAGGTGCCGCGATGGCAGCCCTGGATTTCGCCCAACTGCACCGTGTCAATCAACAGGCAGACGTAGCCATTGCGGGCAAACCAGGCGCCGTGGTGCTGGTAGCCCGTCTTGTTGCCACAGCTTGCCCCGTTTGTGAACGACCGGCTGTGGCCGCAAGCGTAGAGAATTCCCGGCGCGGGCGCGTCCAGCTTCTTCGGCAGATACAGGTTGGCCGTGACATACAGTTTCGGCAGCGCCTGAAAATGGAGCTTCTCCACCGTGAAGTCGGCTTGCTCCAGTTTTCCGGTGATAACCGGGTTCAAGTCCGTCCGCTCCAGCGCGGGCCAAAGGCCCAGCATCTCCGCCAACTGCCGCCGGTATTCGCCGCGCCGCGCCTCCCAGTCTTTGAGGGAACGGATGTCGGCCAGGCAGCGCTGGGCAAGCGCCGCCGTTTCGGCGTGGAAGTAATCCGATAACGCCTGGTCATTCCGGGAGGCCCGGTCCGCAACCGACGGCGGGGTTGAAACAGCGGCTGGCAGCGTGAAGGCAACAAGCAGGATAACTGCCGGACAAAACAACAGCTTCATGGCGCAAGAGTGTTTTGGACAGCGGACGATCGCAAACATTTCTTTAGGCACCCTCTGGTTGCCGGTCCCTTCGACTAGCGCCCTTTCTTCTTGCCGGGCCGATTCCCGGAGTCCACCTCCAGGCCGAGAGCGCGCAACCCTTCGCTCAGGCTGTTGCGAACATAAGCCTGTGGATTGGCGGCCAACGCTTCTAGCATGGCCGGCACGGCTGGCCGCGCTTTCTCGCCGAGGAGCTCCAGGGTGCGCGCGGCATGCGTCGCCGCGATGTAGCTGGGGTCCTGAAGCAGTTTCGTCAGCACCTGGAGCGCCTCACCGTCCGAGAACTGCGCCACCAAGACACCGGCCGCTTCCACGCGGACCGGCACGGACTCGTCCGCCAGAGCCTTGCGCAAGGCATCCTTGCCCGCGGCCGCTTCCCGGCCCGCCGAGCGCAATCCGTTAGCAGCCCAGTAACGCACGGTGGGATCAGCATCGGACAACCGGCGGATGAACTCCGAGGCCTGCCCCGGACGGCCAACACGATCCGCCGTGTCCAGCACTCGCTCCAAAGGGTAATCTTTGTCCGAATGCGCGGCTTTGCTCATGGGCAGCCCGGCGGCGCACATCATCTCCGCCTGCCATTCATGGATGAAACCCAAATCGCGCGTCTCAATCTGCCAGTCGCGCAACGCCTTGCGCATCCGTTCCAGCACGGGCCGCGAAGCCGGATCGTCGGCGAGGTTGCGTATCTGCCAGGGGTCCTTCTCGCTGTCGTAGAGCGCTTCGACCGGCTTGCACGGTCCGGCGTAAGTGAGCTGCGGCGCGTTGAGTTTGCCCTCCGCCGCCAGGCGGGTGATCTCGCGGCGCAGTGCGAGCTGGTCGGAGTAAGCCTCGGGCTGGTTCCACGACAGGTGGGGCATGTAACTGCGCAGGTAGAGGTAGCGCGGGTCGCGAATTGACCGGCAGAGTTCCAGCGCCTCGTCCACCCGGTCGCGCGCGCCAAAGACGTATTCGCGTGGCGCGGCCGAGGCCTTGCCGAGAAAGGCGCGCCCTTGCATGTGCGCCGGGATCGGCAGTTCGAGCAAGCTGAGCAGGGTCGGGCCAAGGTCTACCAAACTCACCATCCGGTCACAGACGCTCCCCGCTGCGGCGGGGGCGAGGTGGAGGTACTTCTCCGGGAAATACACCACCAGCGGGATCTTCAGGCCCGTGTCCCACAGGGTGCGTTTGCCACGCGGGATGCCCTGGCCGTGATCGGGCCAGAAAAAGACGATCGTATCGTCCCGAAGCCCGTCGCGCTCCAGTTCGGCCAGGATTTCGCCGGCGTGTTGGTCCATCGCGCTGATACAATCATGCACCCGCGCGATGGTGCGGCGCGCCGTCGGTGTGTCCGGGTAGTACGGCGGCAAGGGCGCCCGCGACGGGTCGTGCCGCTGGGACGCCGCGAGTTTGGGCGGCGCACTCTCAAAGACCTGCCCCTGGTGCGTCTCCGTCAGGTTGAACACGGCGAAAAAGGGCTGGCCCGGCTTGCGGTTGCGCCAGTGGGCCCGACCGCTGCATTCGTTCCACGCGGCGGAGATGATGCGCTCTTGCGCCCGGGTGTTGTAATCGGTCTTGGTGTTGTTCGAGCAGTAATAGCCGGCGTGGCGCAGAAAGGCGGGGAATCCTTCGATCCGGTGGGGCACGGGAAACCGCGACCTGAGCCGCTGGGTGCCATAGGTCGTGGCGTAACAGCCGGTGATGATCGCAAAGCGCGACGGGGAGCAAACGGGAGCGGTGGCGAAGGCGTTGTTGTAATGCACGCCGCCGCGCGCGAGCCGGTCCAGGGTTGGGGTGCTGGCATACTTCTCGCCGCAGAAACCGAGCCAGGGCGAGGTGTCCTCACAGGAAAGCCACAGGATGTTGGGCCGCGCGGCATCGGCGCCCTGGAGCGCAGCCGGCAGCGCCGGCAGCAGTGCGGCGAGTATCAGCAGTGTAATCGGTTTCATCTGACGCCCTCAATATGGCCAAAACCAACGGGCTTCCGGAAGTCCAGACCTCGCCGAATGCCGGGGCGCTGGCCGTCCCGCTGGTGCTGGCGCCGAACGCCCACGCGTGGTTGTCAGCCTGACCTTGCTCGCCCCTCGAGCCGGTTGCGCGAGCCCATCAGGAGGGCGATGCCAGGGCCTGACCGGCAAGCCAGCCCGTGGTCCAGGCCGCCTGGAAGTTAAAGCCGCCAGTCAGGCCGTCAATGTCCAGCAACTCGCCCGCAAGGTGGAGTCCCGGACAGAGGCGGCTTTCCATCGTCTTGAAGTTCACCTCGCCGAGGCGCACCCCGCCGCAAGTGACAAACTCATCCTGGTTAAGGCTCTTGCCGGCCACTGCCAACTCGGTGCGCTGGAGTTGTTGGACCAGCGCATGCCGCGCGGTGCGGGAGAGATCGGCCCAGCGCGTGTCGCCCGGAATTCCCGCCGCGCGAACAAGCCGCTCCCAGAGGCGGGCAGACAGTGGTGCTATCGGCGCGTTCACCACCAGCCGCGCGGGTTGGGCATTCCGGCGCGACTGGAGCCCGCCGGCGAGGGCTTCCGCGGGGAGGTGGGGCAGCCAATTCACTCGAAGCGGGAACCGATAGCCGCAATCATGCAGCTCTCGCGCCCCCCACGCCGACAGACGGAGAATTGCGGGTCCGCTAACTCCCCAGTGCGTCAGCAGCAATGCCCCGCGCGCGCGCAATCCCGTCCCCGGCACCGATGCTTCCACCGCCTCGACTGATACCCCGGCCAACTCCCGTATCCACGGTGTTTCGAGGTGGAAAGTGAACAACGACGGCACGGGGGGCTCCAAGGTGTGGCCGAGTGACACCGCCAACTGTCCCAGCGCCGGGACGCGGCATCCGCCCGTCGCCAGCAGCAAACGAGCACAGTTCAGCGTGCTGCCGTCGGACAATTGCAACTCGAACCCGCCTTCCGAGCCTCTTGCCACGCGCTCGACACCGCAGTTCGCGATCAGCTTCACGCCGGTTGCCCTGGCCGCGCCCACCAGGCAGTCGAGTATCGTCTGCGACGTGTCGGTCGCCGGGAACATACGACCATCCTGCTCCGTCTTGAGCTGTACGCCTCGGGCCTCAAACCACCCTACGGTATCGCTCGCTTGAAAAGTCTTGAACGGGGCGATCAGCGCCTGCCCGCCGCGTGGATAATGGGCGGCAAACTCACGTGGGTCGAAGCAGGCGTGGGTGACGTTGCACCGCCCGCCGCCCGAAATGCGGACCTTGGAAAGAAACCGGGGCCCCCGTTCGAGCAAGACCACCTCGAGGCCGGGCGTGGCTTCCGCGCAAGTGATCGCGGCAAAGAAGCCGGCCGCCCCGCCGCCCGCCACCGCCACACATCGGGAACTCATGCGCCAGACCGTAGCGCGAATCTCCCAGCCTTGCGAGACCGGAGCGAGGGAACACAAAACCCCTGGTACTTCGCTGGTTTCCGGTGGACACCGATAGCAATTCGTCCCCTCGCACCCCTCTTCCTGCCTCGAGCACCCCCGCCGGGCGGGCGGCACCCGCACGCTGGCACCGGCCGGCGGCTGGCTGGACGATGGCATGTTAGTGCGGTCCGGCCCCGGTGTGTATCCCATGGGGAGCGCTCCCCATGGGATACACACCGGGGCACCACCGTGCCGCCGCCGTAAACCCAAGCCAAAGGGGACGGGAACAGCGGAAACTGGAGAAAGCAGGCAAACAGTATTACTGTCCAGAATTTGGACAGCGCGCGGCAGCTTTGCCGCGGCAAACCTTCAGCCCAGCCTGAAGGATATCTTTCGGATGAAGTCCCGCCCGAAGCTGTGCTGCAGGCGCTCCAGGATCTCTTTGCGGCGATACCGGACGATCTCGCTCAGCCAGACACTGCTGTCCACCGCGACGAACAAGGTGCCTTTGTGCAGGCCGGCCGGCTGGGCGTGAGCGACGATGGTGGGATCCAAAAGCCCATTCCAGACCTTGACAATCTCGGCTTCGGCCCGGCGGTGGTCCATGCGCATCCCGGAAAGAACCCGCGGCATGATGGCGCTCGCCGGCTGGGCGCGCAGGGCTTTCGCCCGTTCGAGCGGCGCGAGGTCCAGGCCGCGCCACTGGGCGACGACACGCTGGCGGGGCGTCACTTTTCCCGGGCCCAGCGGCGGGATGTGGCGAGGCGGAGGGGGCGGCATCGGGTCAGGCTTTAGTCTCCGGGGGTTCGCCTTCCCGATGCTCATCCAGCACCAGCACGCCGTGCGGCGGCAGATCGTAGTTGCCGGAGAATGTGTTGCCGGTGAGGCAATCGTGCATCGGCTTGTGGAACTGCACGCGCAGCGGCGCGGACTGGTGATTTAGCAGGAAGAAGACCTTCGCATCCTCATTCTCGCGCAGGCTCACCTCGACGTTGTCGGGGACTTTGAGCAGTGGGTGGAGGTTGCACATTTGGCGCAGCCAGAGCACCAGGTCGTTGTAGAAATGCTGGTGGCTCTGCGTGCCGATGTAGATGGCCTTGCCATCGCCGAAGGTGTGCAGAGTCATCGCCGGGCGGTTGGCGTAGAAATCCTTCGCGAAAGTGGCGAGCACCTGGCAGTCCTTGGGCTCGATGACGTCGCACCACAACCTGGCCGGGTGCATGTGGCTGGCGGGAAAGTTGCCCTTGAAGGTGAGGTGGTTTTCCTCGCCGGGCGGCAACTGGTCGAATTCCAGCACTTCGAGGCCGAACAAGTCCGTCAGGTCGTGCGGATAGCCGGTGTCCGGGGCGATGTTGTGTTCGTCCACCAGGCCGGTGTTGAACGTGGCGACCAGCGTGCCGCCGTTCTGAACGTAGAGCTTCAGCCGGTCGGCCTCTCCGCCGGAGAGCAGGTACAGGGACGGCGCAAAGACCAGCTTGTAGCGCGAGAGGTCCTCCGTCGGCCGGGCGAAATCCACGGGGATATTCCGGTCGTGCAGCGCATTGTAGAAGAGCTGGATGTGCTCGCGCAGACTGAAGAACTTATTCGGCTGCATTGGCTGCTGCAACGCCCAGTCATTGTCATGGCTGTAGAGGATGCAAACCTCGGCCTGCACGCGCGTCCCTTTGAGGGCCGGGGCAAGCAGCTTCATCTCGTCGCCCAGTTGCGCCACTTCCTTGAATATCCGGGAGGTGGGCCGGGCGCTGTGCGGCAGGACCGCACCGTGGAATTTCTCACTGCCGAACCGCGGCTGGCGCCAGCGGAAGAAGACAATGGCCGTGGCTCCCCGGGAGACCAACTGGTAGGTGAACATCCGCAGCACCCCGGGGCGCACAAGCGAATTCACCTCCTGCCAGGTGACGTTGCCCGCCTTTTGCTCCATCACCCAGAAGCCTGTGCTTCCTTCGGGCGTCCGGATGCCGGACTTCTTGAGCGAGCGCAGCATGTCAATCTCGCAGGCCAGCTCCGCTGATTTGGGCCGGAGGGCGGCCCGGCCCTCAATGGAGACAAAATCAATGACCTCGGCCAAGTCGAAGTGGTCGAATCGGTGGAGCAGCGGGCGCAAGTTGGTCGTGACGGGGCGGTTTGGCGTCAGTTGGTGGAGCAGGTCGGCCTGCATCCTGACGAACTGCACAATGGTGTCGCTGCAGAACCGGCACCAGTCCAACACCAGCGCCGGGTTATGGACCGCCGGCGCGGCCATCGGCATGGGCACCTCCCGCCAATTCCTGACGACCTGCCCCCAGTGCCGCAGGCCCAGGCGCTGGTTGAGCCGCTCGATAGTCTCGTATTTGGCCTCCAGCCACAGGTGCCAGTCCCGGCGAGCGTCCTCATTGAAGGAGGCCTCGGTGAAATTGCCCCCCAGGCCGTTGTCAATCTGCCAGGCGATGAGCTGGGGATGCTGGCCAAGCGCCTTGGCCATGTTCTCGACGATGCGTTTGGAGCAGTCCCAGAACACATCGCTGTTCAGGCAAACGGCCCGGCGCGTGCCTTCCCGCTTGATCAGCCCGCGCTCATCCACGGGCAGAATCTCCGGATGCTTCCGGGCCAGCCAGATGGGCGGGGCGGCGGTGGGGGTCGCCAGCACGACTTTGATTCCCGCCTTGCCGAGCAGGTCCATCACCCGCTGGAGCCATGCGAAGTCGAATTTGTTCTCTTCCGGCTGGCAAAGGCCCCAGGTGAACTCGCCGATGCGCACGACATTGATCCCCGCAGTCTGCATCAGCTCGACGTCGCGTTCCCAAGCGGCCTCGGGATTCTCGCTGGTTCCGCCATAGGGGTAAACCCACTGTTCGGGATGATAGTCTACGCCGAAATACATAATGTCCTTTCGCGCTGCGGCCTTTTCCCCACTTTAAGAACAATCGTGGCGTTATGCAACGCCAAAGTAGAAACGCGAATCGCTTCCCGCGCGAAATTGGCGCGGGTGAAACCGGTCACCGCGAGGCGACGGGCGCAACCGGTTGCGGCGCCAGCCCGAGATTCTTCAGGATGCGGACCGTGGCGGCCGATTTGTTGAGCGTGTAGAAGTGAATCCCGGGCACGCCCTCGCGGAGCAGCTCCTGGCATTGCCGGGTGGCATACTCGATGCCGTATTGGGCCACCGCGGAATCGTCATCGCCCAGCGCCTCGAGTTCGGCGGCGAGGGGGGCGGGAATGCGCGCGCCACACATGGCCGTGAAACGCTTTATCTGCGCGGCGCTCAGGATGGAGACGATGCCCGGCACAATCGGCACGTTGACGCCGAGCCGGCGGGTCAGGTGATCGCGGAACTGGAGGAAGTCGGCGTTGTCGAAGAACAGTTGGGTGAGCACGAAGTCCGCGCCGGCCTCGACCTTGTTCTTAAGGTGCTGCCAATCGGCAAGTTTCCCCTCCCGGCAGGCAAGATGGCCCTCGGGAAAGCCCGCGACACCGATGCTGAAATCGCCTTGTTCACGAATGAAGCGAACTAACTGGCTGGCGAATTGGAAGCCGCCGGAGACAGGCTGGAATTCGCCGCCGCCCGGCGGATCGCCGCGCAGCGCCAGGAGATTCCTGACCCCCAAGGCACGGATTTGGGCCAGCAAATCCTGAAGCTGCTCTTTAGTGGCGGATACGCAGGTCAAATGGGCCACGGCGGTCAGCTCGTGCTGTCCTTGAATGCGGTCCACGATCATGAGGGTCTTCTCGCGCGTGCTGCCGCCGGCGCCGTAGGTGACTGAGCAGTAGTCCGGCCGGGTCTGCAGCAAAGCCGGGATGGTCTTTTCAAGCAGGTTGCAGTCGCCTTCGTCCGTCTTGGGGGGGAAGAACTCGAAAGAAATCACCGGCCGCCCGGCGGCGCGCCCGGCGGCGTAGATATCGCGAATGAACTGCATGAGCCCACAACATGCACCAACTTCCCTGAAATACCAAGTCCGGAGCCGGATTCCGCCGCGGGCCGCTCGCCCCGCGCCGGGGAGCATCAATTCACCAGGTTCTGCGGTTTGCCCTGCAGAAAGGCGCGGACGTTTTCGACGGCGATCTGCATCAGCCGCGAGCGGGCGGCGCGCGTGGCCCAGGCCAGGTGCGGGGTGATGAGGCAATTGCGCGCGGTGAGCAGCGGATTGTCCGCCGCCGGAGGTTCGGTGGAAAGCACGTCCAGGGCGGCGCCGGCGAGGCGGCCGGAGTTGAGGGCATCAGCCAGCGCCAACTCGTCCACGAGGGGACCGCGGCTGGTATTAATCAGGAACGCGCCAGGCTTCAGCAGAGCCAGGCTGTGGGCATTGACGATCCGGGCGGTTTCCGGTGTCAGAGGGCAATGCAGGCTGACGATGTCGCTCTCGCGAAAGAGAGCATCCAGGTGAACCAGGCGAACGAAGGGCGGAGTGGAAACCGCGGCGGGGTCTGCGGCCAGCACCTTCAGCCCAAAGGCCGAAGCCAGGTCCGCCACCGCCCGGCCAATGCGGCCGAAACCAACGATGCCAAGTGTAAGCCCCTCCAGCTCGACGAGCGGAAAATCCCAGTAGCAGAAGTCGGCGCTGCGGGTCCAGCGGCCCTCCCGGACCGTTTGCGCGTGGTGCCCGGCGTGGTGGGCGAGCTCCAGCAACAGCGCAAAAGTCATCTGCGCGACGGACCTGGTGCCGTACGTGGGCACATTGGTTACCGGTATGCCGCGCGCCCGGGCGGCAACGAGGTCCACGACATTGGTGCCGGTGGCCAGCACGCCGATGTACTTGAGGCGAGGCAAGCGCCGGATGTCCTCGCCGGTCAGCACGGTCTTGTTGGTCAGCAGGATTTCGGCGCCAGCCGCGCGGCGCAGGAGTTCAGCCGGCGAGGTGCGATCATGAATATCGCAAGGTCCCAGGGAAGCAAGCTCCGTCCAATCCAGGTCGCCGGGATTCAACGTGAATCCGTCCAGCACAACAATTTGGGCCATGGCGTCAACCGGGATTTCGCCCGGCGGTGGATTCCAGAAATCCGTCGAGCTTGCGCTTGCGGCTCGGGTGGCGTAGTTTGCGCAACGCCTTGGCCTCGATCTGACGGATGCGCTCGCGGGTGACATCGTACTGCCGTCCCACTTCCTCCAGGGTGCGCGGGAACCCGTCATTTAACCCGTAGCGGAGTTCCAGGATCCTGCGCTCGCGCTCGGTCAGGCCGTAGAGCACCTCGCCGAGCTTGCCGCGGAGCAGGTGGAAGCTGGTGACGTCGCTCGGGTTTTCCGCCGTCTTGTCCTCGATCAGATCGCCGAAATTCGTCTCGTCGGCGTCGCCCACCGGCGACTGCAGGGATACGGGCTGCTGCGCCATCTTCAGGACCGCGCGCACGCGTTCGACCGACATTTCCATAGCTTCGGCCAATTCGTCCGTGGTGGCCTCGCGCCCGAGCTCCTGCATGAGCTGCTTCTGGACGCGCCAGAGCCGGTTGATGATCTCGATCATGTGGACCGGGATGCGGATGGTGCGGGCCTGGTCGGAAATGCAGCGGGTGATGGCCTGGCGAATCCACCAGGTGGCGTAGGTGGAGAACTTGTAGCCGCGCTGGTATTCGAACTTCTCGACGCCCTTCATCAGGCCGACGTTGCCTTCCTGGATCAGGTCCAGAAAGGACTGGCCGCGGTTGATGTATCTCTTGGCGATGGAGATGACCAGGCGCAGGTTGGCCTCGACCATTTGGGTCTTGGCTTCCTGCGCGCGGCCCATGGCGCTGTTCAAGCTGGCGCACGCCTTGAGGTAGTCGGTCTGCGACATGCGCGCGAACCGCTCGAGGGTGCGGATTTTGTCCCGCTCGGACTGGATGATCGCCTGCTTGGCGGTAGTCTTGTGCTGCGCCTCCGCGTCTTCAATGGCCCGCATGCCCGTTTGAATCTTGTCACGGATGTTCTCGGTCACCAGCGTCATCTCGTCCACGACCTTCTGCTTGAAACGAAAGCGCGGAAAGGCGGCCTGGAGCTTCTTGTTGAAGCGCTGGAACTGATAGAGCAGCCGCGCGCGCTGGACTTTCCGCGGCGCTTTCTGCCACGCGGCGAACTTCTCGTCGGCCTGCATGTCCAGGGCGCGGACACGCTTCGCCAGGTGGCGGATAGACTTGAGATGCCGCGGGCGGCTGCCCACGAGCTTGTCCACGACCACTCGGTCAAACCGCTCCTTGGGCGGCACGGCGAGCAGCTTGTCCGCCAAGGCCAGGTGTTCCTTGGCCGTGAAACCAAAGCCGTAGATGATGCGGCGCACTTCCGCTTCGGCTGCCTCGATGCGCTTGCAGATCTCGACCTCCTGCTCGCGCGTCAGCAATGGCACCTTCCCCATTTGGCGCAGATACATCCGCACCGGGTCATCCAGAATATCGTAGCGGCCGCCCTCTTCCTCCTCGTCTGCCTCAGCCCGCCCGCCCCGGTCCACCTCAGCGGCATCAATAATCTCGATGTCCAGCGTGCGGAGTTTGATCAGCACCTGGTCCAGGTCCGCAGGGGTGACGAGGTCGCCGGGCAACGCGTCGTTGAGGTCGTCGTAGGTCAGGTGGCCCTGCTCCTTGGCGAGGCGGAGGAGGTCTTTGACCTTCTGGATTAAATCCAGTCCCGCCTTGTCGCTCACCGCGTCGGGCGATTGCTGCGCATTCGGCGGCGATGCCTTCGGCGAGGAACGCCGCCCCTCGCGGCGGCGGCCCCGGCGGCGGCGCACAGGCATCACGACTGACTTGGGAGTGGCGGCACGCCCCCGTTTCCCCGGGCTTCGAATTGTTTTTCCAAGCTTCGCCTTACGCATAGTGTGGCACGACGCACTGTACGGACTGGGCCAGAGTAACGACCGTGGCATCTCAGTGGCAACCATTCCCGCCTCTCCATATCCAGCGACCTGGGAGGCGCCGCCCTGCAACATACAACGCCGGCGCGATTCTCAAAGCAATTATCGCGCCGCCGCCGCCCGCTCCAAATGAGGCCGCCTTATCGGGCTTTGACAACCCATTGCCGCAGCGCAACATTGTCCTGAGCTTTTGCTCGGCCTTATGCCACGCGCCACTCCGAATTCTGAGCCAGAACCCGTCCTGGCTGCACCGGCCGTGCCGGCAAAAGCCTGCCCGGCCGGCCACCCCCTGGCCGAGGCCCTCGCCCGGCACACGACGGTTGGTTCGCTGTGGCGGACGGAAGGAGACCGCATCCGCTGCGTGGCCTGCGGGCACCAATGTCTCATTGGCGCCGGGCGTCATGGCATTTGCCGTGTCCGATTCAACCAGGACGGCCAATTGCGCGTGCCTTTTGGCTACGTCAGCGGCGTGCAGTGCGACCCGGTCGAAAAGAAGCCCTTCTTCCACCTCTATCCCGGCACCGATGCCCTGACCTTCGGCATGCTGGGCTGCGACTTCCATTGTTCCTACTGCCAGAACTGGGTCACCAGCCAGGCGCTGCGCGACCAAGCCGCCCGGGCGCCAATCCAAACCGTCACGCCGCAACAGCTCATCCGCACCGGCCTCCGCGCGCGCGCGCGCCTGGTCGTCTCCAGCTACAACGAACCCCTGATCACCGCCGAATGGGCCGTCGCCGTCTTTCAAGCCGCCAGGGAGGCCGGGCTGGCCTGCGCCTTTGTCTCCAACGGCAACGCCACCCCCGAGGCGCTGGACTTCCTGCGGCCGTGGATTGTCGCCTACAAGATTGACCTGAAAGGCTTCAACGATACGCGCTACCGCACGCTCGGCGGCACTCTGGAACACGTCACCGAGGGAGTCCGCAGGGTGTTCGAGCGCGGGTTGTGGCTGGAGGTTGTCACTCTCGTCGTGCCCGGCTTCAACGACAGCGAAGCCGAGCTGCGCCAGATTGCCCGTTTCCTCGCCTCAATCAGCCGCGACATCCCCTGGCACGTTACCGCTTTCCATAAAGACTACAAGCTGACCGACCCGCCCAACACCACCGCCGCGCAGATCATCCGCGCCGCCGAGATCGGCGCCGAAGAGGGACTGCGCTTCGTCTATGCCGGCAACGCCCCCGGCCACGTCGGCCGCTGGGAAAACACCTACTGCCCAGGCTGCGGCGAGAAGCTCATAGACCGTTTCGGCTACCTGGTGCGTGAATACAAGCTCACAGCGGACGGCAAGTGCCCGAACTGTTGCACACCCATCCCCGGCATTTGGCCTGCCGCCGGCGCCGCGGAGGTCACCACCGGCCAGAACATGTCTGATTACTACCGCCGCCTGCCGCGCGGCGTAAGGATGAACTGAATGGCAAAGTCCGAATCAATCCCGCCCGGCAACGTCCGCCTGCCCGCCGTTGCGGGCCGTTTTTATCCCGCCGACCCGGAAGCGCTGCGCGGCCTCATCAACAGCCTGCTGGCTCAAGCCCCCCCGGCCGCCGGCCCGGCGCCCAAGGCCCTCATCGCGCCTCATGCCGGCTACCTTTACTCCGGGCCGATTGCCGCCTCCGCTTACGCACAACTCATCCCCGCACGCGAGCGCATTCGGCGCGTGGTTCTCCTCGGCCCGTCACACTACGTTGCCCTCTACGGTCTGGCCACGAGTGGCGCCGAAGCCTTTGCCACCCCACTCGGTGTGGTGCCGCTGGACCTCGAAGCAACGCGCCAGGTCCGCTCCCGGCCGCAAGTCCGCGAGCTGGACGCGGCGCATGCCCGGGAACACTCCATCGAAGTGCAACTCCCCTTCCTCCAGACTATCCTCGGCAAATTCAGCCTCATCCCGCTCGCCGTGGGACACGCCACGAACGAGGAGATCGCCCAAGTCCTGGAGACCCTCTGGGGAGGCCCCGAGACTCTCGTCGTCATCAGCTCCGACCTCAGCCACGATAACGACCTCCAAACCGCCCAAAGCCTCGACTCCGCCACCGCCAAAGCCATCGAGGCCCTCAGGCCTGCCGACATTGGTGAAACGCATGCCTGCGGGGGGATCCCCATTCGCGGCCTGCTGGAGGTCGCCCGCCATCGCCATCTGCGCGTTCGCACCCTTGACCTCCGCACCTCCGGCGACACCGCCGGCCCCCGAAGCCGGGTAGTCGGCTACGGCGCCTTTGCCTTCGAAGAAGGCGCTGCAGCCTGAAACCCCCCGGCCCCAATTACGGCTCCCAAGGGAGTCTCACCGTATCCACACCGTGGGTACAGTTTTGACATCGCGGGCATTTCGACACAGCCCACTGTCGTTGCAGCACTTACACCCAAAACCCCGGCAAGGGCCAAATCCACCGTAAGTGCATCAATCCCAAAATAGTTAGGCAAGACCGCCAAGAGACAGCGTCCTCCCCGGACCGGTAATCCTCGGTGGAGAACTCAGACAGCCTTTTGCGCCTCTAGCCGGCCCCGTTTTGAATTGGACGAAGGGGGCGTTGTCCGGCAGCTTTTATCGCCGTGGAATCAACGAGTGATAGCCGGTTCGACCCCAATCTGGCTGCGCAGTTCCTGCTGGATATCGCCCACGAGCACTCGCTGGAGCAACTGTTGCAGAAGATCGTGCGTCGCGCGGTGGAGCGACCTCACATGGCCTGCGTGCAGATTTGGCTGATCGAACCGGGAGACCTCTGTTCCACTTGTCGGCGCCGGCCCGGGTGCCCCGACCAAACCCGCTGCCTGCACCTGGTGGCGGGCAAAGGGGTTTCCCTTGCCGGCCCCGGGCAGGAGGCTCCGCGCTTTGACGATCTCAACGCCCGGATGCCCTTGGGGGTGGGCTTCCTGGGCGAGGCGGCGGCGACGGGCCAACAGCGTTTGGTGAGGGACTTGGACCAACATCCGGATGAAATGACCGGCTTCGACTGGTGGCGGCAGGAGCGGATTTGCGGGTGCGGCGCCACCCCGATCATTTTCAAGGGCGAGGTCCTGGGCGCCCTGATCGGGTTTACGCGCGAGGATTTACGGGAGGAATTCCGTCCCTGGGGCCGGATCCTTGCCGATCATATTGGCGCCGCCATCGCCAACGCGCGCGCCTTTGAGGAGATCGAGCGGCTCAAGGCGCAACTCGAACTGCAGAACGCCTATCTGGAGGAGGAGGTGGTGGAGGCCAAGGCCTTCGGCAACCTCGTCGGCCAAAGCGCCGCCTTGCGACAGATCGTCAGCCAAATTGACCTGGTGGCGCCGACTGAGGCATCGGTCCTCATCCTCGGCGAAACCGGCACGGGGAAGGATTTGGTGGCGTACGAGATCCACCGCCGCAGCCGGCGCAAAGACCACCCCATCGTCCGGGTCAATTGCGCCTCCATCCCGAGGGACCTCTTTGAAAGCGAGTTCTTCGGCCACGTCAAGGGCGCTTTTACCGGCGCCATCAAGGACCGCGCGGGCCGGTTTGAAACCGCCGAGGGAGGGACGCTTTTTCTGGACGAGATCGGCGAGGTGCCTCCGGAAACTCAGGGCAAACTCCTGCGGGTGTTGCAGGAGAAACGCTATGAGCGCGTGGGGGACGACCGCACCCGGCACGCGGATGTCCGCATCATCGGGGCGACCAATCGGGATCTGAAGAAGGCGGTGGCGGCGGGCCGCTTTCGGGAGGACCTCTATTATCGGCTGCACGTTTTCCCGATTCAAGTGGCGCCCCTGCGGGAACGAAAAGATGACATTCCGCTCCTGGCGCAACATTTTGTCGAGTTGTCCGCGAGAGAGTTGCGATGCCCCCAGCCCCGGCTGACGCGGGCGGCGGTCGCCAAACTCCAGCACTACGACTGGCCCGGGAACGTCCGGGAGTTGCGCAACATCATCGAGCGCGCGGTCATTTTGGCCCGTGGCGGTCCATTGAATTTTGATTTGCCCGTGACGGATTCCAGGCCAATCCCTGCCGCATCCAACCCGCCTCCTGCGCCAAGGGCCGGGGTCGAGTTTCTCACGGAAGCGGAATTGCGGGCTCGCGAGCGCGAGAACCTGATCGTGGTGCTCGAGAAGGCCGGTTGGAAGATTAAAGGGGCCGGCGGCGCGGCGGAGCTTCTGGGGGTCAAGCCCACCACGCTGCTCTCGCGGATCAGAAAGCTGGGCCTGAAACGCCCCGCCTGAACAGCGCCCGATTGGTCGAGGTAAGTCACATGTTTGCAGCAGGTTACTCCAATCCGGGCGCAAACAACAGCGGTTTTGGGCTGGAGTTCGCATAAGTCCTGGAATGACGGCAGGTGGCGCGGGAATCCGCCGCGGATGTCAAGGCTGTATCCACGGTGTGGAGACGGTGAGGGTGTGGTGAGGATACGGTGAGGCTCCCTGGGGGAGCAGGGCCTGGTTCCGAGCAACGTCAGATCTAATCAATATTCCGGACCACACCGAGCTTGCCGATGAGCACATACACCAGCAGCAGCGCCGCCGGGTTAAGCACGGCATAGGCGATGAAAATGGGCGTGAAGCCACAGGTGTCCACCGCGTGGCCGGTGGTCAGCATCGCGAGGGCGCCCACCCAGGAGCCGAGCGCGCCGCCGAGGCCGGTAACAGTGGCGATGGCATTCTTCGGGAACACCTCCGCCGGCAGCGTGATGTTGCTCCAGCCGCCGTGGCAGAACGTCATGCCCGCCACGAGGGCCAGCGCCAGCGCCGGGCTCGCGACCTGCGACACCGAGACCAGACAGACCAGGAGCGTCCCAGTCATAAAGAGCATCGTGCGCTTGCGCGCCTCGTCGAGCTCCCAGCCCCGGCCGATGAGAAAGCGGGGGATGATGCCGCCCGCAAGGTTGCCCAGCGCCGCCGCCGCATAGGGAATCCACATAAACAGCGCCAACTTCTTCAGGTCAAAGTCGTGCTGCTTCTGAAAGTAGAGCGGAATCCAGAACAGGAGGAAGTAGCTGATCGGATCGGTCAGCGCGCGCACGAGGATGCACCCCCAGGTTTCGCGCATTCGCAGCAGGCGCATGAGCGGCGGGGGCCGCAGCTTCGCGGGTTCCTCGCCCTGGCCATCGAGGATCAAACGGCGTTCCTCATCGCTGAGGAACGGGTGACGGTTGGGTTGTTTGAACAATAGCATCCAGGGGATGAGCCAGACGATGCCCAGCGCGCCCGTAACCAGGAAGGCGGACCGCCAGCCCCAATGCACCGCCAGGATTGACACCACAGGCGCGGCGATGACCGAACCGATGGCAGTGCCTGCGTTGAAGATCCCGACGGCCAAAGCGCGGTCACGCATGGGAAACCATTCGCCGACGGCCTTCACCCCGCCGGTAAAACTGCCCGGCTCGAAGACGCCCAGCAGGAAGCGGAGGAATGAGAACTGGCCCACCGTGGCGGCGAACATGTGGAGGACGTTGGCCACCGACCAGCCCGACACGAAGAGCATGAACCCGCGCCGTGTGCCGATGCGGTCGATGATGAAACCGCTGACGGCATACATCACGCCGTAGCTGGCGAGAAACCACGCATTGATCTGGCCGTAACTAGCGTTGCTGAGGTGGAGTTCGGTCTTGATGGTGCCAATAAGCACCGACAGGGTCTGCCGGTCGAGGTAGTTCAGCGCTGAGGCAAAGCAAAGGAGGCCGGCGATGTACCAGCGGAGGCCTTTGACCTTCATCATGGCGCCTTGCCTTTGCGACTAAGGCTTGAGCACCAGTTTGCCCGCCAGCACCCCGGTCTTCTGGACGGTGCTTTCCTCCTGCAGGCGATGGGCCTCGGCGGCTTGGGAGAGCGGCATGACCCGGTCAATGCGGGCGCGCAATTTGCCTTCCGCCAGCCACCGGTTGATGGCATTGGCCGCGGCACGCTGTTCCCGGGAGCTGGCGTTGAACATCGCGAACCCGTGCAGGGAACAGTCCTTCACATAGAATGGGCCGACCGGGAAGGGGGGGCGGGCGTCGCGCCCGGCCATGAGCACCATCCGGCCACGCATCGCCAGCAAGGAAACTGCCCGGTCGAAATCCGGCTCGCGCAGGGTCTCCCACCAGACGTTCACGCCCTCGGGCGCGAACGTCTTGATGGCCGCGGCAACATCTTCCGTTTTGTAATTGATGGCCAGGTCAGCGCCCAGGTCCCGGCAGGCGGCGACTTTCTCGTCGGTGCCCGCGGTGGCGATGACGCGCGCGCCGAGGATTTTGGCCATTTGCACGACACAGGAGCCGACTCCGCCGGAACCGCCGTTGACGAAGAGCACTTCGCCCGTCTTCAAACTGGCGTTTCGCACCAGGCCAAGCTGGGTGGTGACGCCGGCCAGCGACAACGCCACGATGTCTTCGTCGCTAACGCCTTCGGGGATGGGATGGAGCCAGCGGTGATCCACGGCGGCGAACTCGGCGAAAGTGCCAGGGCGTCCGTCGATGCCCTGGTTCGTCGCCCAAACCCGGTCGCCCACCTTGAAGTCTCTCACGCTCCCGCCGGCTTCAACGACGGCGCCCGCGAGATCGCGCCCGAGGATGAAGGGGAAGGACAGCTTCGCCGGAATGGCGCCGCTGCGGACATAGACGTCAATGGGGTTGACGTCCACCGCGGCCACTTTGATCAGGCACTGGCGGCGGGTGGGTTTGGGGGTGGGCAAGTCGCCGTAGGTGATGACCTCCGGCGTGCCGGTTTTGGCAATATAGGCAGCTTTCATGCGTTTCCCAGTCAGGAAGAGGGCAATGTAAGTCCGCCCGCCCCGGGGCCGCAAGCGCGGAAAGGCCACTTCGGGCTTGTCAACCGGTGGGCAGGTGGTATTGTGGCCGGCCTTTTATGAAAGAGAAAATACATCCGAAGTATGTGGCGTCGGAGATTCGTTGCGCGTGCGGCAATGTGATCAAGACCCGCTCCACCAAGCCGGTGATCATTGTGGGCATCTGCAACGCCTGCCATCCTTTCTACACCGGGCAGCAGAAGTTCGTGGACACCGCCGGGCGGGTGGACAAGTTCCAGCAGCGGATGGCCAAGACGCAGGCGGCGCAGGCCGCGGCGGCGAGCCGCAAGAAGAAGCGCTAACGACCAACCACTTTCTCCGCCCGCAGGGTTTGTGGCTTTGCGGGCGGCTTTGTTTTCCGTATGGACTTGCGTCCTCAGATTGAGAAATTCTCCCGCCGGTTTGCGGAAGTGGAAGCGGCTTTGAGCGACCCCAAGGCGTTCGACAACCCGCAGCGCGCGCAGGAACTGGGCAAGGAATACGCCCGGCTCAAAGAGCTGATGGCGCAGGGGCAGGCTTACCTGAAGGCGGTGGTTGACCTGGCGGAGAACCGCGTCCTGCTGCAGGCGGAACCGGCGGAATCCGAGCTGGCCCAGATGGCCAAAGAGGAAATCGCCCGGCTGGAAGCCGAGGAGAAACGCCTGGGACTGGAAATCCAGCGAGGCATCCTGCCGCCGGACCCGGCGGACTCGCGCAATACCATCGTTGAAATCCGCGCGGGCGCGGGCGGCCAGGAATCCGCCTTGTTCGCCGCGGACCTCTACCGCATGTACACGCGCTACGCGGAGGCGCGCGGCTGGAAGGTTGAGGACCTCGACTCCAGCGCGTCCGATCTCGGCGGTTACAAGGAAGTCATTTTCCAGCTCAACGGCACCGACGTCTATAAGCGCCTCAAGTACGAGAGCGGCGTCCACCGCGTTCAGCGGGTGCCGGCAACCGAGGCGCAGGGGCGCATTCACACCAGCACTTGCACCGTGGCCGTGCTGCCCGAAGCCCAGGAAGTGGATGTGGAGCTCAAGCCCGAGGATCTGGAGATCACGGTTTGCCGCGCGTCCGGCCCCGGCGGCCAGGGCGTGAACACCACGGATTCCGCCGTGCAGGTCGTGCACAAGCCCACCGGCGTGATTGTCCGTTGCGCGGACCAGCGCTCCCAGCAGAAGAACAAGGCGCGGGCGCTGACGGTGCTGCGGTCGCGCCTGCTCGAGCGCAAGGTGGCCGAGGAGAACCAAAAATACGCCGACCAGCGCAAAGAGCAGGTGGGCACGGGCGAACGCAACGAGCGCATCCGCACCTACAATTTCCCGCAAAACCGCCTGACCGATCACCGCATCGGCCTGACGCTGTATAACCTGCCGATGGTGATGGAGGGGGCGATTGACCCGGTGATCGAGCCGCTGATGGCGCATGACCTGCAGGAGAAGCTGGCGGCGCTGAAAGCATGAGGGATGGGCCGGGCCGCGAGTCGTGTGCAAAGAGAAGTCTGGCTGAACGAGGGTCATGCAAAAGAACAAGCATCATCCACCCCACCCCCGAGGCCTCATCTTCGATTGTGACGGCACGCTGGCCGACACAATGCCGCTGCATTGGCGGGCGTGGCAGGTGATCTCAAGGCGGCACGGGTTCTCTTTTCCCGAGCGGCGTTTTTATGCCCTCGGGGGCGTGCCCACGCGGGACGTTCTCAAGGTGTTAAGCACGGAACAAGGCGTTCCGCTCGACGCGCTGGCAGTGGCCCGGGAAAAGGAGGCGGAATACCTGCCGCTCATCGCCCAGGTGGAGCCGATTAACACGGTGGTTGGAATCGCCCGGGAGAACTATGGCAAGATACCGATGGCTGTGGCATCAGGCGGGACGCGGATAATCATCTCGCAAGTGCTCAACCATCTGGGCATCCGGGACCTGTTTCAGGCGATCGTCACCAGCGAGGATGTCGCGAACCAGAAACCGGCGCCGGATATTTTCCTGGAAGCTGCGCGGCGCCTGGGCGTGCCGCCGCAGTTCTGCCGCGCTTACGAAGATACGGATTTGGGGATGAGGGCGATTCGGGCGGCCGGCATGGAGGCGGTGGACGTGCGCGAGTTGCTGGCCAAACAAGCCAGCTAGGCTCCGCAACTCGCCGCGCGTCCCGTCATCCGCAGGCGCTAAGCCTGGCCCAGTTTTCTTGATTTCTCGGTCGCCGCGCGGACGGCGCTGATCAGCGTGCCGCGCAGTTTGCCCTTCTCCAATTCGTGCACGCCCTCGATGGTCGTGCCCCCGGGGCTGGTGACCATGTCTTTGAGCGCGCCGGGATGCAAGCCCGTTTCCAGCACCATCTTCGCGCTGCCCAGGACAGTCTGGGCCGCGAGCCGGGTGGCCACGTCGCGCGGCAGTCCCGCTGCCACGCCGCCGTCGCTCAGGCCCTCGATGAACAAATACACATAAGCCGGCCCGCTGCCGCTCAAGCCCGTGACCGCGTCCAGCAGCGATTCCTTGAGCTGAAAGGCCAGCCCAACGGCGGCAAAGAGCCGTTGCACCAACTCGGCATCCTGCGGCCGAGCCGATTTGCCCAGCGCAAAACCAGCAGCTGACGTTCCAACCAGCGCCGGCGTGTTCGGCATCACGCGGATGAGCCGCGCTCCCGCGTCCAACCCGGCTTCCAACCGGGCCAACGTCACGCCCGCGGCGATGGAGATCAGGAGGTGCTTGCCGGTGAAATCGGCGCGGATGTCGGCCAGCACTCCGGCGGCCTGGTCCGGCTTGACCGCCAGCACCAGCACCTCGGCGAACCTCAGCACCGCCCGGTTGGAAGGGGTCGTCCTCGCGCCGGTCTCCCGCTCAAAGGCGGCGCGGGCGGCGGCGCTGAGGTCGCTGGCCATGACGTGCTTCGCGGAGACGAGTCCCGCCCGGATGAAGCCTCTGCCGAGCGCCGTGGCCATCTTGCCGGCGCCAAGAAACCCAATGGTGAGCTTTGCGGACATGGCGGTCTTGTATCACCTCGACAAGCCCAGTGGAAGGCTAAACGGGACTCCGTTGGCAAAGACCTCTCCATAATTCGCGCCAGGCCCTGAGCGCGGCCCAGGTGCCACCCGCCGCGCACACGGGAAGAGCACCCCCTTGTCCAGTGCTCAGCGCTACTGCCGGCAGCTACAGCACGAATTGCCCCAGCGCTCCGCCCAACAGGACCAGGCAGGATTCCTGGATGACCCACGCGGCGAACACAAACCACGCCGCCCGGAGAAACGGCACCCCCGCCAGCCGGGCCAGGCCAGCCGCCAGCACTCCGACCAGCCAGAAGGAAAAACCATTAGTGACGCCCAGCAGCAACCGCCCCTTGCGGCTGGCGTCAAAGTCACTCACCCCCAGCGCCAGGCTCGGCGCGGTGAAAAGCTGGGGCAAGTTCACCGTCAGCAGCAACGTCACCACCCCTCCCAGCACGCTGATCATCAGCGCCAACCCCGCTACCTCCAGGGTCTTGAGATAATCCAGTTGCAGCTTCAGGAACGCCCGGCCGAGCAGCCACAGGATCAAGGCCCACCAAAACACCCGGGCGAAGCTCAAGGCCGCCGCGGCCGCGCCCCCCAGCACCTTCAGCACCGGCGGCTGGGTGATCGCCCGCGTAAACGCCAGCGCGCGGTCCGCCTCGACCCGCTGCACCTTGCCCGCCTGCACCTGTTCTTCCAGCGCCCTGGCCTGCTTCTCGATCCGCTCGCGCATCTGCTGTTGGAAAGACGCCTGCGACACAACTACAACCGAGGTGAACACCCCCACCACCGCCAGCAGCAACGCGGGCACGAGCCAGTTCCCCACGGAGAAGCGGCTGGCCTTGACCCCCTCGAACACCTCGCCCGGAATGGCAAACACATTCAGCAACCGCGCGGCGAGGGACATCGCCGGCGGCTGCGAGGCGTCCGGCGGGGTTTCCTGGACCGGTGGAGGCTCTTCCATACCACGAAATCAGAATCGAACACAGCCCAACAGGGCACACCGCGATGATGAGCAAGCCAGCCCCCGATGTCCAGCCGTTTGCGCCAGCCGAGCGTCCTCCGCAAACACATTCCGCGCCGAACCCGCATGCGCCATGCCGGATGCCTCGTGCAGGGAAGGAAGACTGGCTGTCCGGCATGGATTCGAACCATGACAAAGAGCTCCAAAGACTCTTGTGCTACCATTACACCACCGGACAAGGCGGGCATAGACTAGCGGCAGAACGATGCCCGCGCAAAGGAAAAAACCCTTCACCAGCAAGGCCTCAGTCCCGGATGGGGCCGCCTCGCCGAGGCGGCCAAACGGCGGCGCTTTCGGTAGATAACGCCCGGGACCAGGCGGCGCCACCCGAAGGAGTCTCACCGTATAGGCGCCATATCCACACCGTATCCACACCGTGGATACAGCCTTGACATCCCGCCGCCCCCCTGACGTAACCCGCTGTCGTTGCGGCAGTTGCGATCACAGGGCCAAATTACAGGCCCTTGCGGGCCAAATCCGGGCAAACGGACCTCCATCCCCCTCCCATAGCGCTTGTTTGAGAATTCGCCCGGTCAGGGGACTGGGCCTACAGGATCGCGCCTTTTCGCCGCTTCCCTGCAGGCCGGGTGTCCACACCCGGCGTTAGACTGGCATTTTCAAACAGGCTCTAAGGGCGCCGCTCTGGGCCGGGCCATTCCGGGTGCCGGACTTCCGCGAGCAACTACCCCGCAAAGCACAAACTTTTCGGATGAACCCGAGATAGCCGCTCACCGCCAGGGTATAGACCGCCTGCATGCCCGGGGTTAAGCCGCTGCGGTGCAGGGCCTCGCGCCAGTTGGTAAAGATGATCTCCGGCGTGCTGGGGAAAGGCAGGCCGGACGCAGGAACGTGAGGTTGCATGGGTTAGACATTACCAGATACGGGCGAAATATGCACACCTTAAGTGGACGCCCACTTGGAATAGGAGCCAGCCCGCGCGCTGCTTTCCCTGAGCCCTCTCCTCACGACGCTCGTCCAGTTGGAAACCTCATAGTTTGATGGGCATTCCGACCAGGATTTGGGTGTTGACAATCTGCTGCAACTGCCCCCAGCATAGCCGCATGAGACTACCGGACCTTGGGAGATTGCCCATTCTACGGTGGACTTCGGGCCAAACATACTGTTCCCCTGACGCCTACGCGTTTTAGCTGATCGGCCCTATGATAAGGAGCTGGGCAAAACCCCCGTCTGGGGCTAGCCTGAGCCGCAGCGCGGAGCAGTCGCGCATAACAGCGCTACGACGCGTTAATGCGCGACTGCTCCGCGCTGCGGCCGAGTGCAGCCGGTGGTTTGGCCCGGTTTTGGTGGATGCCGCCCACAACAGCGTGAAGGCGCAGGAGAACAAGGCGATTGGAGCGGATGTCGGCGGGGCGGACGTCGTCGGCGAGTTCTGGCTCCCCGGCCCGCCGCCACCGCTCAATACGCTTCGTTGGGGCGAGAGAATATGGACACCCGTGAATTGATCATTTTGGTCCTGAGATGCCTTTATGGCGCTTTCGTTCTCAGTGCCATTGCGTACTCGGTGTACATGGGGCTGCGCTACGGGTTTCGTTTTCCCCGGTCATTGCACTTCATGGCAGTAGCGGTCATCGTCATCGAGGTCGGCATTCTTGCGGCGTTTCCTGTCCCTTTGACGGCGATCACGTTGACTCTGGGTTCCCTCCTGGCTCTCTTACCCGTTTCGCCATACATCGGTTGGATCCTTGCAGGAGGCCCGGTAAAATGACGTCGAGCCCCAACTATTCGTGGCAGCCGACGCCGGGAGGCCGTGTCGTTTGTTTTCGGTCGCTTTTGGCCCGGCGCGGCTGCACTCTACGTTCGGCGACTTCGACACAATTATGAACAAGACCATCACAGCAATTAAACGCGGAGTAAAAGCAGCAGTGAAAGACACCCTCCGCCCACGTCAGTTTCAGGCTGGTGGCAAGCCAGTCATTTGCTCGCAATGCAGCAGTGACGGCTTCCAGTGGCATGGACATGGCACGTTTGGCACAAGACAGCAAGCCCGCTTCATCGAGGGTTATGCTCTACAGTGCTGCCAGTGCAGCCATCTTGAGTTCTTTGGGAAACGGCCAGACGAATCTTGAAGGCACAGCCGAACAAGCCGCCTGGAGCTAACAGCCGCCACGTCAGTCGCGGGTGCTCCAGAGATTCTGGCGTGGCGGCTGTAGCTCAGGCGGAGCGTTCGCCAACACACGCATGAGCGCCCCAGTCATTTCCTACGAACCCTTTGAGCGACTCATCGTGTCATTGCGTGCCGATGGCCTCGCCAGGGACGCCGAACGACTGCACTATCTCATTCACAAGGTGGCGTGGACTACCGGGTCGGAACTGCTGGGCGAGCTTGGCCAGGAGATCACCAAGCTACGCCGGGAACACGCAGGCAAGTTTTCCTCCAGCACGCTAGACCAGATGGAGGAGGCCCTTCACATGGTGGCGCGGGTTTGGCCAGATTTCCCCCAATGAACCAAAAGGCGAACCAGGCTGCTGCAGGCAAGGGCGGGTTTCCGTCTCTGTTCCATGCTGGACGCTCACGCCCCGCCCTGCCTGAGCAGCAGCGTTGCCCATTCAGCCATGCGTATCGCGCTCATTACGGTTGCAGCAGTCGCACTCGCTGTTTTTGCATTGTGTGAGGTCGGCTTGGCTTACCCAGTTGCTTGGTGGGTTTATCTTGCCGTCGGCGTCGCTTTTGCCGTTGGTCTGGTTCGACCCGTGCCGCTTAGCCGTCAGCTTGCTCGGCTCGGTGCGCTTGTGGCGCTCCTCGCGGTCATCTCTGTGCTTTACTTCGTGGAGTGGACCACACGAAAGCCATTCCTTCGTGATCTTGCCCGAGTCCACGTCGGCATGACAGAGATTGAGGTTCGGCGCATCATGGGTCATTACATGGAGGGCACTGGGTGGCCCGCTTCCCCGTTCGACGCGTCCACCAATTCCTCCAGCACATTGACCATTGTTGGTAGCGGTTCGCAGTATTCTACGACGACATCACCGTCCGGGAAGATGGTCATCCGTGATTCACTCGTTTTTCGTCACTCCACTGACGGGGCGTTCAATTCAGACTTCGGAATCGTTTCCCTTTCCACTGGAAGAGTCGTGAGAGTAGAGTTTAGTCCAGATTGAGCATGAAGCACGGGTGGGCTAACAAAACCACTGGAGCGAATGCGGGCGGGCTGCATCAGCTGCCAATGCGCACGCGTTCGGCCGCCCGCATCGCTCAGTTAGGTGGCGTTCGCGTATGGGCTACTCACAGTCATGGTTAGCAGTTAGAGGCAAGCCGCCAACGGCAGTGCTTGAGACGCTTGGTTTGCGAGGCACAGGCACGCGGGAGGAGATTGCTGAGTCTCCGATTGTCGGCGCAGAGTTGCCCAACGGTTGGTATTTGGTTGTGGCTAGTGGTTCGGGCCACCGATTGATGCACGATCAGACTTTGCAGCGGTTGTCGGCTGGATGCGAGGTCGTCACCGGCGACGTAGAGGAGCAGGTCATGGTCAGCGTCGCCACCGGCTGGAAGGACGGTCAGAGAGTTTGGTCAGTCACTCACGATGCCCAGCGCGATTTGGAACACTTGCAGACGGAGGGCGAGTTGCCAGCCGCCTTTACCAACATCCGAGACCGATTGCGTTCGGAGCAGCAGAAGGCGGGAGGACGCAAGGCGGATGTTGATTACATCTTCGATGTTCCAGTGGAGTTGGCGCAGACGCTGACTGGATACCGCCACGACGCAGACATTCCCGGCGCGGGCACTGACCCATTCGAGGTTTTGGTCGAAATTTCGTCGAGTGCATCAGCAGGCACTGGCAGGCCATCATTATTGAAAAGACTATTTGGAGGATGACCAGGACACCTACACTCACTTCACTGGACGCGGCGGGAGCGCCCATTTTACATTCGGGCATTGCTGGTGCCGCGCCAGTGAGATTCGGCGCGCTATGACACCACAGACCACCAGCCCCGAAAGGATTTTCCGATTTGCGCTCGGTTGTGTCGCGGTAAGCATCGTGGCTGCGGTCGCGTTCGTTCTCGCAGGTCACGTTGGTTCAGTTCGCGGCCCAGCGGGAGGAGTCGGCATCATGGCTTCGTTGATCGGCAGCGGCGTTGCCTTTTGGTTTGCGCTTCGCGCCAGAGACGGGAGGCTCGCTATGACTGCGGCGTTCTCACTGCTGCCATTGGCATTTTGGTCTTGGGCGATTTATGAGATTGTTCACTGATGATGCGCCTAGCCATGCGCTGCAGCGAACCCGGCGGGAGCGTCGCGGCTGCAATCGTTGCCTCTCCTGCGGCGGGTGCGGCGGGTCGCTGAGCTTGACGTTTTGAGACTACTCGTGTATCCTTTTCTTGCTCCACCTGCGTCCCCGGCGGCCGCAGGTGAGGCGCGGCGTTCGGCAAAGAAACCAATCACCGCAGATCCACAACCAAAGGAGAACACATTGAAACCTGAATTTAAATACAACCGCCTGAATAAGGATGACGCTGCAGTCTTGCTCGTCGATCACCAATCCGGTCTGACAAATCTCGTCCAGGATTTCTCTCCGGACGATTTCAAGAACAACGTCCTCGCGCTGGCGGACGCTGCGAGGTATTTCAACCTGCCCACAATCCTGACGACCAGTTTCGAGGACGGTCCGAACGGCCCTTTGGTTCCGGAACTAAGAGAACTATTCCCTGACGCTCCATACATCGCGCGCCCCGGTCAAATCAATGCATGGGATAACGAAGACTTCGTAAAGGCGATCAAGGCTACCGGAAAGAAGCAGTTGATCATTGCAGGAATTGTGACCGAGGTCTGTGTTGCTTTTCCCGCGTTGGCTGCTCGCGAGGAAGGATTTGAGGTGTTCGTCGTCACAGATGCGTCCGGGACCTTCAACAAGACAACGCGTGACGCTGCATGGGCTCGCATGGGAGCAGCTGGATGCCAGCTTATGACTTGGTTCGGGGCTGCTTGCGAACTGCATCGCGACTGGCGGAATGACATCGAGGGACTTGGTGCTCTGTTTTCGAATCACCTTCCCTCGTATCGTTGTCTTATCACCGGTTACATGGCGGGACAGAACGCGTCTAAACAAATAAGCCGAGGGCGCCGGAGGCAGAAGGCTACCGTCCGTGCCGCAACTTTGACGTTCGGCGACAGGGCGCCGGCGACTGTTTCTGACATCAACGCGTAACGAGGGACAACGACATGCAAGCGAATACGATTCGAATTATCGCGGCGCTTCTCATCTCGGTGAGTTGGTTGACGGCGGCGTCCGCGGACGACGAGAGGCCCGTGCGCGTGACGGTCGATAACTTCCGCCGCGCCGAGTCCGACACGTACTTCGCGCGGTTCGTGCGGGACGGCGGCTTCGGCAAGTTCAAACACGAGCGGGAACTCGCCCCGATCGACCGCCAGACGGTGATCCGGCTGAACCGGGACACCTTGTACTCGTTCGGGGTGTTCGACCTCGACGCCGGGCCGGTCAAGGTCACGCTCCCGGACGCCGGCAAACGGTACATGGCGGTGCAGGTCATCGACCAGGATCAGTATGTGCCGGACGTGTTCTACGCGCCGGGAACTCGCACGCTCACGAAAGAGAAGGCCGGCACGCGGTACGTGTGCTTGGCGATCCGGACGTTCGTGAATCCCAACGACGCGGCGGACATCAAAGCGGTCCACGCCCTCCAGGACGCGATCAAACTCGAGCAGAAGGCGGTGGGCAAGTTCGAAATGCCCGACTGGGACGGGGCGTCGCTGACGAAGGTACGCGAGGCGCTGCTGGCGGTGGCGGCCGCCAACGGCGGCATCGACTCGGCGCGGATGTTCGGGCGGAAGGGCGAGGTCGATCCGGTCCAGCACCTGATCGGCACGGCCGCCGGCTGGGGCGGGAACCCGCCGACCGCCGCCCTCTATGCCGGCGCCGAGCCGGAGCAGAACGACGGCAAGACGGTGTACCGGCTGACAGTCAAGGACGTGCCGGTCGACGGGTTCTGGTCGGTCAGCGTGTACAACAAGGACGGCTACTTCGAGAAGAACGCACGGGACGCCTACACGGTGAACAATGTCACCGCCAAGCCGAACGCGGACGGTTCGGTGACGATCCAGTTTGGCGGCAACGAGATCGCGCCGAATTGCATTCCCATCATGCCGGGCTGGAACTACGTCGTCCGAATGTACCGCCCGCAGAAGGAAATCCTGGACGGCACCTGGAAGTTCCCGGAGGCCCAGCCGGTGAAGTGACTTGTGGGCGCAACGCCGAACCGTGCGTTTTGCAGCTGACTCCGCCCGCAAAGCCGGGCGGGGCCGCTGAACGCGGTCCGTTAGTACACGAGCAAAACGATGATATCTGTTCTGCCAATTCTGGCCCCCTTTTTTGCCCTATTGGGAGTTTATGAGGTTGTCAGAGGCATCAGGGCGATGAGAAGGCACGAGAGAACGTCACGTGTAATTATGGACTTTGCCGCCGCAGCCCACATGTTTACTGTGTTTGTGCTGCTTTACTGCCTGGACTCAGCCGCCCACGCAATTGCGCCGCTCCGAAGCTGATGTGTCGGTCAAATCGAGTCTAACCTTCAGTGGAGCGGACGGCGCGGCCACCCGCGTTTCAGGCCTCGCGTCCTAGGCCGCCGCCGCTCACTTTTGCGTTGGCCGATAACCGAAACACATGCAGTAGAATAGAATGAAAGCGATTTTGACTTGCTTTGCATTGGCGGTAGCCCCCTTGGCTGCTCGCAGCGACATGGTGTGGAGTCGGCGGTTTTCACTGGAGTCACACAGTTCGCAGATCTCAACGCAGGAAAGGATCTGGTTCTGGAACGGCTTCGGAGGCTACAATCTGTTCGACACCTTGGCATTCAGCGCCGCTGATGTCGGTCGGACTTTTACGATTTCTTCTCCTGCCGACGACGGAGACTTTCCTGCGGCCGTCGGAAGCCTTACGGATGGAATGGATGGCCAAATCATGATCCTCACAGGGACTAGCATTCTGTCGGGGCCGGTGTTGTCGGAATCCACGCTGTTCTCCATTGTTTCCCGAGAAGGTCCCGACCTAATCGGCTACCGGATTGACGCAATCCAGCTAACGATTGATCAACTTTGGATTGGCTGGGATTATTCAGTAAATCCCCCCTGGACGCATACATACGGCAGCGCAACCCTGAGCATTGAAGCCGCGATTATTCCGGAGCCGAGCACTCCTGCTGTCGGCGCTGTGGGGCTGGTTCTTCTCGGTGTCCTCCAGGGAACTCGATCTGCCAACAAGTCGCTCCACCGAATGGCGGCCCGGCGGTGTCTGTTGCTGAGTCGGACGTCGGTGGCGGGCCGCTATCGGTGAGTTGATCGTTCTCCACTCAGATGAGCATCGGCCACAAACAGGCAAAAGCCCTCACGGTCATGGATTGCCTCACGGCCACAGGCTGCCGGCTCATCCTCAACGAGGTGTTTGAGTGCGAGGCTGTTGACGAGTTGGTGTCACGAGGCGAAGCGCTGTTCGCTTTGCTGGGTCATCCTGCGGCACGCACGCCGTAATCGGAGGCGTCGCCACACAACACCTAATGCCATGATGGGAAAGCTCAACACGCGCCAGCCAGCGCCGGGAGGGCGTCTCGTATGCGGTCGAGCGCCAGCGGCCCCCGCCGGTGAGGCCGGCCGTTCGACAAGAATGAGAAAAACCACTCAATGAGAGACCGACGTTTCATTGCGGAGCACCGGGGGGGGGCGCTGACTCGAGAGAACCACATTCTGCTTGCCCGATGGGCTGCAGATTGCGCCCAGGGCGTGTTGCACCTTTACACCCGAGGCAATCGAGATCGCCGCCCGAGCGAAGCCCTGGAGACTTTGAGGAAATGGGCTGACGGAGAGGTGAAGACTGGGGCCGCGATGGAGGCGGCCCGTTCCGCTCACGCTGCCGCGCGGGACGCCAAGGATAAAGCCGCTGTGGCCGCCGCTCGAGCCGCTGGGCAGGCAGCAGGGACGGCGCACGCGGCTGACCACAGCATGGGAGCATTGCTGTACGTTCTGAAGGCGCGGGAGGCTGCCGGGCTGCGGATTGAAGACGAGCTCAGTGATTGGCTTCAAAAGCTGCCCAAGCACCTTCGGGATCAAGTCGCTTCGGGCGTCTATGCTCGATTGTCCAAACTCGGTGTGGGCAGAGCACTACGAGCCGGACAAAGCGGTGCTCGACAACCAGCTTAGCGCGTATGCATGAAGCTGCCGGAGGAGCGCGGGCCCGCTTTGCGGATTGCGAGTCAGACAAGCGGGGCCCGCGCGCCTTCATGCCTACGCGCTGCTGCAGTCGAAGGGAGCCGCGGGCGGGCTTGACGCGCCGCGCCTGTCCGCCTAATGTTGCCCGCTCGCTGAGCGGCGGAAACACAACATACATCCGGCCTGCTGGACATTCTCAGCGATTAACGGAAAGGTTAGCTTGTGAATGTGACCGTAGAAAGTTTGAGTCCGTGCAAGAAGCTCATGCGGGTGGAAGTCGAGGCCCAGAAGGTGGATGAGACCTTCGAGGCCGTGGCCAAGGATTTCCGGCGCGAGGCGAATCTGCCCGGGTTTCGGCCCGGCAAAGCGCCGCGCGAGATGGTGCTGCGCAAATACGAGAAAGACATCGAGGAGGAAACAAAGAAGAAACTCATCTCCGAGTCCTACCAGCAGGCGGTCAAGGAGCAGAAGCTCGAGGTGGTGGGCTATCCCGACATCGAGGAGATTCAATTCGTACGCGGCCAGCCGCTGCAATTTGCGGCCACCGTGGAAACGGTCCCGGAGTTCACGCTGCCCGAATACAAGGGCCTGCCCGTCCGGCGCGAAATCCGGTCGGTGACCGACGCGGACGTTGACCGCGCGCTCAACCTGCTGCGCGAGCAGCGGGTCAGCTACAAGACCGTCGAGCGCCCCGTTCAGACCGGCGACGTGGCCGTCGTCAGTTACACCGGCACCTGCGACGGCAAACCGATCACCGAGATCGCCCCCACCGCCAAGGGGCTTACGGAGCAAAAGAACTTCTGGGTGGAGGTCAGCTCCACTTCCTTCATTCCCGGGTTTGCCGACCAGCTCGTCGGCGCGAAGGCCAGCGACAAGCGCTCGGTGACCGTGGATTTCCCGGCCGATTTTGTGACCCCCCAGCTCGCCGGCAAGAAGGGCGTTTACGAGGTCGAAGTGGTGGAGGTGAAGGAGAAGTTTCCGCCGCCGCTGGACGACGCGCTGGCCAAGGCCTACGGGGCCGAGAATCTGGAGAAACTCAGGGAGGGCGTGCGCCGGGACCTGGAGAATGAGCTGAAGTTCAAAGAAGAGAAGACGCTGCGCACCGAGGTGCTGCGCGCCTTGATGGGACGCGTTTCCTTCGAGCTGCCGGAAGCGGCGGTCGCCCGCGAGACACGCAATGTGGTCTATGACCTCGTGAGCGAGAATGCCAAGCGCGGTGTCCCGCGCCAGGTGATCGAGCAGCAGAAGGACCAAATCTATTCCGCCGCGACCCGCAACGCCAAAGAGCGGGTGAAACTGCAGTTCCTCCTGCAGAAGATTGCCGAGAAGGAAGACATCAAGGTTCCCGAGGAGGAGATCGTCCAGCGAATTCACTACCTGGCCGGCCTGTACCAAATCCCGCCGCAGAAGTTCCTCAAGGACCTGCAGAAGCGCGGCGGCGTAATCGAGGTCTTTGACGAGATCATGAACGAGAAGGTTATCTCCTTCCTCCAGAAGAACGCGAAGATCGAGGACGCAGCGCCCGACGCGCCCGCGGCGAACCCGAGCTGAGCGCGAGGGCGCGCCGCTCTTCGCGACACGGTGCAGAGTGTGCCAGGTTGGGCCCGGCGGTCTTCCGGGTGGCCACACGCCGCCCGATGAGTCGGAATGCTTCGAATTGCTGAAATGAAACGAAGAACTGCGCTCCCGCTGGCGGGAGTGGCGTGGTTGCTCACGGCGTGCTGTGCCTCAGCGACAATCACACTCGATCCCTGGGTGCCGATGTACCGGGGCATCGAGTTTGCCGCCGGCGAGGCGGACGCCAGCGAGGTGCGCCAGCATAAAGTATTCGCCCTGCGAGTGGACCTCAGCGATCCGACGGTTGAGTTCTTTTCGACCCCCGCCGGCGGCGAGCCGCCGTGGGAGACCATCGGGCAGACCACCACCACGTTCGTTCAAACCTATGGCGTTTCGGTGGGCGTGAACGCGAACTTCTTCTCACCGGTCAGCACGATACCGGATGACCCGCGTGAGCTGAGCGGCTTGGCGGTTTCCCGGGGGGACATCGTGTCCACGTTCGCGAACGGCCGTCCGGCGGTGCTGATTTCGAAGGGCAACCAGGCGAGCTTTGCGCAGACCGCGCCGCCCAGCCTGGCCAACGTGTGGACGGCGGTGGCCGGATCGGACCTGGTCCTCATCAACGGCGTGGCGCAACTCCAAGGCTGCACCACCTCGTTCTGCAACGAGAACCCGCGCACCGCGGTGGGCCTGTCGCCGGAGGGGCGCTACTTCTACCTGATGGTGATTGATGGCCGGCGCGCGGGGTGGAGCGACGGGGCGACGCTTTACGAGACGGGGCAATGGCTGCTGCGCCTGGGGGCGTGGAACGGCCTGAATCTGGATGGCGGCGGCTCGACGGCCATGGCCCGGCTGACCAATGGCGCGGCGGTGCTTCTCAACCGGCCGAGCGGCGGCGTGCAGCGGGTGAACGGAAATCACCTCGGCGTGTTCGCCCAGCCCCTGGCGCCGGCCATCGTCACGCAACCTTTTAGCCAGAGCGTGCCATTGTGGCAATCGGCCGCGTTCAGCGTGGAGGCAGCGGGCGCGCCAACGCTGCGCTACCAGTGGCGTTTCAACGGGACCGACCTCCCGGGCGCGACCGGCGGCAATTACGCGATCGCCGTGGTGCAACTGGCGGACGCCGGGAGCTATTCCGTGGTGGTTTCCAATGCCTTTGGCTGGGTGGCCAGCTCCAACGCGGTGTTGTCGGTTATCCCGCCGGCCTCGCCGGTGATAACGGCCGGGAACAATGACTTTGGGCAGCTCGATGTGCCCGCGGCGGCAACCAACCTGATAGCCATAGCGGCGGGCGGCTGGCACAGCCTGGCCTTGCGGGACGACGGAACGGTGCTGGCGTGGGGGGCGAATTTCGATGGCCAGGCGTCTGTCCCGGAGAGTCTGACGAACGCGGTAGTCATCGCCGCGGGGGATTACCACAACCTGGCTTTGGGTGCCGACGGAAAGGTCGTGGCCTGGGGCGCGGATGACTACGGTCAAAGCACCGTGCCGGATGACCTGGGCGAAGTGTGGTCGCTGGCGGCCGGGACATGGCACAGTCTGGCGTTGCAGCGGGACGGCCATGTCGTGGCGTGGGGCGATGACAGCGTTGGCCAGGTGTCCGTCCCGCCGGGGTTGTCGAATGTGGTGAGGATTGCGGCGGGGGGCAATCACAGCCTCGCCGTGACGGCGGACGGGGCGGTCGTGGCGTGGGGCGAGAACCTGGATGCGGAAGGGAATCCTGCGGGGCAATCCTTGGCGCCCTTGGGCTTGAGCAACGTGGTTGGAATCGCGGCCGGCTCGTGGCACAGCCTGGCGCTGAATGCGGAGGGGGGGATCACCGGTTGGGGCGATGACGATTTCGGCCAGGCAACAACACCGGCCGGCCTGTCCAATGCGGTGGCCATTGCGGCCGGCGCGCTGCACAGCGTGGCGCTGCGCCCGGACGGCAGCGCGGTGTCGTGGGGGAGCAACTGGCAGGGACAATGCGCGCTGCCGGCGGGCGCGACCGGTTTGAGTGCGATCGCGGCGGGGAACTATCACACGCTGGCATTGGTGGGAGTTGGTTCGGAAACCGGCAGGCTCTTTGGGCCACAGCGGCGGGAGGGCGTGTTCTCGGTGCTGCTGCAAACCGATATGGCCGGACGATACAGCCTCGAGCAGACAGACTCGCTCGCGTCGCCCACCTGGACGGCGCTCCCGCCCCTGAACGGCAACGGCGCGGTCCTCCAGTTCACCGATCCGCACGCCACCAACAGCCACAGGTTCTATCGCGTGCGGCGGTGGTAGCCGCGCCCCTACATGCTTACGGGTTGGGCCGGCCAGAGGGGCGCAAGATTTCGCTTTTGTGCGCCGAAACCATGCGGTTTGATTGGGACATGATTCTGCGGACTGGCCTTGTGCTCCTCGCGCTGCTGCTGGCGCAAACGCTTCAGGCGGCAACCCAACCCACCGGCGGGCCAATGATCGTCGAACCGGATGGCAAGGCGGGACCGAGCATTGCGTTTTGGTTGGAGAGCTCCCTGAAACGGGTGTTCCCGGCGTCGGCGCCCGGGACGACCAACCTGCAGTTGCTGGCGGCGCGGAATGGCCGAATCGCCTTCCAGGCGTGCCTGCAAAACCGCCGGGTGCATCCGCTGACCGTCGAGTGTTCTGTGTCCGGCGGCGAGGACCTGAAGCCGCAGGTCCGCCGGGTGGGGTATGTGCCGCTGCTGCATTACACGCCGGACACGGAGCCCGCCGAATTGGACGGCTTCGGCCTGCTGCCGGGCCTGGTGCCGGATCCGCTGTTTCCCGAGATCAAGGCCACCGTCGCGCCGTGGGAGAACCAATCCTTCTGGATCACGCTCACCATTCCAGCCGACACCAAGCCGGGCGTGCGGGAACTGAAAGTGCATTACACCTTCCATAACGGCACCCAGCACGCCGGCCTGCCGGTGCGCCTGGAGATTGCGCCGCTGGTCATCCAGCCGCGGCGCGGCTTCGATGTCATCCACTGGTGGCGCGGCGAGGCGATTTGGGATTACTACCAGACGGGCATGTTCGACGAGAAGTGGTGGGAACTCACCCGGGCTTACATGACGAACATGCTCGCGCACGGGTCGGATGTGGTCTATGTGCCGCTCTTCTTCAATCGCCGCGAGACGTTCCGGCGCCCGTGCCAGTTGCTGACCGTCAACAGCACCAAGCCGGACGTTTATGAATTCGACTGGGCGCAGGCGAAACGCTTCACCGATATGGCCAGGAGCGTTGGCTTCCGGAAGTTCGAATGGCCCCACCTGTGGATTTACTGGGGAGTCGAGAACCCGATCCGCGCCTACACGCAGCGGGACGGCAAATGGGTGATGCTCTGGCCGCCCGACACGAAGGCCACTTCTGACATCTACCTTGCCTTTCTGAAGCAGTTCCTGCCCGCCTTCCACCGGTTCCTGGAGAAGGAGAACATTCTGGCCGACTCGTACTTCCACCTGTCCGACGAGCCGAGCGGCGGTCAGCACGTGGAGAACTATAAGCGCGCCCGCAAGGTGCTGCGCGAACTGGCGCCGTGGATGAAAGTGATGGACGCCTTGAGCGACGTGGAATACGGGCGCCAGGGACTAACGGACATTCCCATTCCCATTGTAAGTTCCGCGCAGGCCTACATTGATGAGAAGATACCGCACTGGGTGTATTACTGCTGCGCCCCGCACGGCCCGTGGCTCAACCGCTTCCTGGACACGCCGCTGCCCAAGGTCCGCATGTCCGGCTGGCTCTTTTACCGGCTGGGCGCGCAGGGCTTCCTGCATTGGGGCTACAATTACTGGCACAAGATCGAGCAGGAGGCCATCACAGATCCCTTCACGGATGCCTCGGCGGCGGCGTGGCCGGGTATCCCGTATGGCGATCCGTTTATGGTTTACCCGGGCGAGAAGGGGCCGATTGACTCCATCCGGTGGGAGGTTTTCGCCGAATCCTTGCAGGACTACGCGATGTTGCAGAGCGCCGGTATCAAGCCGGACGACCCGCTGCTCGCGCCGCTCAAGAGCTACGCGGATTTCCCGAAGAGCGAGGACTGGCTCCGAACCGCGACAGGGACGCTCTTGAAGCGGGCTGAAGTCGGCAAGCAGCCATGAACCGAAGAACCGCTATCAAACAACTGGCCGGGGCGGGCGCGTTGGGCCTCATCGCCCCGGGTAGCCTGGATGCGGCCGACGACTCGAGGCAGGCTGCGCCGCAGCCGCTAACCAAAGATCAAATCCGCTTCTGGCTGGAAACTTCACTGAACCGCGTTTACCCCACCTCGCCTCCCGGCGACGCGCGGCCGCTGCGGCTGCTGACCGCTCGCGTCGCGCGCCTCTCATTTCAGGCCTGCTTCCGCAACGACAAGACCAACTCGGCGGTGATGCGCTGCGAGGTGCTGGGCGCGGACGACTGGAAGCCGGTGGTGCGGCGCGTCGGATTTGTGCCCTTGCGCGCGTTCAACACCTACGTGCCGAAGGACGAGATCGAGGGAGTGGGGTTCGTGCCGGGCCTTTGTCCCGATCCGCTGTTCCCGGAGAGCACGGCGCATGTTGGTCCGCAGGCCAACGGCGTGTTCTGGATTTCGCTCTTCGTCCCGGCAGATGCCAAGCCGGGGCTGCGGCAAGTAAAGGTCCGCCTGACGCTGGAGAACGAGTTCGCCTACGTGGACTGGACCCGGCCGAAGCCGTGGCCGGTGGAGTTGACCGTCGAGGTGGACGTGCGGCCGCTGGTGTTGCAGCCGCGCCGGGATTTCCCGGTGACGAAGTGGATTTCGGCTGACTCGATCTGGGAATACTACAAGATCGAGCCGTGCGGGGAGCGGTTCTGGCAGTTGGCGGACGCCTACATCGCCAACATGGTGACGCACGGGTGCGACGTGATCTACACGCCGATCTTCAACGCCCGGCACGAGATCCTCGTGCGCCCCGCGCAGTTGCTGCGGGTGAAGCGCGCGGGGCCGGACCGGTATGAGTTCGACTTCACGGACGTGCGGCGCTGGGTGCGGATCGCCCTGAAGCACGGGGCGCGGCACCTCGAGTTCACGCACTTCTTCACGCCGGCGCCCACCAGCGGGAAGCATCCGCAACGCATCTTCGAGCGCGGCGAGAAGATCGGGCCGATGCTCTGGGCGCCGGAGATCAGCGCCACGTCCGAGACGTATCGGAAGTTCCTGGAACAGTTCATCCCGCGGTTCAAGGCGTTTCTGGAGGCGGAGAAGATTCTCGACCGGTCGTTCTTCCACTGCGCGGACGAGCCGGACGGGGACGCGCAGATGGCCGACTACCGCCAAGCGCGGGCGCTGCTCAAAGAGCTGGCGCCGTGGATGAAGGTGATGGACGCGATGAGCGACACGCGGTTCGCCACCGAACGGCTGTCCGACATGCCGATCCCGAGCATTGTCACCGCGCCGGAGTTTGCCAAGGCCAATTGCCCGGCGTGGGCTTACTTTTGTTGTGGGCCGAGGGACGCGTTTCTGCAACGGCTGCTGGACACGCCGCTGGCGAAGATTCGCATGGCCGGGTGGCTGTTTTACCGGCTGGGGGCGCGAGGTTTCCTGCACTGGGGTTACAACTACTGGTTCGTGTTCTGTACCGCCCAGATGTCCGACCCGTTCCTCGACGCCTCGGTGGGAGCGTGGCCGGGTTTGCCGGCGGGCGACCCGTTTGTGGTCTATCCGGGCACCGACGGACCGATTGACTCGATCCGGTGGGAGGTGTTCGCGGAGTCGCTGCAGGACTACGCGCTGTTGCAGAGCGCGGACATCAAGCTGGATGACCCGCTGTTGGCGCCGCTCAAGAGCTACGCGGACTTCCCGAAGAGCGAAGCCTGGCTGCGGGAAGCGCAGGCCCAGGTCATGCGGACGCAGCGGCAGTCGTCGCGGTAACGCCGGACGGCGGCGTCAGAACTCGCGCAGCGTGATCGTGGTCCGCGCCGGGTAGCGCTTGCCGTTGACGAGCACTCGGCTCAACTCCGGCAGGGGTGGGACATGCACCAGGACCTTTGCTGGCCGTTCGCGCCACTGGCCGGCAAAACGCACCTCGAGCTGCCGGCCATCGGGAGACTTCTTGAATCGCAGCGTTGCGGGTCCGTATTTCGTCGGCAGGTTCTCGAACACGGTTTCCCGTTCAGCGCTGAGCCACGCCAGCGGGCAAAGCCGGAGCAGACGGAGTTCGCCGGGCGCGATCTCGTCGTCAAGCACCGCCAACCGAGCCAGCAGAACCGTTGGCATCCAGAAGATGTTCGCATGCTGACCGCCCCGGGATTCGCAGACCGTGTAGGTCTGTTGGGACATCGCGCCCGCGAATTGCGAATACATACCCTCCAGAAAGCGTTTCCGGTCGCCCAGTTGCCAGGTGTGAAAGAGGTTCCAGCTGTAACAGCCTTCCCAGCTCGACATCTCATGCCTAAGCGAAGGCACATGGCCCGAGAGCACGCCGTAAGGGCGATAGAGTCTGGTCGGGGGGCCCTCGCGGAACCAGGCCACAGCGTCCTTCATCAGCGGATCGTTCGCGTCCATGAGCCCGGCGAAAACCAGGTGCATCGGGCCGGTGTCCAGGTAAGTGATCCACCGGTACTGCCAGCCGTCTTCCTTCGCCAGTGAGTAAGGAACCAATGCGCGTTCCTGCCCGCGATCGTCACGCCACCCGGGCATGGTGGCAGCCTTGGCTCTGAATGCCGCGATGAAAGCATCTTTGTAGTCCTTGGCTTCCGCGTCGAACTCAGCCGCCCGCGGATGGTCCGTCTGCTTCAGAAACTCAACTGCCGTGCTTAATCCCTTGTAGATCCAGCCGTCCGTCCAACAAACCTGCGTGCGCGATTCCTCGTCTGACGCGCCGGCGGGAGGCATGACGCCGGCCACGCCGCCGTGGCCGCCGATTCGCCGCGCATCCCGAATCCACTCGCACGCCTTGATGATAACCGGCGTGTACTCCTTGATGTAGTCGGTATCGCCGGTCAGTAGCCCATGTTGAGCCATGACCCAGAGGAGGGCGCCGTGGTCGGGCAGCCAGTTGACGATTGCCACCTTCTTCGGCACGCCCAGGTAGCCCGGGTGTGGCCGGAACGCATCACCCGGTGGGGTCACCGTTCCCTGGGCATCCTTGAACACTTTCAGATACCGCTTCACCAGACTGTGGTAACCTAGCGGGTCCAGGAAACCGGCCAGGGCGATGGAGACCGGCGTTGCCCAGGTCGCAATGCCATAACCCATTGCCCCCGTGAGCACGTGCGTGTCGCCGGTGGCCGGGTCGAGGTCGGCCGTGATCTGGTCGAACTGCAAGTTGCGCTTGATCGCCTGGTTGATGTGGTCCTCCGGCACGTCGAACCTGGCCGCCGTAGCCGGCTGCTCCGACCAAAACATCTCGGCCTCCTTCAGCCCGCCGTCGTAGCCAAGGGCAAGCTCCTCGTCAAATAACGCCCGGTCCGTGGGCAACATGGGAATCAGCAAGTCCACAAAACTGCCCTCACCCGGCGGAAGTTGCACATGCAGGATGGAGTCATCCGGGGACGGGAACCCGGCCCGGAAGACGGCTTTGCAGTCCACCCCCGGTGCAACAGCCAGGCGCACTCTTCCGTCGGGCTCCAACAGGCGGAAGGCTCGTCCCGCGGAGTAGTTCTGCGCTTCAGGCTTGAGCTCGCGTTCGTACCTGGGTGATCCGTCGTAGGGCTTGAGGTTATGACGCAACTCCATGGAGGTGTTGACCGCCAGCCGATTGATCCTGATGGCGAATCCGGCGGGCCGCTCCAGCGGCAGCGCCGGCGCGGCGTAGTGGACCGAGAGGCGGACCCACGCAAAGAGCGGCTCATCACCGCGCCGGAGTTCCTTGCCGCCCGGCACATGCGCGAAGATGCGTTGCCGCAGGAGATAGGCGCCCCACTGCCATTCGCTCCACAATACCGGCGCATTGCGATCCTCCCAACCCTGAATCACATCGCCGTAATCCTCGCGATTCGCCTTCGCAAACGAGGGAACGCCCTCAGGCCTGGCCGCCGGGATGAATGCGAACTGCGCCCATGGTTGGGGAATCGGCGGCCGAATCGCCAAAGGATTCTGCGGCCCCTTGTCAAAGGAGAACGCGTTAATCAACGTGCCGTCGTGAAGCACGTTGAAACGGGTGATGTGGGCTTTCCATCCCAGCATCGTCCATTTCTTGGGAAGCTCCGGCCACTAGGCTCGGGCCAGGGCGAGGGATGGCTCCTCGCTCGCGTTGGTCGGCAGGCCCCGGGCCAAGGCCAGACAGGTTGCCATCTCCGCGATCAACAGAAGCGTGATGGAAATCCGTGCTAGGTGTTTCATATGTCTCCATGCTACTCAATTGAGCGACAAAATGCACCATGCGCGCTTGCTGGCAACTACTCCGCACCCTGGCGCAGGAACAAGTGGACGCGACTCTGGCCGAGTTGCCGATGCCGCTGCGCGAGCGGGCGCAGGCGCTGCCGGTGACGTTCGAGCGCCGGCCCAACGCGGCCCATCGCCGGGACGGCATCGCCGCGGACACGTTAGGCCTGTTCGTCGGGCCGGAGTTCGCCTGCGAGGAGACCAGCGCCCTGCCGCTGCCGCCGCAGATCATTCTTTTCCTGGAGAACTTGTGGGACTTTGCCGAGGCTGACGAAGAAATCTACTGCGATGAGGTCCACACCACTTACCTCCACGAGCTGGGCCATTACCTGGGCCTGGACGAGGATGACCTCTACGACCGCGGCTTGGATTAGGGAGGGAGATAATCTGAAGCCCGTGGAGTTAGGACCCTTGAAATCCTGAGTTCAGTGGTTCCAGATGCCCCCGCTTCCGGCTACGGGAAGAGGCCCCGGATTCGCTTGGCCTCCTGCACGCGTTTGATTCCGAGGGTCAGGGCGGCCATGCGCATGGGGATCTTCTGTTTGCGACTCAAGGTGACCACTTGGGTGTAGGCGGTTTCCAGGATGCGGAAGAGCTTGTCCACGACTTCGGTCTCGCCCCAGAAGAAGCTCTGCAGGTCCTGCACCCATTCGAAATAGGATACCACCACGCCGCCCGCGTTGCACAGGATGTCAGGGAGAACGAAGATCTCCGGGCGCTGGGCCAGGATCGCGTCGCCTTCAGGCGTGGTGGGGCCGTTGGCAGCTTCGGCGATGATGCGGCACTGGACCTTGCCGGCGTTCGCCTGGGTAATCTGGCGCTCGAGAGCGGCGGGCACGAGGATGTCACACGGCAGCACCAGCAATTGTTCGTTGGAGATGGGCTCGGCTTCCGGGAAGCCAGCCACGGTCTTATGGCCAGCAACATGCTTTTCCAGGCCCCAAAGGTCCAGCCCGTTGGCATTGTGAACGCCGCCGAAGGCATCGGTTACCGCCACCACTTTCACGCCGTAGCGCGCCAGCGACAGCGCGGCGACGGCGCCCACATTGCCGAAGCCCTGGATCGCGGCGGTGGCTTTGCTGATGTCCAAACCAATGGTATCCGTGGCACGGTTGACGAGATAGCCGACGCCGCGGCCGGTGGCCTCGCGCCGGCCCAGCGAGCCGCCCAGCGCGACCGGTTTGCCGGTGACAATGCTGGGCACGGTGGTGCCAACGTGTACGGAATACGTGTCCATCATCCAGGCCATAACTTGCTCATTGGTCCCGAGGTCGGGGGCCATCACATCCACCTGGGGGCCGATGAACGGAATCATCTCCTGCGTATAGCGCCGGGTCACACGCTCCAGCTCCTGGATGGATAGCTTGCTGGGATCACAGGCGACGCCGCCTTTGGCACCGCCATAGGGCAGCCCGGTTAGGCCGCATTTCCAGCTCATCCACATTGCCAGGGCAGCGACTTCGCCCAGGGTCACGTCCGGGTGAAAGCGCAAGCCGCCCTTGGTGGGACCGAGCGCGAGATGGTGCTGTACGCGGTGGCCGGTGAGAACCTCCGTGGAGCCGTCGTCACGATGAATCGGCAGGGCTACGGTCACCGCGCGCTTGGGATATTTGACACGATCGCGCTCGGATTGGGGCATCTGCAGGTGATCGGCCGCCAAGTCAAACTGCTGACATGCCATCCGGAAAGTTGGATGATCGTAGATTTCCATGGCCCACATTATACTCGCATAGGGCCGCGTTCAGCAAAGTGAAATCCGGTCGGCCAAGAGGGGGCCGAATGGTAGCACGAGTTGGGCTATTATGGAGACCGCGCGCATCTGATGCAACTCATGCCGCTTCCCTCCTGCCGGCCAATCCCCTAGATTACTGTGGATGTCCGACACGCTGGTCATCAATGAAATCTACCTGAGTTTGCAGGGCGAGAGCACGTTCGCGGGATGGCCGTGCATCTTCATCCGGCTGACCGGCTGCGACCTGCGCTGCTCGTATTGCGACACCGCGTATGCGTTTTCCCGGGGCCACAGGAAATCACTGGCGCAAGTCCGCGCGGAAGTCCGGCGGTTGGCCGGCCCGTTCCATGAAGCCCGAAGGCCGCAAGCCGGACGCGGCGGAGGCCTGCTGCCTTTGGTGGAATTGACGGGAGGGGAGCCGTTGCTGCAGGGGAATTCCCTGCCGCTCATGCGGGCGCTGTGCGACGACGGTTTCACGGTGCTGCTCGAAACCAACGGCGCGCATGACATTTCCCCGGTGGACCCGCGCGTGCGGCGCATCATGGACTTGAAATGCCCCAGCAGCGGTGAGGCGGCCCGCAATCGCTGGGAGAACCTGCGCCACCTTAGGAGCACTGACGAAATCAAATTTGTCATCGCCACCCGCGAGGATTACCGGTGGGCCAAAGAATGCATCGCCAGGCACAAGCTCGCCGCCATCTGTCCGTTGCTATTCTCGTGGGCCCATCCGCTCGCGCCCAGCCAGCAGCACATCTCGCTTAACAAACCGCCGCCGGCGCAGACGCCGATTTCGCGCAAGGACCTGGCCGAGAAGATAATTGCCGACAGATTGCCCGTGCGCTTCCAGATTCAGTTGCACAAGGTGATCTGGGCGCCAGAGGCGAGAGGGGTTTGACCAAAGATGACCACGCGCCAGACTTTGACCCTGTTGCGCGCCTATGAATCGCGCAATGTCACGTCTATCGAGGCGAATGGTTCCTGGCCCATTGTGTGGGAGCGGGCCAGGGGCGTGCACGTCTGGGACGCGGACGGGAAGAAGTATTTGGATATGACCGCTGCCTTCGGGGTGGCGGCGACCGGGCATGCCAATCCGGAAGTGGTCAGGGCCGGGCAACAACAAATGGCGACGCTGCTGCATGCGATGGGCGATGTCCATCCGCACGCGCTCAAGGCACAGTTAGCGCGCGAGTTGAGCCGGATCACGTTCGAGCGTTGGCGAGCCAAGCCTGTAAACTCCGCCCGGCCTGTGCGGGTGGCTGCGGGCAAGACAACCTTCTGCAACTCAGGCTTCGAGGCCGTCGAAGCGGCGCTTAAGACGGCGCTGCGGGCCACCGGCAAGCCCGGCGTGGTTGCCTTTGAGGGGGCCTATCATGGTCTGGGTTATGGGGCGCTCAACGTCACCCAACGGGCGCATTTTCGTTTGCCGTTCCGCAGCCAGCTTCGCGAATTCGGGCACTTCGTGATGTTTCCCAAGTCAGGCGCCGCTCATCCTGACTCAGCGATGCGGACGACTGAGTCCCAAATACGCCGCTTGTTCCGGAGCAAGCGCATTGGTGCGATCCTGGTCGAGCCAATCCAGGTCCGCGGCGGCGTCAATTTCCCCCCGCCGGGGTTCCTGCCGTTGTTGCGGCGCCTTTGCGACGAACACCAGGCCCTGCTGATATTGGATGAGATTTACACCGGCTTTGGCCGCACCGGGAAGTGGTTTGCCTGCGAGCACTCCGGCACAGTGCCGGACCTGATCTGCCTGGGCAAAGCGCTGACCGGGGGCTTTCCGTTGTCCGCTTGCGTCGGACGCGCCGATTTGATGGACGCAGCCTGGCCGCCGTCGAGCGGGGAAGCGATTCATACCAGCACGTTTCTGGGACATCCCGTCGGCTGTGCAATGGCGTTGGCCCAGATTAAACAGATCGCCGCCCGACAACTGGTCCACCGCAGCGCCAGTCTGGGCAATCTCCTGCTTGCTTCCCTTTCCTCCCTCGCTCGCCGCCCGTCGTCCCTCGCCCTGGCCCCTCGTGGAATGGGCCTGCTGGCGGGCCTGGAAGTGTGCTCCTCCGACGGAGCCCCGGCAACCGCACCTGTCCTGAAGGCAGTCAAAGCGCTCCTGCGGCGCGGGTTTATATTCCTGCCTGAGGGGGAACACTCCAACGTCATCGGATTCACTCCACCCCTGACCATCTCCGCGAACCAACTCCGGCAAGCAATTCATGCGCTGGGGGTGGTGCTCACCGCATGAAACTCACGGAGATGAAGCTGCTCCTGGCGGAGCACGGCATACTGCTGACGAAGTCTCTGGGCCAGAACTTCCTCCACGATGCCAATCAGATTCGGCGCATCATGATGGCGGCGGAGCTCAAGAAGTCGGATCGGGTATTGGAGGTCGGGCCGGGTCTTGGGCCGCTGACCGAACTGCTGGTGGAGCAAGCGGGCGAAGTCCTGGCCATCGAAAAGGATGCGAGGCTGGTGGAGGTGCTCAAACTGCGGTTCCGGCCCGAGGCCGGCAAGCAACCTGTGTTGCGGTTGCTTCACGGTGACGCGCTCGAGTACCTGAGCCGGGACCCGCACGACTGGAGTGGGTGGAAGCTGGTGGCCAACCTGCCCTTCTCGGTCGCCTCGCTGATCCTGGTGGAGTTGGCCACGAAGGGGTCGGCGTGTGCGCCAGCCCGGGAATCTGTGGGGAATGGGGCGCACCTTCCCAGCCAGGCGGGGCGCGGCCCGGAGCGGATAGTGATCACGCTGCAACTTGAGGTGGCCAAGCGGCTGCTGGCAAAGGCGGGCGCTCCTGATTACGGCGTGCTGACGCTGCTGGTCCAGCTCGAGTACGAACTGCAGGACTGGTTTAAGATACCGGCCAGTTGCTTCTTCCCGGAGCCGGACGTGGATTCAGCCTGCATCTGCTTGCTGCGCCGCAAGGAGCCCCTGCTCCCACCGGAACCGCGAGGCGCATTCGCCCGGATCATCAAGCGGAGCTTCTCCCAGCGGCGCAAGATGATGCTCAAACTGCTGAAGGAAGATTGGCCCGAATTGCGCCTGATCGGGGAGTTCGAGCGCCTGAATCTATCCCCGCAAATCCGTGCGGAGGAAGTCTCCCTGGAACAGTTTGTTAGCTTGGCGCAGGCTCTGTCCCAAGGCCCGGGATGAACTGCCATGCCCTCTCCATTCTGGCCCTGGCCAGGCTCCGGAACCAGGCGCTCAGTCCTTAACGTGCAGGAAGAACTCTTCGATATCGTCAACGAGCGCGACGAAGTCATCGGGCAGCGGCCGCGCAGCGAAGTGCATCGCCTGGGCTTGATGCACCGGTCGGTGCATGTCCTGGTGTTCAACGCGGCCGGGCAGGTCTATCTGCAGAAGCGTTCGATGAAGAAGGATCGCCAGCCCGGCTTGTGGGATTCGTCTGCCTCGGGCCATGTGGCTGCCGGCGAGGATTATGACGCTTGCGCTATAAGGGAGTTGGGAGAGGAAATCGGCCTGAAGGTGGCAGCCGCCCCGCAGCGGTTGTTCAAGCTCGCGGCCAGCGCTGAAACCGACCAGGAGCACGTGTGGGTCTATCGCTGCAAAGCCGAGGGGCCGTTTCGGCTGGACGCCGAGGAAATCGAGCGCGGTGGTTGGTTTTCGCCAGGAAGAGTCACTTCCTGGATGGCAGAACGGCCGCAGGACTTTGCGGGGGCGCTATTGGCAATCTGGAATAGGGTTGGCCACGAAGCGCGATTCGCTTCGGCAAACCGACCGCCGAGGCGGGGGTGAGATCCGGTCCAGGGCGGACTCAGGGGTCAAGGATCAATCAACGCTTCCCGGGCCCAGTCCACTGGCCAAGCTGCAATATCGGCCGTGTGCGGGTCGTTGTCATTGTTCCAGCGGGCGCGCCAGAGCAGATTGGCCGGGTCAACCACATCACGCCGCCGGGCGGCGGCGGCATGACCGTCGCAGAACAACAAATCCGTCTGGCGATTGTGCCGATTCGATGGCCACTGGTCGTACTGCGTGGGGTCCAGGTTCGCCGGCCAAGTGTTGTACAGGGACGGATTCTCGAAAGCCCGCGCGTCCCCGAGCATGATCATGTCAACCGGTTTGCGCACCATGGCTTCCGTCACCGGGCCCCGGAACGTCCAATAGCCATTGATGTCCCCGCCCAACCCGAGCTGAGGGTCGTGGCCCAAATCGAGCCCCCAATCGTTATAGGCGAGGGAGAAACGGGTGTTCAGGGTAATCCCGTAGGGATCAAAAGTGCCCTCCGGGCGTCTCGCCCCCAGAGTCTTGTTGGCGTTGGTATTCCAGGCTGCGTCAGGCCGTGCGGCGGGGCAGCAAAACACCGCTCGATTATTGGCCATCACGGACAGGAGCCGGGTCGGCCAGACGGCGTAGACCTGCGGTGTCACCGAGTAACAGCTCGGGTAAGCCCTGAAGTCGTTCAGGTAAATCGCCAGGCCGAGGCCGATCTGCCGGAGATTGTTGATACAGCCAGCCTGTTTGGCCTTGCTCTTGGCTTTGGTGAGGGCAGGCAGGAGCAGCGCCGCCAGAATGGCGATAATGGCGATAACCACCAGCAGTTCGATCAGGGTGAAGGCATGCAGCCGGTGCCTGGCCGAATGAGGCCTCGATTGACGGCCGGCGCCGTGCGGCCCAGACTTGTTTGTCTTGAGCGGCAGCACGAGAAACAGGTTCACGCGGGAGCTACCCTAACGTTTCCCGGGCCTTTCGGCCATCCCCAAATCAAGAAGCCGGGCCTTCGAGGCAGGACACCGATCGCTCTATCCGGCTCGGGGACTCAGGCTCGTCTGCCGTCGCCGATTTCCCGCGTCTCTGCCTCCGCCTCTATTTCTCGTACGCCCGGATCACCTTCAGAATCGCGTTGGCGATCTGCTCCATGTCGGACTCGGTGTAAGTGGGGTACGCGAAGCAGGTGAATGTGTGGGCCTCGTGCCAGCGGGCATTCGGCACTTCCACCTCGCGGTAGTCAACGCTCGCCGGGGTGGCATATTCCTTCGACTTGAACGGGAAGCCGGTGCGGCCAAAAGCGTTGTGCTCCTGAAATGCCCGTTCGGTGTGGCATTGCGGCCAGAACACTTTCCAGACCGGCGCGCCTTCGGCGGCGACGGCGGCAACAAACTGCTTGATATCGCACTTGAGGCGCTCCACCTCCAGCGAAAAGGCCAGCACATACCACCCGTTCTGCCGCTCGGGGGTGTCCACGGGAAAATACTTGATATGCTTGGAGGTCTTAAGCGCGTTGAGCAGGACCTGCGCGTTGCGGCGCCGCCGCGGCATGTTCCAGGTTTCCATCCGCGCCAGCTCAGCCAGGCCGATTGCCGATTGCATTTCGGTCATCCGATAGTTCCAGCCGACCATGTTGTGGATGTAGGGCAGCTTCTGCTCGAGTTCGAGCAAGCTCAGTCGCTGCTTCACGTCGTAGCCGTGGTCCCGGAAGCTGCGCGCCTTCCAGGCCAGATCCTCGTCGTCGGTCGTAACCATGCCGCCTTCCCCGCCGGTGGTGAAGGTCTTGTTCTGGCAGAAACTGCAGCCGGCGATGTGGCCGAGCGTCCCCGTCTTCTTGCCCTTGTAGGCGCCGCCGAACGCTTCGGCATTATCCTCAATCACGAACAGCTTGTGCCGCCTGGCGAAGGCCAGGATCTTGTCCATGTCGCAGACGTTGCCGTAGAGATGCACCGGCATGATCGCTTTGGTCCGCGGCGTCACCAACTTCTCCGCCGACTCCACGCTGATGCAGTGGTCCTCCAGGTTCACATCCGCGAAGCGGGGGATGGCCCCGGCCTGAACGACGGAGAAGCTGCTCGCGATAAAGGTGTAGCTGGGCACAATGACCTCGTCGCCGGGGCCGATGCCCAATGAGGCCAGCGCGACATGCAGGGCCGCCGTGCCGGTGGCCACGCTGATGGCGTGTTTGCTGCCTTGCCACTCGGCAAATTGCTTCTCGAATTCCATGCCCCGCTTGCCGGTCCAGTAGTTAACCTTGCCGGAGCGCAACACCGCCTCGACCGACTTGACTGCATTCTCGTCAAACTGCGGCCAGCCTTGCAGTTGATTGGTCACGGCCTTGGGGCCGCCGTTAATCGCCAGTTGGTTGCTCATATCCACGTTTGTTTATTTCTGCCGCGGTTTCCGGACAGCCCGAAACACTTCGGGCCGCCGAGAAGTTCAGCGCGTGTGCGCATATCGCACTTGGACACGCGCCCGCCGTCAAGGGCGAACTTGGCATGGCCGCCGTGGCGAGGCGTGCCCGCCCGCGCGCAGCTTAAGCGGTCCAGAACCGGTGATCTTCGCCGGAAAACAGAATCTGCTCCGGCCGCGGTGGCGGCGCTGGCCGCCAGTCCATTGCGCAATCCACTATCTGGCGCATCCGCTGGAACCACCACTGCGCACTGCGGAAAGACGAACGAGGGGTGGCGAGCGGCTTCGGGCGCGCGTAGCGGGTTCCGAAGCTCAGTTCTAATTGTGCGTTAGTCATAGGCGTTTATTTAGTTTTCACGCCCACCTTACGACCAGGGGTCGGACAAAAGCTGTCACATCCGTATAAGTACGGATAACAAAGTTTTGGTTATTCGCGGATTTCCGGGGACTACCGGTGGTGATTCGCTGTCTCGGACTCCCCTTCCAACCTCCCGCACCCCCGCCGGACAGGAGACGGCGCCGTTACAGTGGCCGGCACGCCGGCGTAGGCTTGCGGCTGGCTGGACGATGGCTAGTTAGTGCGGTCGGGCTACGGTGTGTATCCCATGGGGAGCGCTCCCCATGGGATACACACCGTAGCACCACCGGGCCGTCACCGTATCGCCAAGCCAAAGGTGTCAAGGCCAGCGGGGAGTGGAGAAAGCCGGCAGACGGCATCGCTGTCCTAAATATCGAAAGTACACAGGTTGGAGGTTGGGGGCCCCATCCGGGTTGTGCGGGTGAGAACCATCGTTGGCTCTTCCTGGAAATCCATGATGTACGCGATTCTTGGAGATACAGGCGGTCCGTAAGGGCGCTGACGTCCGGGCACCCTTTAGCCCCGTACCAGCGTGCCGTTGCGGCGGAGACGCATCCGGTGCCCGCGCCATTCGATGCGGTTGCCGAGAAAAGCCAAAAGCCAAATCACCGCTTGCAGCAGGTCTTTCACTGGCACCAGCCAGCAGTGGGCAAATGGAGGGCGGGGGCCAGTCAGCCGATGTTCCAGGTTGAGCGCGGTCAGGACGCGGGTCAGGACGCAACCGAAGGCCACGGCCAACACCAGCGTGCTGGGTGTGCTGAGGAGCCAGAGCAGCGGCCAAAGCGTGGCGTTGCTCAAGACGCTGAAGAAGTAAGGCGCGGGCTGGCAGACGCGAATAGTCCGTGCCCACCGGAGTTGATGTTTCCAAACCTCCGACCAGCCCATCGGCGCCGACCAGCATTCGACGACCACGGGCGAAAGGGCAATGCAATAGCCTCGCTGCGCAATGCGATTGCCCAACTGGTAGTCGTCGGCCAGGCAATCCGCCAGCGCCCTGAAGCCGCCGATCTCCGTGAGTTGAGCGCGCCGCAAAGCCATAACCGCGCCCAAAGCGAAGTCTATTGGCCTAAGGCTCCGGGCTTGCAAAACCTGGCTCCAGAAGTCGGCATTGATGGCGATAGCCTCCCACTGCATGGCCAGGGTGGTGGGATTTGCCAGGCGGTAGAAGCAGTTCACCAGGCCTGCCTCCGGCTGCTGCAAGGGCGCGACGACGTTTGCCAGGCAATCCGGCGGCACTCTGACATCGGCGTCGCTGATGATGAGCAGGTCGTGCTTTGCCAATTGCTCCAACTCGACCAGTTTGGAAACCTTGGCATTGGCCCCGAGCAGCGGCCCGCACACGACCAACCGGGCATCGCGCTGCGGAAAGTCCTGCAGCAGCTTGCGGACAACTCCGCACACGGGATCTTCCGCGTCGGCCACGCCGAAGAGAATCTGCACGGGACCCGCGTAATCCTGCGTGAACCAGCTTCGCAGGCAATCCTCCGTGGCGGCATCGCACCCCTTGAGGGGTTTGAGCAGGGTGACAGCGGGTTGCGGCGCAGCGGGCGCCTGGGGGGAGCCAGCCAGCCGCTGCTCACGCCGGCTGCGGCCCGAGTCTGAGGATGAGGCGGAAGCGGCCCCGCGCCGGTGAAGCGGAAAGCGCCGGGCGACAAGCCATTGCCAGACCGTCAGGGCCAAGCTGAGAAGCGCGAGTGCGGCGAGGGTCAGGTTCAGGAACACTGGCGCAGCCTCTGGCTATTTCACGGCCGGCGTGGGGGCTGTCTCGTGCACGCCGGCGCGGTCCACATCCTTCGACACCAACCCCACACACAAGCCCGCCAGCACCATCGCGCAGCCTCCCAGGAGCACGGCGTTCATCGGGTTGTCGCCCAGGACGAACTTCATCAGCGTGCCCAGCCCCAGCGAGGCCAGAATCTGCGGGATGACAATGAAGAAGTTGAAGACGCCCATGTAGAATCCCATCTTATCCGCCGGGATGGCGTTGGACAGCATCGCATACGGCATGGACAGAATGCTCGCCCACGCCACGCCCACCAGCAGCATCGAGACCAGGAGCAAGTGCGGCTGGCGCACCGCGAAGGCAAGAATCAAACCGCCACCGCCGCAGAGCAGGCAAATCCGGTGAATCCCCCGCGCGGAGAACCGGCGAACCAACGCCAGCAACACGATGGCGAACACGAAGGCCGTCCCATTGTAAACCCCAAAGCAAACCCCGCCCCACTCGTTGCCGCGCTGGTATTCCGGCGAGCCCGGCACGCCGCCGAACACCTTCGTCGCCACCGCCGGCGTGAAATAGATCCACATGCAGAACAAGGCAAACCACGTAAAGAACTGCACCACCGCCAGTTGCCGCATCGCCCGCGGCATGGACCCAATGCCGCTGATGATCTCCCGGAGCGCGTTGACCCACCCGGCGGACGCGGCCTTCCTCTGACGGAACGCCGCCAGGTCTTCCGGTGGATACTCCTTCGTCGTCATGATGGTGTAGAGCACCGCCACAAAGAAAACGCCCGAACCGATGTAAAAAGCCAGTTGCACCGTGCGTGGGATTGCGCCCTGGCCCGCCTCGCTCACCACACCGAACCAATTGGTGAGCATATAAGGCAGCGCCGAGGAGAGCACCGCCCCCAGTCCGATCAGCAGGCTCTGCATGGCAAACCCGCTCTTGCGCTGCTCCGTTGGCAGCAGGTCGCCCACAAACGCCCGGAACGGCTCCATCGTGACATTCACACTGGCGTCCAGAATCCACAGCAACCCCGCCGCCATCCACACCGTCCCGGAATTCGGCATGGCAATCAGCGCCAGGCTGGCCAGGATCGCCCCGACCAGGAAGTAAGGCCGCCGCCGTCCGAAAGCGCCCCAGGTGCGGTCGCTGCAGTAGCCGACGATCGGCTGCACAATCAGCCCCGTCAGCGGCGCCGCCAGCCAGAGAAACGCAATATCCGCTTCCTTCGCGCCGAGGTACTGGTAGATGGCGCTCATATTGGCCATCTGGAGGCCCCAGCCGAACTGGATGCCAAAGAACCCGAAACTCATGTTCCAGATTTGCCAGAAGCTTAATCGTGGTTTTTGCATGAGCACGGATTATTAGGGTTTGAAAACGTGTCCGAACATCGCATTACTTCATCAGTCGCAGCGAGCCGAAGCAAGCCCTTTTGGCGGTCAATCCCCTCCCGGACGATTCCCTTGCCCCTGAAAACCGGGCAAATCATGCCACGCAAGGGAGTCTCACCGTATCCTAACCGTATCCACACCGTCTCCACACCGTGGATACAGCCTTGACATCGCCGGTGGCAGCCCGTTTCGAAGCCATTTGGTGGAAGATCGCGCGGGGTTACACCCTCCCATCGAGGCAGTCTCCTCGAGCTACTGCGTCCGGCCGAACTTCTTTTCCAGCTCGCGAAAACTCATCTCAATGAGTGTTGGCCGCCCGTGCGGGCAGGTGTAAGGCATCGCGCAGTGGCGCAGGTCTTCAACCAGGTTCTCCAATTCCCGCCCGGCGAGGGGGTCGTTCGCTTTCACGGCATGACGGCAGACAGTCTTGGCCACCGTGTGCTCGCCGAGCCGCAGGGTATTGAGATCCCGGCCGGCGGCCTTCAACTCGTCCACCAGTTCGACCACGAATCGGCGCGCGTCCGGCACCTTCACAAACGGGGGCAGAGCATCGAGAAGAAAGGTGCGTTCGCCGAAATCGCTCAATCCCACCCCCAGCCGCGTAAGCACCGGCAGTTGCTCGCGCAGGAAGCTGGCATCCCGCGCCGATAACTCCACTGTCTCCGGCAGCAGGAGTCTTTGCGAGGGCGCCTGGTCGTGCCGTTCCAGCCGGGCGAGCATCTGCTCGAACAGAATCCGCTCGTGCGCCGCGTGCTGGTCGAGCAGCACCAGTCCCCGGTCAGATTCCAAAACCACGTAGAGCCTGCCGATCACGCCCACCAACCGCAGCGGCACTGCGAGCAGGGGGACTGGCCCGGCCGGCGCCGGGGCTGGGGAAACGGCGGGAGGCAAGGCAGGGGCTGGCGTCGGGCTGAAGCCCATGCGCAGGGCCGGCTGCTGGGGGGCGGGCTGCGGAGGTTGCGCGGGGCCGGGCGTCAGGGCCGCCGGGAAGTTCGGCAGCGCAGACTGCTCGACAGGCGGCGCCAGGGGCACTGCGGCCGGCGAGATGCTGGCAGCCGGCGGAACTTGCGCCGCGGCTTTCGGGCCGGCGGATTCCGCGGGACCGGTGTGAAACGCCAGCAACGTCTGCCGGATCGCTTGCGCCACCAACCGGCGCACCTCGGCCTCCCGATGGAACTTCACCTCGCGCTTGGCCGGATGGATGTTCACGTCCACGCCCGCCGGGTCAATTTCCAGGAAGAGACAGGCCACCGGGTAGCGCCCCTTCATGAGCGCCGTATGGTAACCTTCGAGCAGCGCGAAGTTCAGGCCGCGATTCTCCACCGGCCGCCGGTTGACGAACAGGTGCTGGTCCTCCCGGGTGGAACGGGACACCCCTGGCGCGCCGATGAAACCCCAGAGGCGCACTACGGTTGCGGGTTGAGGATTGAGCGTTGAGGGTGGCGACGGTTCGGCCTCGAACTCTTCCAAGGACGTCAGCTCCGTCGAATAGTCCACGGTCAGCAGCTTTTGTTCGCTGCCGTAGAGCGCCCGGAGTCGCTCCCGCAAAGCCCCCAGCCGGGAGGCGGCATCGCTGCTGGTCTTCACGGGGGGCAATTGCCAGACCAGGCGGCCATCTCGCTGAAAGTTGAACGCGACTTCCGGGTAAGCCAGCGCCGCCAGCGTCAGGTAATGCTGGATGTGGGCGGACTCCGTTTCCTCCGTGCGCAGGAACTTCCGGCGCGCGGGCAGGTTGAAGAAGAGCTGGCGCACCTCCACCGTGGTTCCGGGCGCCGTGCCTGCGGCCTTCACCTCCACAATCTTGCCGCCGCTGATGACAATTTGCGTGCCCTCGGGCGAGTCGCCCGCCCGTTCCCGCGTGGTGAGCGTGAACCGGCTCACGCTGGCGATGCTCGGCAGCGCTTCGCCGCGGAACCCCATGGTGGCAACCGCCGCGAGGTCCTCGGCGCGCCGGATCTTGCTCGTGGCGTGCCGTTCCAGGCAAAGCAGCGCGTCGTCGCGGCTCATGCCCAGACCGTCGTCCGCCACCCGCACGAGGCTGCGCCCGCCCGCCTGGATTTCCACCGTCACACGCGCGGCCTGCGCATCCAGCGCGTTCTCGACCAGCTCCTTCACCACGCTGGCCGGTCGCTCAATCACCTCGCCAGCGGCGATTTGATTGGCCACTTGCTCCGGCAGCAGGCGGATGCGATTCATAGGATGGTTGCCAGGTCGCTCAAGCTACAGGGTTGCATGAGAAAATTCCACTGCGGCGACCGGGCGCTCCGGCAACTCAGGCAGCCCGGCAACTCATGCAGCTTCCTTCTTGTTCGGGCGCCGTGGCAACCCGAACGAAAACACTGCCCCGCGCCCCGGCTGGTTGCGCGCCGAAATCCAGCCGTCGTGATCCTCAATGATGCGCCGGCAAATCGAAAGGCCCAGACCGGTGCCATGCGCCTTGCCATGCGTCGCGAACAACTCGAACAACTGCCCCGCGATCTCTGGCGCAATACCCTTTCCGCCGTCCTCGATCTCGGTAACCACTTCCTTCTCAGTCACGCGGAAGCGCAGGACAATCCTGCCCCCTTCGGGCATCGCATCGGTGGCATTGTGGACGAGATTGTAGAACACGCGGCGCAGCCGTTTCGGGTGGAGAAACAGCTCGACGGACGGCGGCGGGCTCTCCAACTCCAGCGTCACCGACTTGAGTCCTGCTTCCGGCCGGAGCTCCTCCAGCAACTGCGCCACGAAGGCGCCGTAATCGCCCGGCGCGAGCACAAAGTCCGATTGCGAGCTCTGGGTGAAGTCGAGAATCTCGTTGATCAGCTCGCTGATGCGCTCGACCTGTTTGCGAATGCGCGCCGGCGCCAACTGCCGCATCTCGGGCGTGGCCCCTTCCATCCCGGCCATCTCCGCCGTCAGGCCGATAATATTGAGCGGGTTCTTCAAGTCATGGACAATGGACCGCGCGAAGCGGCCAATGACCGCCAGGCGCTCCGCCTGCAGCACCTCACGCAGGTATAGCCGGTTGAACTCGCGCAGCCGATGACTGATCTCCCGCAGCAGCGCCAGCGCCAGCGTGGGCGAGCGTTGGGCCAGCGCCAGCACCTCCGCGCCGGGAATGAAGTAAACCGCAGTCTCCACCTTGGCCGTCGCGCAGGCCGAACGAGGTTTATTCTCGATCACCGCCATTTCGCCGAAAACGTCCCCGGGCCCGATCTGGTGATATACCAGTCGTTCCCGGTGCTCCAACACACCTGAAATTTCCACCAGGCCATCTCGCACCACGTAGAGACCGTCTCCGTCGTCGCCCTCCTTAAACATCTCCTGACCGGCGGCAAAGGTCCGCTCGCGGGCGACCTGGCGCAGCGCGCCCAGCTCAGCGGGACTGAGCTGACTGAACAGCTTGCTGGCTTCGAGAGTGACCACACACGCACTTTAGGGAAAAGACCGCCCAGGTAAAGCCCTTTGCGGCGGACCGCCTCGCCGCGTCGCCCGGTTTAGCGCCCGCCCGGACGCTTCGGCGAAATCGTGCGCGCATGACTTCCAGGAACCGGAGCTTGACGTCTGCGGAGGCAACTTCTAGGTTAGTCGCCGGTTGGTGGCCGTAGCTCAGCCTGGTTAGAGCCCCAGATTGTGGATCTGGCTGTCGCGGGTTCAAATCCCGTCGGCCACCCCATCTCCCGCGATAACTACCTCCTTCGGGCGTGGGAAAAGGCCGGTCGGTTATCGCCGCCGACGGAATGTGGTAGTGATGGAAGTCATGATTCTCCCGAGATGAAGCCAACAAGTATCACGTTGAGCGATACGGGCCGAAGATCCTCGTCACTCGGCAGCTTTCCGAGGAGTCGTCTACGATCACGACGCGGAAGCTCTTGCCGCCGGGCGCAACCCGCAAAACAATGTGGCCCCTGTCGCTGGCGAGTTTCTCAAGGCCTTTGATGGTCTCCCGGTTTCCGGGATGGACGTCCGTGGCGAAGATGTCACGAGGCCCGGGATAAAGCTCCTTGGATTGCAGCCGGTCCCACACACCAGGCGTGGGATGATGCTTGTCCCAAACGGAGAGGGTCCACACACGCGGACGCAAAGTGCGAACAAAGAACTCGTTATGCGTGTCCAGGTAGCCGTGGTGGTTCAGGATGGCCGCATCAACCGGGCCGACAGCTTTGGCGACGGGGCTCTCGATGTCGTACCAGGAGGGCTGGCCGTTGGACAGCACGCCGGGAATATCGCCCCCGTTGAAATAGTCAAATTTGCCGTAGCTCAGGCGAAAAGAAATGCTGTTCACATTTTCATGCGGCCAGAGGGAAGCCGGTACCGTGTCTAATGAAGGAATATGTTTGCGGGTGGAGGTGCCTTCTCCCGTCCAGATTTCTCCATTCGCCCCCACGTTGCGGAACCGGAATGTGGGATACTTCTTCGGATTACGAAGCAGCACCACCTGGTCGTTGCGACCCGGCACAAAGCGTTCGACCTTGAGGCCGTTGTTCGCAATCTGCCATTTCACGAAGGCGCGATAGTTCGTCGTGGCGGGATCCTCCAGCGGTTTAGGGTAGCTGTAATCGGGCCAACCGCGATCCAGAAGTTTGCGAATCTTCAGGCTCTCACCCACCTGAGTCACCCCAGCCAATTTATAAGCATTGCAGCTGGCGGTTGGCGATTTGTCCGAGGGGCCCCCCATATGGTCATCGTGGAAGTGCGTCAGAATCACGTAGTCGAGTGCAGGTTGAGCTTCGTACGCCAGAGCGTGGCGGATGTAGCGCACAATCCGCGCGCCGGCTAAACTCGTGGCGTCTGGCCGATCGGGAGTGTGGGCGGCGGTCTTTGCCGGCATTTCGCCGGCATCGACCACAAGCGTGGTGCCATCGGGCAGAATGTACAGTCCAGCGTTGCCGCGCCCGGTGCTGATCTGGTGGATGTCCAAGGTGCCAGGCTCCCAGGGGAGAATGGGCTTCCCGACGCTATCCCCCGCCTGACCCGTGAATCTCATTGTTATTAGCAGGATAAGGCATAGGCTCGGTCGCATTCTCATGTTGGGATCTTGCGCGTAAGGGGGAAATTCGTCCAGCAAACGGTTACAATATTCCTTACAGATCAATGATTGCTGTGAATAAGACTGCGCCACAGCCCGTGCGGTCGCCAACTGACAGGCGGGCAGAAGCTTCGCCGGGCGGGAAACATGAGAAGTTGCCCGCCGGCCACCGCTCCTGATAAGGTCACGGCATGCTTGGTGAGCCCGAAAATCTAGTTGAAAGGAAGTAACGTCATGGGGTGCAACCGCAGGGATTTTATCAGGGGCGTTTCTGTCACAACGCTGTCCGCCGCGATGGGCTCGAGGCTGAAGGCAGAGGGGACGACCATCGTGCCGCCGCCTGAGAAGGCGTTCGAACCCGATACGCCCAAGCCGTTCAAACCGGGGAAGAAGACGCGTCCCGGCAAGCTGCCGGTGGTGGAACACGAGCGGGACGTGTGCGTGGTGGGCGGTGGTATGGGCGGCCTGCTGACGGCGATCTCCGCAGCGCGCCACGGCGCGAAGGTCGCGCTGATGCAGGACCGTCCGGTCCTGGGTGGCAACGCGTCAAGCGAGATCCGCATGTGGATCTGCGGCGCGGGAACGCGTGTGCGCAACCTCCAGGAGACTGGGATCATGGAGGAGATCGCCCTTGAAAACATGCACCGCAACCCGTCGCGCAACTGGTCCATCTGGGACGCGCTCCTTTACGAAAAGGCCCGGTTTGAGCCGAACATCGACCTGATCCTCAACTGTGCCTGCAACGAGGTGGAGATGGACGGCGACCGCCTTGCCGCCGTGACCGGCTTCCAGTTGACCACGTATCAGAAGCACGTGGTGCGGGCGAAGATTTTCGTGGACTGTTCGGGCGACTCGATTCTCGCGTCGCTCACGGGCGCCGCGTACCGTGTGGGCCGCGAGGCGAAGAGCGAGTTCGGCGAGGAGTTCGGCCTTGAGAAGGCAGACCGCCGCACAATGGGGATGAGCCTGCTCATACAAGCGCGTGAGACGGACCACAAGATCGAGTTCACGCCGCCGTCCTGGGCCTACGACTTCCCGGACGACGACACGATGAACCACAAGCCACACGAGTGCCTCCTCAAACCCAACACGAATTTCTACTGGATCGAACTGGGCGGCGACACGGACACCATCGGCGACACGGAGAAGGTCCGCGACGAGCTTCTCAAGATCGCCTTCGGCGTTTGGGACCACATGAAGAACCACGGCGAACATGGCGCGGACAACTGGGAGTTGGAATGGCTCGGCTTCCTGCCCGGCAAACGCGAAAGTCGCCGTTACGTGGGCGACTACACGATGACCCAGAAGGACGTGGAGAACGGCGGTACAAAGTTCGAGGACACCGTCGCCTACGGCGGCTGGCAGATCGACAACCACCTGCCCGGCGGCTTCTGGTTGAAGTCCCAGGGCGGCGCGCATCTCCAGAAGCGCCGCCTCTCGGAACCCTATGCGATTCCGTATCGTTCGCTGTATTCGCGCGATGTGGACAACCTCATGTTCGCGGGACGCAATCTCTCCGCCACGCACACCGCGTTCGCGTCCGCCCGCGTGATGGGCACGATCGGCCTCATGGGCCAGGCCGTCGGCACGGCCGCCGCGCTTGCGGTGGAAAAGGCCGTGAATCCGCGCGGAATCTACACGGACAAGACGCTCCTCAGGGAACTTCAGCGGCAGCTGATGGATGACGACTGTTTCCTGCCCGGCTTCAAGCGCGAGATCTCGCCGCTTTCGCGCCAGGCGAAACTCACCTGCGAATACGGCGACTGCTCGGACCTCCTCAACGGCGTGGATCGCCGCATCTGGGGAAAGGACAATGGCTATTTCGGCAAGACGAACCAGGCGATCGTTTACACGTTCGACAAGCCCACGCTGGTGAACGGGTTCCGGCTGGTGGTGGATTCCGACCTTGACCGCGAGCAGATGGACGGCAATCCGGACCTGCTTACGATCCCGATGCCGCTCATCCGCGGTCTCGGGTACAAAAACACGTCGTTCGGTTTTCCGCGCACGGTGCTGAAGAGCTTCCGCATCGAGACGAAGGACGTGCACGGCGTCTGGCAGCAGGCCTACGAGACGAAAGACAATCACCAGCGGCTCATCCGTGGAAAGATCGGCCGCGAGTGCGTGGCCGTCCGCCTCGTGCCGTTATCCACCTGGGGCAGCGAGCGCCTGAACAACACCTACGACAGCGCGGTCGCGCACATCTTCGCGTTCGAAGTGGTTTAAGATTCAAGGTGCAAAAGGGAAGGTTAACGGGCCAAACATGAAGAAGCTGATGCTGACGGCGGGAGTGGCGTGTGCGTGTGCGTGCGCTGCGCTGGGCGCGCCAAAGACGCTCGCCGTACGGCTCGCGGAGCCGAAGCCGTTCCTGATCGCGCACAGAGGCTACCAGCCAGACGCTCCGGAGAACTCGATCCCCTCATTCACACGGGCGGGCGAACTGGGGTATTCGGCGATCGAGACGGACGTTCGCCTGACGAAGGACGGGAAGCTCATATGCTCGCACGATGCGTCCCTGAAGCGGATGTTCGGCGTGGACCTTGTGGTGGAGAAGACGGACTTCGCCGAACTCCGCAAACAGGTGATGAACAAGGGGAAGATGGTGGGGGCGTATCCGGCCGACAAGCTGCATCCGCCTACCTTCGATGAGTATCTCGACCTCTGCGCCAACTACGACTGCGTGCCCTTCATTGAGACGAAGGGACCCGTGACGGTGGTGAAACCCGTCCTGGACGTGCTGGAGAAGCGCGGCCTCCTCGAAGTCGCCGTCTTGTCCGCGGTCCCCATCGAGCATATCCGCGAGGCCCGCAAGCTCAACAAACGCATCTTCGTGCACCACATCTTCTCCAAACCGGAACTGTTGGACGAAATCGCGGCGATGGGCAATTCAGGACTCTCCTGGGATTACGCACATCCGTCCATGGCACCGAAGGAGCTTCTCGAACGAACGCACGCGAAAGGCGTGAAGTACTGCCTGCGCGGCGCGGACACGCCGGAGGTTTTCGCGCAGCAGAAGGCGCTTGGCTGCGATTATTTCCCTGCTAACGTGACGAAACCGGATTCCATGGCCTTCCCGGATGAGCAGTGGGCCCGGATGGAACCCAAAGAAGCCGGCTTTGTGGATCCTGCGGCGATTGAGGAAATCGGCAAGCTCATGGAAAAAGCCAAGGCGAACGGTGTGCTGATCCGCAACGGTCGTTTGATCGCCGAATGGGCAAATGGCGGACCGACAGACCGGCAGTTTGAAGCCCAGTCCATCACCAAGAGCTTTGCATCACTTGTGCTGGGCCTGGCGCTGGATGACAAGCTTGTTCCGTCACTCGACGCGAAGGTGAAGGATCTCTTCCCGGCGTTTGCAGGAGGAAGCCATACCAAGGAAATTACCTTTCGCCACCTGGCCACCATGACCTCCGGAATCAAACCCACCCGCTACCAGCTTGATTTTCCGAACGAGACCGCCCCGGGCGAGCGGTTGAATTATCACGCCGATCAACCGGCGCACCTGACTCGCGCGCTCACGTATCTTTATGAGCGGCCGCTCTATGATGTGCTGAAAGAGCGAATCCTGGAACCGATCGGCGCCAAGGCATCCTGGCCCTACGACAAAGCGCCATGGTCGCCTGTGGAAACCCGGACGCAAGACAAAGTCCCGGTGAATGCGGGGTTCGCCTTCCTGCACATCAGCGCCGGGGATCTGGCTCGTGTAGGGCACCTTTACCTGAACAAAGGGAAGTGGAAGGACCGGCAGCTGATTTCAGAAGCCTACTTTGCGGAGTGCTGGAAGCCGATTTTGCAGAGGGATCCGCGCAAGGCTCACCAGGCGGACCAGTATGGTCTGTACTGGTGGCAGTTGAGACCAGGGGTTTGGTACATGTCCGGCACATGGGGGCAATTCTGCTTGGTCTGGCCGGAGCAGGGCATTGTGATCGCAAAAGTCAACAAAGCCTCATCGTCTGTGGTGGGCACCCGCCCCGTTTTTGAGCGGCTGCACCGCGCCGCAACCGGCAAGGAGTTTGTGCCGGCAGAGACAACGAAGCCCTCCTTGTGATTTAGACGTAGTTCGCACAGTTTCTGATTGCCTCCAAGAGCAAACGTATGACTAATGAACTGACTCGCCGTTCGTTTTTGGGAACCACTGCCACCGCTCTCATTGCCGCTCCCGCCCTGGCCGAAAGAGTAAAGTGCAGCGCCTGGCTTCGGCGGAGGTGCCGGGGATTTTGGCTGGTCCTGGTCTTCATTTTGGGGCTCTGCCTTTTCGGCGGCGCGACACACGCAGCGCCCATACCTGTCATTCTGGACACGGACATTGGCGATGACATCGATGACACCTGGGCCCTGGCCATGCTGCTAGGCATGCCTCAACTGGACCTGAAGCTGGTCGTCACCGACTACGGCAACACCCCCGAGCGAACCCGGCTCGTGGCGAAAATCCTCCAACGCGCCGGCCGCGCAGATATTCCGATTGGAACGGGGCTCAAGACCGGAAACGATCCCCTGACACAAAAGCATTGGGTGGGCGATTTCGATTTGGACACATACCCCGGCAAGATCCATGAGGACGGCGTTGCGGCGCTGATTGACACGATCCGTGCGCAGCCGGGCATGATCACCCTCATCACCATCGGCCCGGTTCCCAATATTAAGGAGGCGCTCCGCCGGGACCCTGGCATCGCGGCCAAAGCCCGTATCGTCTGCACCGGCGGCAGGATCTACAAAGGGTTTGAGAACGGCGGGAAGCCTCTAGGGGACTGGAACGTCCGGGCTGACGCCACCTCCTGGCAGGCGATGGTCGCCGCGCCCTGGACGATCACCACCTCGCCACTGGACGCCTCCGAAGAACTGGTGCTACGAGGCGAGTCTTACGCGAAAGTGGCGGCTTCGGAACATCCGCTCGCCCGAATCGTCATCGAGAACTACGATCTGTGGAGCCATCGGCGTAATTACCCTCGGGAAACCAGCAGCATCCTTTTCGACACCGCGGCGGTGTATCTGGCCTATTCCGAGGAATACGCTCGGATCGAGACCCGGAAACTCACCGTGGACGACAAGGGCCAAACGCTCATGACGCCGGACGGCAAAGCGGTGCGCTGCCAACTCGGCTGGAAAGACCGCAAGGCGTTCGACGCGTTCCTGGTGCAGACGCTCACGGAATCCCAGAGGGCGAAGCGGTATGCCAAACCGGAACTGGTCCGGGACGTGATGAACGGGAAGCGGCACGAAGCCCGCGTGTCTTGGTGGGGATTCGATGCGCAGGATTCCACGGTATATCTGCAAGAGGCGATCAACTCGAAGGTCAGGAAGCTGATCATTGACCGGCAACTCTCCGCTTGGGTGACCAGGCCGCTCAAAGGCGTGAGCCACCAGGAGATCGTTTTGGAGGCGGGGACAGAAGTGGTGGCCTTGAAGGGCGCTTATCAGGCGAAGGGGGACTGTCTGCTGACGTTCCAGGAATGCGAACAAGTGATTATCCGTGGCACCAAGAAGGATCGCGGCAAGTCGGCAGGCATCCGGATGCACAAAGAGGACTATCAGTCCGGCGCTTATCAGAAATCGGAGTGGCGGCATGGTTTGGCATTTCTGGGATGCAAGGACGTGAGGGTGCAGCATCTGAGGATTGAGAAAACGGGAGGCGACGGCATCTACCTGGGTACAACGCCGGGGAAGACCGCGAATCGGAACGTGGTGATCCGGCGGGTGGACTGCAATGCCAACCACCGTCAAGGAATCAGCGTCATCAGTGCGGAAAATCTGTTGATCGAGGATTGTCTTTTGCGGAACACTGCGGGCACCGCTCCGGAGGCGGGAATTGATTTTGAGCCGAACGGACCCGGGGAATCACTGGTGAATTGCGTCATGCGCCGCTGTCTTGCGACCAACAATGCGGGAACTGGCTTCCAGGTGTGCCCCCAATCCTTAAGCAGCCGATCGAAGCCCCTTTCGATCGAGTTGGCCAACTGCACCTCCCGCGGCAACAAGCAACATGCGATTCACCTGTGCAGCGCGCCAAAGGATCCGCCTGGGGGACGACTGCGGATCACGCGCTTTGTCGCAGAGAACGACGGCATGGCCGGACTCGCCGTGCAGTTCAATCCCTCGGATGCGGTGCGCATCGAAATGGAGGATTCAGTGATTCGTGACTGCGCGCAGAAAGATTCGTTCTTTAGGCCGATTTACGTGCAGGGCCTCGATTTGGATGATCGTCCTGCTGGAAATATCCATTTCAGGAACGTCGTGGTGAAAGATGATGTCGATCGCTCGTTTTTCAAAGTCCGCGTCCGGAACAGCGGCGGAGTGAAAGACATCAACGGGAATATCACCCTTATGCGCAAAGGACATCGGGAGAGAATTCAGATTAATGGGGGCTGGTTGGAGAAAGCGCGGACCGCGGAACAGCCAACCGCTGCCAATGGCGGGTGATCGCCTGCAAGGGCGCGGGCACGTCCCCCGCCAGTCCTTGAAGCACCCCCGCACAGGTTCGGTCGGCGTTGCGGAGAAAGGCAAGGTCGGCACGCCCGGGCAACTCGAGGTCGAGTCCATCGGTTTTGACTCGTTTGAGCCCTCCTGCCGCGAAGCCGGTGACGCGGCCATCGGGCGCAAAACGGATTGCCACCAGCCCCAGGGCATCGACCTCGACAGCATGGCCCTGCCACGTGAACGTCTCGAGGATCGGATCGCCTGCCGCATTGCGGGACCCCGCCGCGCGGATACAGGTGCCGTCCGTTAGGCAGGCCAATCCGTCCACGGGCGGCAGAGGGCGCGTAGGGTCTTTTCGGTCCCAACCGGTGACGCGCGGGACAGATGCGCCTTCCAGCCAGCTCTTCACCTTCGTCGCGCAACTGTCGTCATCCGCACAAAGACGCACCTTTTCACCCGGCACTTGGGTCGTCTTCAACGGACGCGCCTCGCTGTCGCAGGTCCACTCGCCGACCTGGAAGATCGCCGTCTTTCCCGTGGCTGCGCGAGTGAAGAACTGCAGCTCGGCCTGGCCGCAGAACTCGGGGCGGTAAAGCACAAGCGCGCGGTAACGCTGCGGGCCCAGGCAGACGTAGCCTTTGTCGTCGAGCCGCAGTGCGGAGGAGCCCACCAGGCTGGATGGGAAAAAATCCGCCGGATAACCCGCGGCGCAGAGGGAGGAGGCGATCTCCAGTCCCACCCGGTCGTACGATGTGCCCGCCCAGTTCATCGCATTGGCATGTCCGAAGGTCACCGCCACCGGGCAATCGAGCGGCGCACGAGTTATGAAATCGAGCATGCGCAGCCGCGTCATGGCCGCCATCAGCCCGCTTTCCAAGAGCAGTGTCTCCCGCTCACCGAGCTTTAGATCCGGACGCGGATAGAGCGGATGAACGTTGAGCCGACCGCCGCTCAGCACCCCCGCCCAGAACTCGCGCAGGTACGGCTGGGCCTCGCGGGAGTAGTATTGGTTGTACCACAGCGGATAATCCCAGCGCTTGGCGAGAGACGTGCGGCACGGATACGGAGTCTGCTCATCGGTCTGCCCGAAGTCGCGCGTGGCGTCCCACCAGGAGAGGCCGTTCTTGCGAAACTCCTGAGCACCCGGGTAAGGCCACCAGGTCGGGTGGGTGACGATGAAGGCCGCCTTGCCGAAGACCTCTTTGCCGGTTCGATAGTAGTCGTCCTCGATTGCCGCGTTGCGCCGGCGGCCCATCGCGCCATAACGGTTGATGGCGGCCTGCCGCTCACGCTCGCGCCCCTTCTCGCCGGCGCACATGAGCAGCGTGTCACGTACGAGGTCGCGGCCCGAGCCCTCGGCATACGCCCGGGCCATGGCGGCGGAGTACCAGTAACGGTCGTGCTTTGGATTGCCGGTGGGGTCCGGAGGAAAGCCCCACTCATCCTTCATGATGCCGGCCAGGGGCAGATCGGCGTACTGTTGAATGATGGCGCGCTGGAACTCGATCAGGTGGGGCGCGAAAACGTCGGGCGTGAGGTAGGTGTGCGAGGCGATTACACACGCGCTGCGCCCCGGTTGCTCCGGCACGCGCACCGTCAGCTTGCGCGGGCCTTCGGCGGTCGCAACGCTCTCCGCAGTGATGTCCCGCACGGTTGTGGGATCAATGCCGTCGCGGTCGCGGACGAACGAGTACACGCGCACCAGGCGAGTCGCCAGGCACTCGTAGCGCGGCAGGCTGCCGTTCATGTGATCGGCGGTGTCAACGCCTTGAAAGACCGCCTCTGCCGGCTTGTTGTCCGCGAAATCGAGGAAGCGAAGCGTCAGCTCCTCCTGTTGCTCATCGGGATATTTGGCGCGGAAGGCTTGTCGAGCCAACCGGAGGTCCAACTCCAGCGCCACCTTCAGTCCGCGTGTTGCCGCGTACCGCACGGCTTTGTCGGTCTGTTGATGCGCCTGCGGGTCGACCACCTCGACCCGGCGGCACGTGGTGGATAGCAGTGTATACGGCGAGCGCTCGGCAGCCGCATCCAGGAACGACTTGCAGCCTTCGGGCTCCAGGTCCCTTTCTGTCCAGAACCATGCGCCGATGACCGGAGGCCATTCGCCGCGATCCGGGCGGCTCGGCATCTCCGCGGCGCTCGCAGGCAGGATGAGAATCGCAGTACAAAGAGCAAATGTGCATTTCATAGTGATAGGCAGTTCGGGCCGACTGATGCGAAACACACGCACGACCACAGCGCCCCGCCCGCATGCGTTACCTGGTTGCGCAACCGGGGTTGAACCCAAGCCTGGCTTGCACGCCAGACACTGTGCTGCGCCAAGTTTCTGAGGCAAACACATGCCAGAACACCGAGACAAGCACTAGGAAAAACAAAACCATTGCCCTTGAGCCAAATGCGGAGGGCGTGCTTTATGGCCATCTTCTGACGGCAGCCATCGTTAGCAGTAATCCTCGAGTTTGAAAACGGTTCTGCTGCATTTTGGAGGATTCGGATTGGCCCAGCGTTCTTTCAGGGCTCATTCTCCTTCTGACTCCGCCGCAGGTTCTTTGGCGTCGCTCTGTGCCGCTTGCGCCCGCAGGGTGGCGAGTTTGGCCGTGTCGCCAAACCAGGAGACGGCTCCGCAGCGGGTGCACATGAACGCCCGGGTGTCCACGAAGCTGTCCTTCAGCGTCCAGAACTTCGTCTTCTTCGGGACAAAGTAGACCAGCCCCGCGCCCCGCACTTTGCCTTCCGCCAACTCGGTGTGCCGGCAGACGGGACAGACTTCGCGCGTGGTATCGAGGTCCTTCTCGCTGTGATAAACCTGCATGACTGAATCCAGGTCCTCCTGCCAGAACCGCGTGGAATCGCCCACCTTGCGATACGTGATCTTGCCCTCGCGCATCCAGCGGTAGACCGTTGGCTCTCCCACGTCCAGGTAATCGGCCGCTTCACGGATGGAGTACCATTTCTTCTTTGTTGGTGCTGTTTCGTTCTGTTCCATAAGTATCAAAAACCGTTGATTAGGCTCACCATAACACATCTACTATTATTTACAACTTTTTTCTTGCATATAGTAGTATTTAGTAGTATTTGATAGTTAGTGATAACATAACATATCAAATTCCTAAGAAATTGGAGGTCTATATGGACGATAACCACGACAAGAACTCGTTGCCTGCTTATCAATCACAAATCCCCGATACCCGGAAGGCCCGATCCCGCAAATTGACCATGCGGGTAACTGTTGGGACAATCCTGGCCGTCGTGCTGGCGATCGCTGCCTACTCGGTTTACGTCGCCGTGCACGAGCCTGATCCCCAGGAGACAGTAGTTCTGGGGCAAACCAAGCTCGCTGTTGGCAGCCCTGCCGCGCTGCGGATACTGGTTCGCAACCGTGTTTCGGGACAGCCCGTCAAAGGGGCTTCAGTCGAACTGCATCTGCGCGGCAAAGCCACGTCCGTGAAGCTCGGCTCCTTTCGCACCGATGCCGCGGGGAGCATTGCGGATTCGATCGCGATTCCTGACGTGCCTCCGGGAACCTACGAGTTGGTCCTTGAGTCCAGGTCCGATCTGGGGAGCGACCGCGTGGTCAAGAAGGTCGAGGTGCAGCATTCGATCCGGATCTTTCTGTCGTCCGACAAGCCGGTCTACCAGCCGGGTCAGACGATCCACTTGCGCAGCCTGATGCTGAACGCGCGAACACAGAAGCCGTTTGCCGGTGAAGCGGTCACGTTCGAGGTCAAGGATCCCAAGGGGAACAAGGTGTTCAAGGAAATCCGGAAATCCTCGGCGTTTGGGATTGCGTCGGCCGATTTTGTTTTGGCCTCCGAGCTGAACCTTGGCCGATACGAGATTTGCGCCAACGCGGGCGCCACCACGACCGAGCGCACGGTCGAGGTGAAACGTTATGTTCTTCCCAGGTTCAAGATAAGCATTGTCACCAGCCAGCCGTATTACCTTCCCGGGCAGACGGTATCCGGCTCGGTCCGCGCCAGCTACTTCTTCGGCCGGCCAGTGAGTGGCGGCACGGTCAAACTGACCGCCACGACCTTCCACGGGAAGCCGGTGGTCATCACCGAGTTGCAGGGCCGAACGGACAACGACGGCAACTATTCGTTCCAGTTTGCGCTGCCCGACTTCTTTGCCGGTATGCCCCAGATGAATGAACAGGCGTTCCTGGATTTGAAAGCCGAGCTGCGCGACACGGCCCAGCATGCCGAAGAAAAGGCGTTGTCCCTAACCGTCGCCCGGGGCGAACTCGGGCTCACGGTGATTCCTGAGTCGGGTGCGCTGGTGCCTGGGGTGGAGAATCTGCTCTATGTGCTCACGGCTTATCCGGACGGGCGCCCCGCGGTGTGCCGGGTCATGGTTGACGGGATGGCCTATCAAAGCGACGCCCAGGGCGTTAGCGAGGTCCGGCTCGGGCCGCAAGCGGCCAATCGGCACGTTGACATTCAGGCCATAGACTCTGGCGGGAGAAGAGCCAGGGCGTCCTACCGTCCCGATGCAAACGGGCCAATTCCTGCCTTGTTGCTCCGCAGCGACAAAGCCGTCTATAAGGCCGGCCAGAGCGCGCGACTCACCATCATTGCGCCGGAAGAGCAGAACGCCGTGTTCATTGACGTGATCCACGATAACCAAACCGTTCTCACCAAAACGGTCGCCCTCAAGAATCACCGGGCCTCATACACGCTCGCCCTTCCGCCGTCGCTGGTTGGCGCGCTCAAAGTGCACGCGTATCTGATTGCCAAAACCGGTGAAGACAGAGGTTGTGCACGCATCATCTACGTCAATCCCGCTTCAGGCCTCCGGGTCGCTACCGGATTATCCAAGGCCGTCTATCGGCCGGGCGAGGTGGCCAAGCTCGATTTCACAGTCACGGACGCCGAAGGACGCCCCACTCCTGCCGCGCTGGGAATCGCCGCGGTGGACGAGAGCGTGTTTGCGCTGCACGAGAATCGCCCGGGACTGCTCCAGCAATTCCTGGATGCGGAAGGGGAGCTCCTCAAGCCGCGCTACCAGATCAGAATGTTCGATTGCCCCGGGCGCTTCTTGTCCGGCGCGGAAGGCGACCAGGCCCTGGCCCAAGCCTACTTCGCGTCTCTGGACTCGCCTGTCGCCGGCCTGGAGGCGGATGAACTCGTGAGGGGCGGATACATCCCCGCGCAGTTGGTCGAGCACGCGCGCGCGATGCGGGGGACCCCGGCGTATGAGAAGTATCGCCAAGACCCGCGCTACGCCGAGGTGATGAGCTTGTTGGAAGGCGAGCGGGGAATCTACAGCCTCCGGGAAGCCACCGGACGAATCAAGCTCCAGTCGGCGGAGGCACGGCGGGAGGCTTATTTCAAGCGGCTGAAACAGGGTCTGCAAATCGGCTTTTGCGGTCTGCTCTTCCTCCTCCCGCTCTTCCTGTCCTTTCGCTATTCCAGGCCTGAGGCCGGCATCAATCCGCAGATCGTGACCCAGGCGCATTCCCAACGCTACGCGGCGATAGCCGGAGCGACCTACAATCTGCTGGCGGTCCTCACCCTGCTGCCGCTGGTAGGTTATCCCCTCGGGTTTCTGGTTCTTGGGCACAGCGGGGTAAGGGAGGCTGCCTGGATTCTGCCTTGCTTGGAGGCCGTGGTGGTCTTGGGCGCCCTGGCGGTCCTGCGCTTCCGGATCCTGGGCGCGGGCAGCGAGGGCCTGGAGCCGGAACTAGTCCCATTGCGCGGTTTCATCGGCGCCTTCCTGATCCAGTTTGTCGTGTCGCGGTTGGGATTTGCCTCCCTGGCTTTTCAACTGGGATACGGTGGCTCCCTTGTTTTCCTGTGGTTCCTGGGCAGCGTGGCAGCTCCGCTGGTCGTGTTGGGCGGGTTAGACTTGCATGTTCGGCGACAGTTGAAAGCCAAAGGCATCAAGGCGAGAGTGGCCTGCATCAATGTCGCTGAGGTGCTGTGCGTCATCGCGATCATCTGTATTCTCGCGGCGTTGCTGTTGCCCGCACTGTCTAGGGCCAAGGCTAAAGCGCAACGCATCTCACTCCTCAACGACCTCAAACAGCTTGAACTGGCCAACCTGGTGGCCCGGCAGGATGGCATTCGGTCGGATGCCGGCAGTCCGGCGGCACCCCGCGTGCGCCGGGACTTCCCGGAAACCTTGCTGTGGCAGCCCGAGCTGATCACCGATGGCCAGGGCAAAGCGAGCCTGGAAATCCCTCTGGCGGACTCGATCACCACCTGGCGAGCCTCGGTGGAGGGTATTAGTGCTGGTGGCAAAATGGGCAGTGCCGAGGTGCCCATAACCGTCTTCCAGGACTTCTTTGTGGACCTGGATCTGCCGGTCGCGATGTCTCTGGGCGACCAGATTTCGGTGCCCGTGACTTGTTACAACTACCTGAAGACCTCCCAGGACATTCGCCTCACAGTTGCGCCCGGGGCATGGTTCGCCGCGCCGTCGCACAACCTGAGCGTCCATCTCGCTCCGAACGAGGTCAAAAGCGCGAGCTTCCCGCTCAAAGTGCTTCGCGCAGGCCGGCACTCGCTGCGCGTCACCGCCCTGGGAACCAGCCTCGCGGATGCCGTGGAACGCGAAGTCCGCGTGGTGCCCACAGGGGAGCAGGTGGAACACACCCGCAACGCGGTCCTCAAGGCAAACTGGACCGACCGCTTCACCATTCCAGGGGACGTGGTGCCTGATTCCCAGAGTCTGTGGGTGAAGTTCTATCCCTCCCGCTTCACCGAAATCGTAGAGGGGCTGGAATCCATCTTTCAGGTGCCACACGGTTGTTTCGAGCAGACCTCCTCGACCACCTATCCGAGCGTGCTCGTTTTGGATTACTTGAAGCATATGGGCAGGCTCACCCCTGAGATCGAAGTCAGGGCGCGCAAGTTCATCAACACGGGCTATCAGCGCCTGCTTACTTTCGAAGTGGCGGGAGGCGGGTTCGAGTGGTTTGGCCATTCGCCCGCTCACGTGGGCCTTACCGCTTATGGCGTCCTTGAATTCACGGACATGAACCGCGTTCATCCGGTGGACCCGAACCTGATTGACCGGACCCGGCAGTGGCTCTTCTCCAGGCAAAACGCCGATGGCTCCTGGAACCAGGCAAGCGGGCTGCATTCCTGGTCGGACAAGACGCTTATCACGGCCTACGTCGCCTGGGCGCTGGCCGAATCCGGCGATTCGTCTCCGAACCTCGACAATGCGCTGAACTACCTGCGCCATCATCCCGAGGAACTCTCCACCACGTATCAAAAAGCCCTGGCCGCGAACGCCTTGCTCGCCCGCGATCGCGACGATTCCTTCGGCCGTGAATTGGCCGGTCAGATCCAGCAAGCCGTCGTGGCGGATCGCCAGGGCACGCTGCATTGGACCTCAGCGGGCCAGAGTGTCACCTGCTCACATGGAACCGACCTGAACGTGGAGACGACCGCGTTGTCGGCGATGGCATTAATGAAAGGCGGCTCCTCGCCCGAATTGGTAAAGCAGGCGCTGGGCTGGCTTTCCAGGCAGAAGACAGCAACTGGCACCTGGGGTTCGACCCAGGCCACCATTCTGGCGATGCGCGCGCTGCTCGCCGGCAGCACGGCGTCGTTCGGACAGGAATTCGATTCGGCCGTCACGCTGCTGCTCAATGGCGAGGCCGTCGAGACCTTTCCTGTGAATAAGGAGAACAACGACGTGATGCGGCAGGCCGACCTCACCCGGCACCTTCGGCCGGGGGAGAACCAAATCGAGTTTCGGCAGACCCCCGTCGGGGAGCTGGCCTTTCAACTCGCGGGCGTCTATTGGCTGCCCGCGGTTTCCCGTGCCCAGGCGACGACGCCCCCCGGGCCGGCGCCATTCGAGCCTTTGCAGATCGTCGTTCGATATGACCGCACAACGCTGGCCGTGAATGCCCAACTCGAATGCGCGGTCACCGTCAGCAACAACACCGGCCAGGTCATCAATATGGCGATAGTGGACCTCGGTATCCCTCCCGGGTTCGACGTGGATACGACCGCGTTCGAGCGATTGCAGGAGAAAGGGGCCATCGCCAGGTTTGAAGCGACGGGGAACCAGGTCATCCTCTATCTGCGGCAACTCCCCACTGCGCAGCCGTTTCAGTTCGAATACTCCTTGCGCGCCAAGTACCCGCTCCGCGTCCAACCTCCCCCGAGCGCGGTCTATGAATATTACCAGCCGAAAAACCGGGCCGAGACCAGGCCGGCGATCGTCCAGGTGCTTGGCGATTGATCGAGGTCGCGACATCCCGAGCGAAGCCCACCTGCGACAACCAGGCAGCCACGAGGCGTCCTGAATTTGTGAACTAACGCTACCGCCTTGAAATGCGGGCCACCAGCAGTCAGCACTGAACATTTCGGCGCCTCTCTAAAAGCTTGCAAGTCATTACGAATGACTCAAGCTCTGTGACATGAAGGGCTGCTGTTGGCGATTGGTGCTGCCTTGCGTCGTTATGGCTTCTGTGGGAACCGTCCCCGCCCAAGGTCTGCGTTTCACATCTTCATGCCGCGCCACCAACGGGGTCACGCTCGCCTGGACCAACGCCGTCGCCGGGCAGGCGTACACCTTGCAGGCGCGGGAGCGGCTCGCCAACAGTCTCTGGCTAACGGTTGACGCCACGCAAGGCTGGCCGGCCCTTGAAACGCAATGGGACGAAACCACTTGCGCCAGCCAGGCGATGCGCTTCTACCGCGTCATCGCCGTCCCGCCGGCCACGCGCGGCAAGCTGCTGTCGTCAAACCTGTTGCAGACTTACACGGTGAGCGCCCTCAATTCGTTGTTCTCCTATCACGGCATACCTGTCACGGCGCAGAACGGGGTGAGCTTTTACAAGGTCGTGTATGAGACGATCGACCCGCTGGGCGGGCGCACCCAGGCTTCCGGCGCGGCGTGCCTGCCCCAGGGCGTCGGCCGGGCGCTGCCGCTGTTGAGCTACCAGCACGGCACGACCACCGAGACAAACGATGTCGCGTCCAAAGGCCTGGGCGAAGCAATCGCGGGCCTGGTGTTTGCCTCGGTCGGTTATGCGACGGTGCTGCCGGATTACCTGGGGTTGGGTGACAGCCCCGGTTTTCATCCTTACGTCCATGCCCGCAGCGAGGCGACAGCGTGCGTGGACATGCTGCGCGCCGGCCGGCGCTTCTGCGCCAGCAATAGCGTGCCTCTTAATGGTCAGATCTTCCTGGTCGGTTATTCGCAAGGCGGGCACGCGACGATGGCGTTACACCGCGAGTTGGAGAAGTATCACACGAATGAGTTTGCCATCACCGCCAGCGCGCCCATGGCCGGGCCGTACGATATGTCAGGCGTGGAACTGAATGACTTGCTTTCGACGCGCTGTCCGCCCAATCCCTGTTACTACGCTTTCGTGCTGACGGCGTATCAGCGCGTGTATGCGCTGGCGTCGGATTGGTCGGCGCTGCTGGCGGCGCCCTACGACACAACCATCCCGCCGCTCTTCAATGGCAGCACCGCCAGCGAGGTCATCGACGGCTGCCTGCCTGCCTGCAACCTGTCTGCCCTGCTTTCCGCCGAGGCGCTCTGGTCGCTGCAATATGACCCCGGCAGCCCGCTGCGCCAGGCCTTGCGCGATAACGACCTCACTCAATGGAAGCCCGTCGCGCCGATGCAACTGTATCACTGCGGCGCGGATGCCGACGTGCTCTACGCCAACTCGCAGGTTGCCTACAGCAACTTCGTGGCGCGCGGGGCGGCGCAGGTGCTGCTCATCAACCCCGTTCCCAGCGCCGACCACAGCGGCTGCTTCGTGCCTAGCTTGTCCGGCGCCAAAGTCTGGTTCGACTCACTCAAGCAGTAAGCGCAGGCGGCACGCCGCTCGGGGCGCATCGGCAGGGCCTGTTGCCCAAACCGCCTTGCAGTGGGGAAGGTAGGGAACGCTGGGGTGTGCTCCGTCGCGCGCTTGCCTATTCAATATTTCAGCTTTTCCAGAAACGGGCTTTGCCCTCAACCTGCCAGGACTTGGCAGCCCTGGACCCGCGTTCCGCGCGCCCCATGTCACAATTTCCCTTCTGACGCACTGACATTCGTGCCACCGTCTGCAAGCTGAGCTCTCTCTGAAACGACCACTCCCCGCGATCAATTAATACAGTCACGTATTCCTGAATCGTATAGCCGTCCTGGCGGAAATCAGCGCCGTGTCCATTTTTGGGACAGTGGTGATTCCCGAGAATATTCGGTTTCAAAGCCCACTAGAGCCGGAAGTGCCGGTGTGACAACGCTGTGACACCCGTTATGGCCCTGTGTGTATCCCATGGGGGCCGACCCCCATGGGATACACACCGGGGTCCCGCCGGATTGGCGCCGTCTTTTCGCCGTATCCGGCTTGGGGGCGGGGTGCCTCAGGGTCGGGGGGCGGGCGGAGCCTGTCGTTGGGATGACAGACGGTGGGTGTGGCCGGATAAACCCGGCTTGCGGCACATTTCTGGAGCCCACCCGCCCGGCAAGACCATTCTAACCTATTCAGGTCAGGTTGGTTTCCGCGCTACGCGCAGGCAATACAATGGTGGATTTGCGAAATCACGCACTAAAGCTGCGCCCGCACAGGGTGTCACGACGGCCGGTGCCGGGCGATTGCACCGGCCGGAGGGGTCGGCCGGTGACAGTCGCTGCGAGCTAATTAGGAACTTCCGACAATTCTGAGGTTCACTGGCGGTAGTGGCCCAACTTTATTGTCCTTGGGGAATTTATCCGTCTGCCCGGATTCAACTTTCCCACCTTGATTTGCTTGCTGGCTGGCAGACACGGTGTTTGTAGTCAGGGTGACACTGTTGCTGGGGCACAGCGATGCCGATTGCGATGCCTCCAGCGCCAGTCCTTGACTGCCTGCCAGGCCTTGCTGATCACCCTGAGCCTGGCCCGCGGCCTCTGGCTCGGCGGCATACATTGTGGCAGCGACCAACAACATGCCGGCGAGCGCTATTGCCCCTCCGGAAGCCATGCAGTTCGCCAGCCCATACCAATGGCCTCTGCAACCTTGTGAAGCGTTCCGTGTCTCCGTCTGTCTGCCTGCGGTCAGGCCCATTCCCCTAGCCTCTATCCTTTTCATAGCCGTCTTGGGCTGTCCCGTTTTTCCCAGTGGTCGTCCGGCCCACGTGTTATCCACTCCCCGCACCCACCAACGACCCTTAACGGCCCGTGCGGGACCAGACCGTTAAGTCTGCTTCACCGTCGTGCGTTCTAGCAAAACCAACAACTAGGGAATTCCTTGGCATTTCTGGGTTACCCCCTGGTCTGTGGCGTTACAGCAACGACGCGGATGGGTTCCGGAACCAGGGTTACTTCGACAAGGTGTGGCCGGGGATGTTGCAGATGGGCGCCAGGCCGATCTGGTTGAGCGTGTAGACTCCGCCGGCCGGGCAGGCCGGCAGCGTGTTGGTCCTGAGGTAGGGCGCCAGGTCCGCGGCGGTGAGCAATGCGCCAGCCGGCTTTTGATTCTCCAACGCCCACTGAAGTTTGGCGGCGTCAATCCGCCGCAGGTTGTTGATGCACATGGCCGTCTGGGCTGCGGGGTTAAGCTGCAGCTGGGCGGGGGCTTGTTTGGGGTTCTGGGCCAGCGCCTGCATTTGCTGCTGAACGCTCTGGGCTTGCGCTTGCGCCGTTTGGGCCTGCGTAGTGAGCTGCTGCTTGTCGGCGCGCAACTGGCGGACTTCGTTGCGCAGCCGCAACAGCTCTTCGTGGTCCTTGCGCAGGCGAGCCAGCTCATCGCTTTCCGCCTGGGCGCGGACGTTCTTGGTTTCCTCCAGGTCGGCCTGCAGCTTCTGCAGTTGCTGGCTCTCCTCGCGCAGCGCCGCGAGCTCGGCATCTTTCTTCTGGCCGACGGAATAAACCCAGCCCAGCCCGGCCGCGAGTGCCACTACACATAACCAGGGTAACAGGAGTTTCATTGTTCAATACCTTTCTTGTTTGGTCAGAACGGCACGTCCTCGTCCTCGGCGACCGAGGCCAACCGCGCGTGGGTCATCCGCGCGTGCCATTTCCGCAGGCGCGTGTGCGCTGCCGGCAGGCGGTAATGACCGGAGTAAAGGAAGTTGCCCACGATGCCGTAAAGGTCGAAGTCCACAAAGCGCGGCCGGTGCCCCAGCAGGAACGGCCGGTGCAGCAGCATTTGCTCGAACGGCAGCAGCCGTTGCTCGAACTGCGCCAGCAGCTCTTTTTGCTGCGCCCGCCAGCGCTCGATGCAGCCGCGCCCGAACTTGCGTTCCTTGTGGCGCAGGAAGGCCACCTGGTCCGCCGCCGGCACCACTTCCCGCCAGTAGATGTCGTTGAGCTTGAAGCCGATGCCTTCCACCTCGTTCTCGATGTAGCGCCACATGATCGACTGCTCGCCCTCCAGGTCCCACAGGAACAGCCCGAGCTGCAGCTTTGCGTCGAGATACTTCGCGATGACTTGCGAATCGTCGCTCACCTCGAAGATGACCGACTTGCCGTGGCGGATGATGGGCACGCAGTAGTAGCGCTGCCGGGTCAGCTTCCAGACCAGCGCGCGGTCGCCGCTCGGGATGTTGGTGATCTTGAATCGGGCGCCGGAGAATTCGAGGATCCGGCGTTGGACGATGCAGAACGGGCTCCAGGGAAACTGAATCAGCTCAATCATGTCGCTATGGCGCTACTTTAGGACCCGGCGTGCAGCCCTGACAAGGCGAAAGGCGGGCCCGGCGGCCTGGCGCAAGCCTTTTCCCTTTCCACACCCCGGCGGGGTCTTATCATGGACACAATGTTTTCGCGCATTCAGTCAGTTCACTTTGTCGGCATTTGCGGCACGGCGATGGCGGCGACCGCCGCGGCGTTGCAGGAGAAGGGCGTCAAGGTCACCGGCTCGGACCAGAATGTCTATCCGCCCATGTCCACCTTCCTGGCGGACCGGAAGATCGAGGTCATCGCCGGCTACGCGGAGCAGAACCTGGCGCGCAAGCCCGACCTGGTCGTCATTGGCAACGCCATCTCCCGCGGCAACCCGGAGGCGGAATACGTGCTGGACCACAAGCTGGCTTACTGCTCGCTGCCGGAGTTGCTCAAGCACTACTTCATTCGCGGCAAGCGCTCGCTGGTCGTCGCCGGCACGCACGGCAAGACCACCACGACCGCGCTGCTGGCGTGGGTGTTCGAGCACAACGGCCTCAACCCCAGCTACCTCATCGGCGGCATCCCGAACAACCTCGGCCAGGGGGCGCGCTTCACCGACAGCGACTGGTTCATCATCGAGGGCGACGAATACGACACTGCGTTCTTCGACAAGCGCAGCAAGTTCGTGCATTACCTGCCCGAAGTGGCTGTGATCAACAACCTCGAGTTCGACCACGCCGACATTTTCGAGAGCCTGGAGCCCATCCAGACCGCGTTCAAATACTTCATCCGGCTCATTCCGCGCAACGGCCTGTTGCTGGGCAACGGCGACGACGCGAACCTGGCGCCGTTGCTCAACGTGACGCACTGTCCGGTGAAACGCTTCGGGCTGGGCGAGAGCAGCGCGGTCCGGGCCTTCAACCTCCGCTACGGGCCGACGGCGACGGAGTTCGAGATTCCCAGCTTCAAGTTCCGCACCAACCTCCTGGGGGAGATCAACGTGCGCAACGCGCTGGCGGTGGTTGCCTGCGCCAAGCATTGCGGGCTCAAGAACCACCAGATCCAATCCGCCTTCGACACCTTCAAAGGCATCCGGCGCCGCCTGGAGGTGCGCGGCATTGGCGGCGGGGTGATCGTGGTGGATGACTTCGGCCATCATCCCACCGCGATTCGCGAGACCCTGAGCGCGCTGCGCCACAAGTATCCCACGCAGAAGCTCTGGGCCGTATTCGAGCCGCGCACCAACACTACCCGGCGCAACGTCTTCCAGGCCGAGCTGGCCAGCGCGTTTGCCCAGGCCAACGCGGTGGTCGTCGCCCAGGTGGCCCGCCTGGAGCTGCTGGCGCCCGAGGAGCGCCTGGACCCCGAACGGCTGATGCAGGACTTGAAAGCCGCCGGCAAAGACGCCGCCTACCTGCCGGACGTGGACGCCATCGTGGATCACGTTGCGAAGGGCGCGCAGGGGGGAGAGGTCGTGATCGTCTTCAGCAACGGCGGCTTCGGCGGCATCCACGGCAAGTTGCTGGAGCGCCTGGGTCGGGTCTAGCGGGCATTGCCCTCCCTCTCTACCTCATCCTCCTGGCCGGACGCCAGGATGGACGGAAGACGAAGGGTAATTGGCAGCGGCGCGGCGGCGTTGGTTGTCCCGCATTGACTCATGGTGTCCCGGGACTATGCTCGGCGCATGAATTTGAGCAGTAACGGACTCTCCTCTCCCTGCGACCGCCGCACCTTCATCAAATCCACCAGCGCGCTGGCCGGGCTGGCGCTGTGGCCGATGGGCGCTTTGGAGGCGGCGCCAGACAACCTCATCCTCTCGCCGCGCAAGAAGAAACCCGCCCTCATCCGCGGCGCGTTCTTTTACCCGCCGGCGGAGGTCGTGATTGCGGGCAAGAACGAAGACGGCTGGCAACAGCACGAGTGGTTCACCTGGCCGGGCAATCAGTTTGAACCGGAACAGCAGCAGAGGAAGTTCCTCGCCCAGCTAAACCGGCTCACCGCGGGCCTCGACCTTACTATCGATCTCGAGGAGCAGGCGCTCTATACCGACGCGGGCATCCGCGCCTTCCTCGCCAGCCTCGAAAGCAACAAGCCCGACGCCCTGCTGCTTTTCAACTTCTGGAACAGCTTCAGCCAGAAGATGCTTCCCATCTTCGAAGCCTGGAAGGGGCCGATTATTCTCTACCATCCCGTTGGCGCCAGTCACCAGGCCCCGCCCGAGTATTTGCGGACCGCGCCGCGCGTGCAGTACATCCATTCCATCGAAAACTGGGACGCGCTGGAACGCGGCTTGCGCGCCGTCCATGCCATGAACCGAATGGCGCAAAGCCGGTTGCTGCGCGTGGCAAGCCCGTTTAAGGAGCGGCACGACACGACGGAACCCTTCTTCGGCCTGGCCATCCGTGGCGTGCCGGCTGATGAATTCAACCACCTCTTCGACGAGACCCGGTTAACCCGGGAAATGGAGCGCCTGGCGAAGTCTGTGCGCAGCCGCGCGCGCCACATCACCGATCTGAGCCCAACGGCCTTCCACGATGCCGTCCGCTCGCACGCGGCCGTGCAGAAGATCATGGAGCGGCACGACGCGGACGCCATCACCATCGAGTGCCTGATGCTCAAGCACCGCAAACCGTGCCTGAGTTTTGCCCTCAACAACGGCACCCTCCGCCCCTGCGGCTGCGAGAACGACTTGAACGCCTCCCTGACGCTCATGCTGGGCGCCAATTGCTTCGGGCGGGGCGGCTTCCAGCACAACCCGGAGTTCGACACCGAACAGAACCTCTACTTCGGCGCGCATTGCACCTGCACCACGCGCCTGCACGGACCGCAGGGGAAGGAAACGCCCTACAGCCTGCGCCCGTTTTTCCATCAATTGCCCAAGACGCTGGCGCTGGACGTGCAATGGCCGGTGGGCGAGACCGTCACGCTGTGCAAGTATCACAGCGGCAAGAAGCAGTTGGATGCCTGGCGCGGCCAGTTGGTCTCCTCTCCCACCTGCCCGCCGACGGGCGGATGCGCGACCCGCGTCCTGGTCAAGGTGCCGGACGTGAAAGACATCTGCACCATCTACGGCGGGCCGCACCCGATCCTGTACTGCGGCGACTTTGCCGCGCACCTCAAGACACTCGCCCGGCTCTACGAACTGGAAGTGCGGGGCAATTGCTAGCGTCTCTGGCAGGGCCCGCCTACGCGTGCACGTGCGGGTCCCAGTCCAGTCCGTCCACCTTCTGCACCTCGTCGGTGCCTTCGTTCAGGAGGCGGATCCGGGCGAACCGGCAGTAGCGCTGCACGTCCCGCGTGTGGTCGCCGTAGAAGATGACCCGGTGCAGGCCGGACGACCAGTTCTCCAGGAACTTGTCTATGTGGTCCACTTTCACCGTAAGCTTGGTGCGGCAGCCGCGCTCGACGAACGGGCTATCCACCGCGTCGCCGGTCGAGAAGAGCATCTTGTCCGTGCCGAGCAGCCGCGCCATGGTCACCTTCTGCTTGATCGGCAGCTTCACCATGAGCGACGCCCCGCGGCCATCTTCCAGGTGGCTGCGGATATCGTAGGGCGACTCCTTGCTGTCCGGCCCCAGCATCTGCGTGGCGGCCACGCAATGGGCGTGGATGATCGTGCTGGTGGACACGTCGAACACCGGGTCGGTCACGAAGCCCGGTTTGCCCACGAGGTTGACAAAGATGAGGTGCGTCATGCTCGACTTCAAATCGGCTTCGCAGACGCCGCCCAGGCCCATGTTGTTGAAGCGGACGAAGCCGAGGCACGGATAACCCATGCCGCGGTCCATTAATCCCATCCCGAGGCAGTTCATGGTGATGAGCACCGCCTGGTGTTGCGCCAGCAGGTCGCGCATCGCGATATACATCACCGAGGACTTGAGGATTTCCTCCTTGGTCGGCTCAACAATCTTCCTGGCTTCCTTGATCCAGCGCCGCATGTCGGCCATCGCTTCGCCGCGGTCGGCGGCTGCGCAAGCTTTCTGCAAGTCGGGCAGCGTGAGAGAAATGATCTCCGTGCCGAATTTGGCCTTGAGCGCCTGGCAGTAGGCGGCGTCGGCGGGCCCATTGCTCACATGGAGCACGCGCGCCTCCTTCAGCCGGTGAATCGCCCGGAAGGGGCGGATGGCGACCAGCACGTCCTCGACGCGGCTGGTGGGGAACACTTCGATCAGCTTGCCCTGGCGCTGCCAGCCGGCCATGGTGTGCCATTCATGGCCGGTGTAAGGCAGGGCAAACAGCACAATCGGTATCCCCAACTCCATCAAGCTCTGCAACTGCGCCCCGATGCCCATCGTCAGGTGGACGACCAGGATGCCGTCCACGCCCTTGAACTTCTCCTTGGCCGCCGCCAGCTGCTCGTTGCTGGCGATCAAGCCGCCTTCGACGAACTCCACGTCGGCCAGGCCCGCGCCCAGCTTGCCCAACTCGGCCTCGAACTGCTTCATCTCGGCGTTCACGTCCACCTTGTGCGTCGGCCAGCCGGGATGCTCGCGGCCAAGATAAAGCTTGCCGATGCGGACCTTCGACTTGGGCCCCAGCGCGGATGTCGCGGTCATGGCCGACAGCCGCTCGGCCAACGCGGCCAGCGCGCCGGCCGAAATCACTCCGGCGGCAGTTGATTTGAGGAAGCACCTGCGTGAAACGTTAGTGAGCATATCTGTTCTCCTTCGATTATTCGTGCGCGTTCGAGTTAGTCATTGCGGCTTTGCCCGGCGAGGCTTGTCGGCGTCGTGGCGGCCATCTACGTGTCGGAGTGAAGCACCATCCCCGCGCGCTGCCAACTCTAAAACAGCCGAACTCCCGGAACGCCGAAAAAGGGGGTGGCATTCAGAATAGACTTCGGTCCCTGCCGATTATATCCTCCCTGTTATCAATCGGATCCGTTCTGCTGAATAAAGCTCCGCCCCGGCGGTCTAATCGGTTAATTATGAACGCGAGTGCGCATATTATGAAAACTACGAAATGGTTCGGGTTGGTTGCACTATTGGCCCTTCCATCGTTGTCCGGCCTGGCCCAAGCGCCGGAGGCCCCACCCCCGGGCGTGCCGGAGAGGGCGTTGGTGGAAGTCCCCGCTACCCTCTCGCCGGGAGCGGCGGAGGTGGTGAAACTCGCCAGCTCGGGCGTTGGGGATGAGGTGGTCCTGGCCTACATCAAGAATTCACAAGCCGCATTCAACCTTTCAGCCGACGACGTTCTTTATCTCAAGGACCTTGGGCTCTCTCCCGAAGTCACCTCGGCCATGCTGAACCATGACAGCACGCTGCGCGGCCAGCCGCAGCAATACGCCCCAGCCGCCGCCAGTCCGGCTCCGGCCGCGCCGGCCGCAGTCGCTCCGGCGCCGACAGCACCGCCCGCGCCCACCGTGGCCGCTGCTCCCGCGCCGGTCTATGTCAGCAGCCCGCCGCCCGACGTGACGTATTTCTACAACGACCTGGCACCCTATGGCACCTGGGTCCAACTGGATGGTTACGGCTGGTGCTGGCAGCCTACGGCGGTCGTGCTGCGCCGCGGCTGGCGGCCTTACTGTGACGGCGGACACTGGATCTATTCCGATTACGGCTGGTATTGGCAATCCTCGTACTCCTGGGGCTGGGCCCCGTTCCACTATGGCCGCTGGCACATGCACGCGCGTTGCGGCTGGGTTTGGATGCCGGACCGGGTCTGGGGGCCCGCGTGGGTGACTTGGCGCTCGGGCGCCGACTGCTACGGCTGGGCGCCGTTGCCGCCGCACTCCACGTTTGATTTGCACCTGGGCTGGCGCTATAACGGCGTTAGCGTCGGTGCGAGCTTCGGGTTTGGCCTGGGCAGCGATGCGTTCCTGTTCGTCTCCTTTGGCGACTTCCACCACCGCGACCTGCACCGGCGTTGCCTGCCGCCGGCGCGCGTCCAGAACATCTACAACCAAACCACTATCATCAACAACTATGTCGTGCACAACAACCGGATAGAGCACCGGGGCATTCCGTATGACCGCGTTTCCTCGGCCACCCGCGGGCGCGTTCCACGAGCCACCGTGCGCGACTGGTCTGACCGGCCGGAGCGGATGCCCACGCGCGCCAGTTCGGTGGTCTATCGGCCGCGCCTCGAGGTGCCGGCCCGGCCCGCGCGCATGGAGGCGCAGAGAGTTGACGCGCAGAATCCGGTCATTCGCCACGCCCTCCGCGCGCCGGCCAAAACCGAGCGGGTCGCAAGCTCCAGCCGCGGCGGCGCCGCCGCGGGCAGAACGTCATTGGGGTCGCCCAAGACCTCGCCCTGGTCGAGCAATGTTAAGGCCGCGCCCTCACAGCAAGCCCAAGCCACGCCCAGCGCCATGAAATCCGCGCCGGCCACACGCCCGGACAACGCCCGGACAACGTCGGACTGGTCACGTAGCGCCAGGCCCGCATCCGCGCCGCAGACGACACCCGCCGCTCCGGCCGGCAGGGCGCCCCAAACCTCGAACTGGTCCCGCGACTCCAGGCCTGCTTCGTCATCACAAGTTAATTCAGCACCGAGTGCCGCCTCGATGGCCCCGGTAACGTCCTCGGCCCAGGCTCCACGAAGCGCGTCCGTGTCCCGGGAAGCCAGACCCACCCCGGCGCCGCAAGTGCAGTCAGCCCCGCGCCCGACGCAAGCCGTCCCGACCATACCTCCCGCGGTAACCGCGCCGCGCGCGCCTGAAAACTGGAAGCAAGGCATCCGCACTGCGCCGGGCTACCGGTCTGACTCGGGCCTGCCGGCGCTGAACAACGCCCGCATGGCGGCGCAGCCGCGAACCACAACACGGCCAAGCACCGCCCCGTCCGCCAGCTCACACGTCTATCAACCGAAAAGCCAGTTGCAGACCGCCCCGGTCCGCTCGGCACCGCCAACCCAGCCGCGCCCTGATTCTTCGCGCTCGTCCTCCAGCAGGAGTGGAACCTCCCGGCCGGGGAACAAGCCTTAACCCGCGGTCTTTACGGCGAACGGAGGCGGTAGAAACGGCGGATGAAGTTGGCGCCCTGCGGGTCGGTGAACTGAAACTGGCCGGGGGCGGCTTCCGTGACACCGCCTAGCACCACCCAAGTGTTGAGGGGTTGCGCCGGGTTCGTGCTGGCTAGCACGCTGAAAAGTGCTCCCGAACTGTTGGTGAAGGAGAATTGGAAGGCGCCGTTGGTCAGCCGTTTGGGGTTGGTGAGCCTGGTCGTAGTTGGAACGGGAATGCTGATGTTGAGCACACTGCCGGTGCTGGCGATGCCGTTCGCGAAGACTGTGGCCAGCGCGTAGCCGGGCGGGAAGCCCCAGACTGGCGCGGAGGTGAATGTCGCGGCCGACCAGTTTGTGCCGGGGGCGGACAGCAGGAACAGGGACTGCTCGTTTTCCAGGGCGCGCAACTGCACCAGCGGATAACCGGAGGCCGAGTTCTGGGGACCATTGCCGCCGGAGCTTTCGGAGATGCCCCGAAAGACGGCGCCGGTCAGCGTGAGGCTTCCACCCAGCTTAAGCGGCGTGGTGCCACCGCTGACCCTGGGCCGCCAGGAGTTGGTAAAGCCCAAACCGGCTTCGTACAGCTCCCATCGGTGGAGATAAGCGGGAACGATGCCGGGGTTGTAGCCTCCCGCAAGCAGCACGCGCCCGTCAGGCAGCAAGGTCGCTGTATGCCCCCCGCTGGCAACCGTCAACCCGGCGGTCTCCGTCCACTTCCCGCTGGCCGGTTGGTAGAGCTCCGCGCTGAATAGGTAGATGCCGAGAAAGCTATTGCTGCGATAGTAGCCCCCGGCAACCAGCACTTCGCCGTTGAGCAATAAGGCGGCTCGATGGCCGTTGCGGGAAATGGTCATCTTCCCCGTTGGCGTCCACGTGCCGGCGGCCGGATCGTAGAGCTCCGCAGTGGAAATCGAGTCGGTCGCGTCAGCGCCTCCTGCGACCAGCACCTTGCCATTGGGGAGCAGAGTGGCCGTGTGACCCCAGCGCTTGTTGGTGAGTGAGCCGGTCGCCGTCCAGGTTCCGACGGCTGGATCGTAGAGCTCCGCGACCCTAAGGGCGCCGCTGGTACTGTTCGTGCCGCCGGCAACCAGCACCTTGCCGTTCGACAGCAAGGTGGCGGTGTGGGAGTAGCGCGCGGTGAGGAGCGAACCGGCAGCAGCCCAGTTTCCGCTGGCCGGGTCATAGAGTTCAGCGCTGTTGGTGGCTCCGGCGTTGCCTTGGCCTCCCGCGATCAGCAGCTTCCCGCTTGGCAACAATGTGGCGGTGTGAAACGCGCGCCCGACGGCCATTGGGTTGGCAGCCGTCCACGTTCCGCCGGCCGGAGTGAACAGCTCCGCGCTGGCGAGATAGCCGCCGCCATAGCCGCCGGCGGCCAGCACCTTCCCGTTGGGAAGCAAGGTTGCGGTGTGGCCGGCGCGCGCGCCGGCCAGCGAGCCGCGCGTCGTCCATGCCCCAGCAGCCGTGTCGAACGACTCCGAACTGGCAAGACCGGCATTACCGTCACTGGTGCCCCCCGCGACGAGGACTTTGCCATCGGGCAGGAGGGTCGCCGTGTGGCTTCCGCGATGCGCATTGAGCAGGCCCTGCGACGGCCACGTGCCTAACGCCGGATCGAACGATTCCACGCTGGAAAGGATGCCGGCGCCATAACCGCCGGCGATAAGCACGCTGCCATTGGGCAGCAAGGTGGCGGTGTGATTCGCGCGCGCGGTGGCCAGCACGTCGAGGTTTGCCCAGGATCCGGCAACGGGATCGTAGAGCGCCGTGCTGGACAGAAAGCCGCCGCCATAGCCCCCGGCGACCAGCACCAGCCCGCTGGGCAACAGGTTGGCCGTGTGTCCTGCGCGCGTCAGGGGGACCGCGCCGGTGACTGCCCACATCCCGTTGGTGGGATTGTAAAGTTCCGCGCTATTGCCGCTGGCGTTTCCTCCCGCGACCAGCACCTTGCCATTGGGCAGCAGAGTCGCCGTATGGCTGTTGCGTCCGGTATTCAGCGAGTTGACCGCTCCCCAGGTCCGGCTGGCCGGGTTGTAGAGGTCCGCGCTCGCCAGGTAGGTAACGCCGGCGTTTCTGCCTCCCGCGACCAGCACCCTCCCATCCGGCAGCAATGTCGCGGTGTGGTACGCGCGCGCGGTGCTCATCACGCCCGAAGTGGTCCAGATCCCGGCGGCGGGATCGTAGATCTCTGCGCTCCCCAAGGTACCGCTGGTGCTGTTCGTGCCGCCGGTAACCAGCACCAGCCCATTGGTCAGCAAGGTGGCGGTGTGGCCGTAACGCGCGGCGGTCATCCCGCCAGTGGCCGTCCATATCCCGGTGGCGGGATCATAGAGTTCCGCGCTGGGGAGAAAGCCGGCTGCGCCGTTGTAGCCGCCGACGACCAGGACCTTCCCGCTGGGGAGCAGAGTCGCTGTGTGATACCCGCGCGAGGTGATCAGCGCGCCGGTGGCCGCCCACTTCCCAGTGGCCGGGTCATAGAGCTCGGTGCTGTTCGTGGCGCCACCGCTGCTAAAGCCCCCGGCAACCAGCACCTTGCCGCTGGGCAGCAAGGTGGCGGTATGAATCTGCCGCGTGACCGTCATGGAGCTGTTGGTATCCCAGGCGGCGGCTTGAGCCGGCTGAATGGCAAATAGCCCAAATCCCAATGCGGCCAGCGTGAGCGCGAGCGGGAGAAATGCGGTTTTGGTCTTCATATGCGAGCGGCGAGACGTCCAGTGTGTACAACACATAATCCCAAAGCCCTGTTCCCGAAGTTCATTAAGTTGCTCCGGCTGCTTTTCCCTTGAGTGCGATACAGCACCTCCAGCCCATGGTTACTGGACTTGCTCATGACTGGGGTCAATTTCGACGACAACATTAGAACACTTTCCACCCTCATTCAAGAATTAGGTCTCAAAGGGCTTGCTTTCCCATAACTGTGCGGCCCATATTATGCACATGCTTCCGGTGTCTGCATGACAGCCCGAGTCGTTTGCATCTTGCTTCTGCTGCAGGCGGCGGGGCTGTTCGCTGCGCCACCGGCGCTCGTTCCGCTGCCGCAGTTGATGCAAACCAACGCAGGATCGTTCACCGTCTGCCCGGCCCAGGTCATACCCGGCGCGCCCGTCTTGGCCCCCACGCGCATCCTCGTGAACGACGCCGCGCGCGAAACGGGAGAGTATCTGGCGACCAGCCTCTTTAAGTCCACCGGTCACCGCTTTCAAATCGTGACGAACGCCGGGGTTTCGGCAGTGCCGGACGCCATTCTTCTCACAACGAATAGCGCACTCGGCAGCCTGGGCGCCGAGGGATATGAGCTGACCGTGGCAACGAACTCGGTCGTCATCCGCGCGCCGGCGTCCGCGGGGCTTTTCTACGGCGTGCAGACGCTGCTGCAGCTGCTGCCGCCGGAGATCTATTCCTCACAACCCGTGACGGGCGTGCCGTGGACGGCGCCCTGCGTTTATATCCGGGATTGGCCCCGCTTCCAGTGGCGGGGATTCATGCTGGACAGCGTGCGGCATTTCTTCACCAAGGACGAGGTCAAGGTGCTGCTCGATGCGTTGGCGCTGCACAAGCTGAATGTGCTCCACTGGCACCTGGACGACGATTCGGGCTGGCGGCTCGAGATCCGGAAATGGCCGCTGCTGACGCAGGTGGGCGCCTGGCGCACGGATATGATGTGGGACCTGAACCCGCGCGCGAGCCTGTGCTGGGACGGCACCAACTACGGCGGCTTCTATACCCAGGCCGAGGCGCGCGAGATCGTGGCCTACGCGGCCCAGCGGCACATCATGGTGGTGCCGGAGATCGAGATGCCGGGGCACTCGTCAGCGGCTTTGGCTGCTTATCCGCAATTCGCCTGCGGCTGCCCCACCTGCTACAACGGCCCGTACAGCCTGAACGTTACGAGCTACGTGGGTGGGGTATTCTGCATTGCCCGCCCCGAGACGATGGACTTTCTGAAGGACGTGCTCACCGAGGTAATGGAGGTGTTTCCGAGCCCTTACATTCATATCGGAGGCGATGAGGTGAAGTTTGACAACTGGCGGAGACATTCGCTCGACCAGGCCCTGACAAACGCCTTGGGCACCACAGACATGCAGAAGTACCAGGGCTACTTCGCCCAGCAGATCGCCAACTGGATCAAGAGCCAGGGCCGCACGATGATGGGGTGGAGCGAGATCATGAACGGCGGCATAGTGACCAATGCGGCGCTGATGGATTGGCTGAACACCCGCGCCGTGCAGACGGCCACCAACCGGCAATACGTTGTCATGGCCCCCAGCGCGACGCTCTACATCAACAAGTATGAGAACGGCGGCTCGGCCGGCAGCGGTGTGCTTTGGTCCAACGAGCCGCCTGCGCAGTCGGGCTACACGCCGCTGTCCGACGTGTACGCCTACGAACCCATTCCCGCGAATCTTCCGGCGGCTTACACCAATTACATCCTTGGGGCCGAAGGCCCCTGCTGGACCGAACGGATTCCCTCCCTGCTGAATATGCAGTTCAGGATGTTCCCGCGCCTGTCGGCCATTGCGGAAGTGGACTGGACCTCGGCAGCGTTGAAGAACTGGACGGACTTTACGAACCGTCTCGTGGTTCACAAGCAACGGCTCACGCAGATGGGCGTCAACTATAATCCCAGCGCCACGCCCCCCCAGCTCGGGACGTGGATCCCCGCGCAAACGCCCGCGACCTATGAGACGCGAACCTGGGACATCACCTCCAGCGTCACCGCGCGGGGCGAAATTGACGTCAGTTTCTGCTGGAAGACGGGAAATCACGGGCTGGAAATTGCGTGGGCTGCACTGCTGGAGAACGGCGTGGAGATTGATCGGGACACGCACGCGGGATTCACCGGTGTCACCCCCGCCAGGCCGACCTACGTTTTGCGCCTTCCCGCGCGGAGGCCCGGCGCGACTTATACCCTGGCGGCGTCGGTCATGGGACGCGGCGGCACGAACTCCACTGGCGTTGTCTATCGTCCGAACTGGAATTGACTCGCATGAACCTGGCCCGAACACTTGCCCGCGCCGCCGCCGATCTCAGTCGGCGCATCCACCTCGCGGCGAAGGTGGCGCCGACTTTGGCTTGCAGCTTATGGCTCGCGTGCTCCACGACTGCTCGTTCGCAGTCCCTCGCGATCAACACGCTGGCGGGCAATGCTACCCAGGGCAGCGCCGACGGCTTCGGCAGCAGCGCGCGCTTCAACCTGCCGCTCGGTGTCACCGCGGAGAACGCGGGGAATATCTATGTGGCTGACACCGCAAACAGCACGATTCGGAAGATCACTCCGGCGGGCGCCGTGAGCACCTTCGCCGGGCTGGCCGGAACTTTCGGCAGCGCGGACGGGGCCGGCACGAATGGGCGATTCTACGGACCGCAGGGAATCGCCGTGGACAGCGTTGGCTTTATCTACGTGGCGGACACCGCCAACGCGACAATCAGGAGGATCTCGCCCGAGGGAACTGTCAGCCTGTTCGCCGGTTCCACCGGAAACGCCAACAGCCTCGACGGCACGGGTGCCAACGCTTATTTCCACCAACCGGAAGGACTTGCGGTGGACGGCGACGACCATGTTTATGTCGCGGATGCGTGGAATCACACGATTCGCAAGATCACCCCGGCGGGTGTCGTGACCACCCTGGCAGGGCTGGCAGGGAATTTAGGTTCCGCCGACGGCACCAACAGCAAGGCACGCTTCAACCGACCGGCGGCGATTGCCCTCGACGGCGCTGCGAATCTCTACGTCACGGATTCTCTCAATCACACGATCCGAAGGATCACGCCCGGCGGGGCGGTGAGCACGATTGCCGGCCTGGCGGGTGTCTGGGGCAGCGCCGATGGCACGAACAGCACCGCCCGCTTTTTCCACCCACAGGGAATTTGCGCTGCCGACGCCGCCACGCTGTTCGTCGTGGATTCCGGCAACCAGGCGCTGCGCAAGCTTGCCGCCAATGGTACCAACTGGGTGGTCAGCACGGTCGCCGGGTTGCCGGGCATAGCCGGCTTCGCCGACGGCACAGGCAGCGCGGCGCAGTTTGGCTTGCCGGTCGGGGCCGCGCTGGACGCCGCGGGCAATCTCTACTTGGCGGATTCCGGCAACAACGCCATCCGGACGACAGCGGTGGTGGAGCCCCTGCTGCAATTCTCTGTCGCAGGAAACGAACTGGCACTTGCCTGGCCGTCTTACCTGACAGGCTTTGTTCTGGAGACAGCCGGCACTGTCGCTGCCGGCGCCGTCTGGACGCCGCTTACGAATGGAATCGCGATGGCGGGAAACAATTTCATCCTCACCACCAACATGGCCGGCGCGGCGGCTTTCTACCGGCTCCATAAGCCATAGCAGCTTGCTCAAAGGGGCCGCGTGACTGGCGGCAGCCGATGTTACGAGGCTCTGATCTGCCCGCGGTTTCACGAACCAGTTCAAGCCTCGTATTGCCGGACATTTCCTTGCCAAACCTTGCCAGAAACACGGGTCTTGCTTTAATACGCCTGTGTCCACATCAATCCGCACTACCCTCACCGCGCTGGCTCTGCTAACTCTGCTGCCCGTGCAAACCAGCTCGGCCCAGACTCAACCCGCCCGCTCTGCCCGCCTCCAGGAGGTTGTGAACAAAGCTGTCGAGCACACCTTGGAGAAGTTTGCGGCGCAGAAGCTCGGCCCCGATCAGCTCGCCGTGACGCTCGTGGATATGCGCGACCCGCAGCAACTTGCGCAAGGCAGCTACCGGGGCGGGGAGCAGATCTACCCGGCGAGTGTCATTAAGCTATTCTACATGGTGGCTGCGCATCAGTGGATGGAGGATGGCAAGCTCAAGGATACCGCGGAACTTCGTCGCGCTATGCGCGACATGATTGTGGACTCCCTCAACGAGGCGACCGGCTACCTCGTGGATCTGCTGACTGGCACGACCAGCGGTCCTGAGCTGGGCCCGAAGCAGATAGAGCAGTGGTATTTCAAACGCAATGCCGTCAACCGGTACTTCGCTTCGCTGAGCTACACCAACATCAACGTCAACCGCAAGCCGTGGTGCGAAGGCCCCTATGGCCGCGAGATGCAGTCGGTGCAACTGCACAAACCCAACCACCGCAACTGGCTGACCACTGATGCCACCGCCCGGCTGCTGACTGGAATCGTCACCGGCCAAACGGTTTCCGCCGCGCGCTGCGCGGAAATGATGGAACTTCTCAAGCGCGATCCCACGCCCGGGTCCGGCAACAAGAATGACCAGGCCCATGCCTATACCGCCCTGGGCCTGCCACCCGGCGCGAAGCTGTGGTCAAAAGCCGGTTGGACCAGTGCAACCCGCCACGATGCCGCTTACGTGGAGTTGCCCAATGGCTCGAAGTTTATTCTCGTTACCTTCACCGTGGACCACGCCAGTGAACGCGACATCATCGCCACGGTCGCAAAGGCGGTGGTCGAATCCCTCCCCGCTCCTGCGCCAGCCGCAAAGTAAGCGCGCCCGCGCCGAGGAGACGCGCCCACACCCTCCTGGACGGGGGGGCGATCACTGCGTCACCAGCGTGCCTATCGGATCACCCATGACGACGCGCTTGAGGTTATGGGGCCGGAAGAAATCGAAGACGACGATCGGCAAGTTGTTCTCCATGCAGAGCGAGAACGCGGTAGTGTCCATTACCTTGAGCTGTTCCCGTATCGCTTTGGCGAAACTGATTCGCGAATACCGTTTCGCTTTAGGATCCTTCTTCGGGTCCCTGTCGTAAATGCCATCCACCTTGGTCGCCTTCAGGACGACCTCCGCGCCGATTTCGTTGGCACGCAAGGCTGCCGTGGTGTCGGTGGAGAAGTAGGGATTGCCGGTCCCGCCGCCGAAGATCACCACGCGACCCTTTTCCATGTGCCGCACGGCGCGCCGGCGGATGAAGGGTTCGGCCACCTGCGACATGCTGATGGCGCTTTGCACGCGGGTGGGCACGCCGATCTTCTCCAGCGCGTCCTGCAACGCCAGCGCGTTGATAATTGTCGCCAGCATTCCCATGTAGTCCCCCGTGGCGCGCTCGATGCCGCGCCTGCTGCCGCTCAGCCCGCGAAAGATGTTTCCGCCACCCACAACCAGAACTACCTGCACGCCCAGGTTGCGCACCTCGCGTATCTGCTCCGCCATGCCCGCTACGGCCTTTGGACAGATGTTCAACCCGGTCGGGCCGCCGAGGGCTTCTCCGCTTAGCTTCAACAGGATTCGTTTGTATTTGGGGCGCTTTGATAATTTCATGGCATCCATCCTAACTGTAACGGCCGATCCGCGCTGGACATTTAACACCGCCCGACCGGAACGTCAATTCAATGCGTGGCGCGGTGGCGCGATCGCAGCGCGTCTGCATGAAGGCGCGCGGGTATCTTGCCCGCGTGTCTGGCCCGCAATCCGCAAAGCGGGCCCGCGCTCGTGCGCCAGCTTCATGCATACGCGCTGCCACCCAGCGGCTCGATTTTCCCGTGCCGTTGCCGAGATGAGGGCCGGGGTGAGAGATTCACCCGGCCTCCGACCGGTGCATCGCCCAAGCGGAGAGTGTGTTACAGCTCCGCCAAACTCCCCTCGTCTCCAACAATGAACCGCCGGGGCATGGCCCGCAGGTGCAGCGGTCCTTCTCCCGCCCCGAACAGCAGCCGGAACACCTCCGCCTTCACCTTTAACCCGAGCAATTCCGCCAGCGCGCTCATGACGTGCGCCTTTGCCACACAATCGTGCGGTGATACCAGACAATTCAACCGCCCTTTTAGGCCGTTTCTGCGAAAGTCACTGCTTCCCGTAACCTCCCGGCCATCTAGTGGCCATCCAGTGGCCATCCAGTAGCCGTCCCGTCACCATCCCCCCCCACTATTGCCACTTTTGGCAGGTCTGCCTGCTGAAGCGTCGTGCCGCGCATGCCTCACAAAGCTCTTCCGCCGCCGAACGTCATAGCTGTTGCGGGCTAGAGCGCTTTAACCAACTCTGTAGCCGCGAACGTTAGTTCGCGCCATATCATCTCCTGCCTCCACGGTGTGCGCCGACTGACGTCGGCGGCTACACCATCTGAAGACGCTCTAGCAGCAGGCGCAGTGGGCAGGTTCAGCGCGTATGCCTGAAGCTGCCGGAGGAGACAAGCGGGCCAGATGCCCGCACGCCTTCATGCATACGCGCTGGCGCGATCGTTGCCGTGGAGGCGTTGTCAGGCTTTCAGGAGCGGTTACGGGGCGGCGGGAACGGCGTTGACCTCGACGGGTCTGCCGCTGCCAATTACCACCTTGCCGCTGATGTGCGTGTTGAGAAGTGGCACCACACCTGGCTCGATAGCGCCACTCCTGGCGTCAACAAGGCGGCTGCCGACGGCAAGGCTGGTGGCCGCCGACGGCTGGCGGGTCAGGTTGCCGGTGAAGACGAGCTTCTGCCGCAGAGTTCGATTCGTGCCGACGACACGGAAGGAGTAGTTCTCGATTAGCGGCTGTTGTGAAACAACGCCGATCGGCTCGCTGGGTTCGAGCCTTTCAACGGCTGTCCTGGCCGCCGGGGCGGCTGCCGGCGATTCGAGCTTTGCTGCGCGCGAGCGCCGGACCGAGTCGCCGGGCCGCATGTAGCCCGTATATACCGAACCATCCTCGTCGGTAATTCGCAGTTGCTGGCCGACCTGCTCCACCTCGAATGAAGCCAGCGCGGACTGTGCAGCCTCAGCTCTGTCCGCCAGGGCAACGGCTGCCCTGCGGTCCGGCGACACCCGTAGAAAGCGCTGCGAACCGCTGCCGCTCCTGGCTTCCTTCCGGGCTTGGGCGGACGATTTGGCCAGGCTGTTCTTCGCCTCCGAAGAAGCTGCGGCATGGTCGGCCGAGGCGGTGGAAGGCTGGGATTTGGAGGCGTAGCCGGAAGAGACAGTTCCTTCAGTTGTCACGCCCGCTGATTTTTCCGCGGCTTCCGTAGGAACTGCCGTGGACATCGTCGCGACGGGGGCGGGAGGCAGAGGCGCCGGGGCCCGGGCGGGTAGAGTCGGACTGGCCGCCAAACCGTAACGCTGTTGGAAGGCACGACCGGCACGGTCGGTTGGTCCTTGTGCGCGGGTGTCATCGGAAAATGCCTTCTGCTCGCCGACAGCCGCTTCCCGCTCCGAGGGTATGAGTGTGGATGCGAGCGGCACCTTGTCCTGGGAGTCTCTGCCCGTGTCTGCGGCTAGACGGCCATTCGCCAGCAGTGGAGCTTCAGATGGGGCTGGGGAGGCGAGCCTGCGGGCGGCAGCTTGATCGGTCCCCAAATGGGCCAAGGTCGAAGCCGCTGCCTCGGGAGCAACCGCTGGTTCAGAGGCTGGCGCAACTGGCGCGGGGGATGGCAGCGGGGGAGTCTCACTCCTCTGCAGGGCTTGTTCCTCAGGTGCGTTCCTGGTCAGGAGAACAACCTGGCTGGCCTTGTCCGGCGGAGGAAGCGAGAGCCACACCGCGACTGCCAGAACGGCAAAGATGCCCATGGCCCAGGCACAACGCGGCCACAACCGCGCCAGGAGCGGCAGTGTGGGCCGGGCTTCGGGCCGCGCCTTGGCAAACTGCCGCGTTACTTCACCTTGCAACAGCCGACGCGTGGCCGGGTGGAGCTCGAAGGGCGCGCCAGCCTCGTCGCGGCGTTTCTTCGCCGCGGCCTGCAGCAGTCTTTCTATCGGGCGTACCGGTTCGTTTGCCATATCAGCTATCGGTTAGACGGGATATCCGCCGGTTTTCCCCGCGCAAAGATGCTCCGCGCGATTGTCTCCAGGCGGTCCAGGCATTTGCTCAGGCGCGAGCTGACGGTTTTCGGGTTGAGATCAAGGGAGCGGCTGATCTCGTCGTAGCTCAGGTCGCCGAAGTAGCGCAGTTGGATGATCTCACGGCAAGGTTCTTCGAGCCGGCCGAGGGCCTCGTGGACCAGCCCGGCTTGCTCGGCATTAAGCAGCGCGAGGTCGGGCGCTGGGGCGGTGGCCGGCGGATCAATGGACAGCCCGCTCTCCGGGTCTTCCGCCTGGAGGGATAGGAGCGGCTGGCCGCCGCCGCGCTTGGCAGCGTGCTGCCGCTCGCGGTAGTCGCGCGCCTTGTTGGCCGCAATGCGGAACAACCAGGTCTGAAACTGGCTGCCGCCGTGAAAAGAACCGAGATTCCGGATGACCGACAGGAAGGCCTCCTGGCATATCTCCTCCACGTCCTCGCGCGAGAGGTCATGCCCAAGCTGGAAAACAAAGCGCGCCGCCGCCGCGTAATACCGGTCGAACAACTCGTCCCAGGCTTCTGCTTCGCCTCGACGGCAGCGCGCGAGCAATTCAGCTTCAGCATCGGAAACCATGTCCAGTGAGACTCTACCTGAGACCGGGACTCTGGGCAAACCCGCGGACTTGCACTGCTGTCCGCGTTGAGGCCAGAATGCGGCATAGCTGGCGCCTGCGTGGCGCCTGAATCATGCCGCTCATCATCACGCCCGGACAGTTGTCGCGTCGCGCTGACTTCTACCATCAGCTCGGCCAGCTCACCGGGGCGGGGTTTGGGCTGGTCCAGGCTCTGGGACAACTCCAACGCAGCCCCCCGGATCGATCCTACCGGCAACCGATCGGACGGCTGCTCGAGGAGATCGCCGGCGGCTGCACCCTGACCGATGCGCTCCAGCGCTGCGGCCATTGGCTGCCGGCCTTCGACACCGCGCTGCTGCGAGCGGGCGAGCACAGCGGGCGGCTGGACTCGTGTTTCCGGCTGCTGGCCAACTATTATACCGACCGCGCCCGCCTCGCCCGCCAGATGATCGGCGACCTGGCCTATCCGGCTTTCCTGCTGCACTTTGCGGTATTTATCTTCCCGTTTGCGCAGTTGTTCACCACGGGCAACTGGTTGGCCTACTTGAGCCAAACGCTAGGGGTGCTGGTCCCGATTTATGTGGCGGTTGCCTTAATGATCCTCGCCGCGCAAAGCCGCCACGGCGAGACCTGGCGCGCCGGGTTCGAGGCGATACTGCATCCGCTACCCGTGCTGGGCTCGGGGCGGCGTTACCTGGCGCTGTCACGCCTGGCGGCCGCGCTTGAAGCGCTGCTAAGCGCGGGGGTGACGATTATTGAAGCCTGGGAGCTGGCGGCGGCCGCGAGCGGATCACCGGCCCTGCGCCGGACGGTGCTGGCCTGGCGGCCGCAGGTCAACGGAGGCCAAACCCCAGCCGAGACTGTCGTGGCGTCAGGCTTCTTTCCGGAGCTCTTTACCACCCAATACGCGACGGGCGAAATCAGCGGGCAGCTCGACGAAACGTTGCGGCGCCTGCACGCCTATTACCTGGAAGAAGGCTCGCGCAAACTCCACGCGGTAGCGTGTTGGGTGCCGCGCGCTGTCTACCTTTGCATTGCGCTCATCATCGGCTACCGCATCATCCATTTTTACATGGGCTACTTCAGCATGGTGCGGGACGCGGGCGGATTCTGAGCGCCGGAGTCATCCTGCGGGTCTGCCGCCAGGGCTGGCATCGTTCCTTGTTCTTCCGCCGCCGAGTCAACACTCGACACCCAAAGCTCTTTTCGGCTTACTTTGCGGGGTTGCGACCGACCATGAACGCAGATCAACTGGCCAAAGCCAAGTCGCTCGGGTTCTCCGACCGGCAGATCGCCCATTTGACCGGGCAGACGGAAGACGCCGTCCGCGCCGAGCGCAAGAAGCTTGGGCTGGTGCCGAGCTACCGCCTGGTGGATACCTGCGCGGCTGAGTTCGAGGCTTACACGCCCTATTATTATTCAACCTACGACCGGGGCGACGATGAGGTGAAACCCAGCCAGCGCAAGAAGGTGATGATTCTCGGCGGCGGGCCCAACCGCATCGGGCAGGGCATTGAGTTCGATTACTGCTGCGTGCACGCCGCCTTCGCGCTCAAGGAGGACGGCTTCGAGACGCTCATGGTCAACTCGAACCCGGAGACCGTTTCGACGGACTACGACACCAGCGACAAGCTCTATTTCGAGCCGCTCACGCTGGAGGATGTGCTGCATATCTACGAGCGCGAGCAATGCTGGGGGGCCATCGCCCAGTTTGGCGGCCAGACGCCGCTGAACCTCGCGCTGGACCTCCAGAAGAACGGTGTCAACATCATCGGCACCTCACCCCAGAGCATCGAGATTGCCGAAGACCGCAAGCTCTTTGCGGCCATGCTGCAGAAGCTTCAAATTCCCCAGCCGCCCAACGGCATCGCCACCAGCGAGGGCGAGGCGCTCGCCGTGGCGAAGCGCCTTGGCTATCCAATCCTCGTGCGCCCGAGTTTCGTGCTCGGCGGGCGGGCGATGCAAATCGTCTACTCCGACGCCGAACTGCAGCATTACATGCGCTTCGCCGTCGAGGCCTCCCCCGAGCGTCCGGTGCTCGTGGACCGGTTCCTCGAAGACGCGACCGAGGTGGACGTGGACTGCATTGCCGACATCGGCAATTTCTACTACCCGAACCAGGGCACCATCGTCGTCGGCGGAGTCCTCGAGCACATCGAGTTTGCCGGCGTGCATTCCGGCGACGCGGCGATGGTTCTGCCGCCGCACACGCTCTCGCAACGCGTGATCGGCCTGATCCGGGAATACACCCACGCCATGGCCCGCGAGCTGAAGGTCGTCGGCCTGATGAACGTGCAGTACGCGGTCAAAGGCGACACTGTTTACGTGCTGGAAGTCAACCCGCGCGCCTCGCGGACGGTGCCGTTCGTGAGCAAGGCCATCGGCGTGCCGCTGGCAAAGCTGGCCGCGCGGGTGATGGCCGGCAAGACGCTCAAGCAGCTCGGGTTCACCCGGGAAGTCTGGCCGTCCTATTGGGCGGTCAAGGAATCGGTGTTCCCCTTCAATCGTTTCCACGGTCAGGACATCCTCCTCTCGCCCGAAATGCGGTCCACGGGTGAAGTCATGGGGCTGGACGACGACCTGGGGGTCGCCTATGCCAAATCACAAATGGCGGCGGGCGCTCCTTTGCCCGACAGCGGCCGCGTTTTCATCAGCGTCAGCGACTCGCACAAAAGTGAAGTTGCGGAGGCAGGCCGTCAATTTGCCGCGCTGGGCTTCGAATTGGTGGCGACCAGCGGCACCGCGGAGGTGCTGGAAGAGGCCGGGCTCAAGGTCCGCCGCATCTTCAAGCTCGACGAGGGCCGGCCCAATGCGGTGGACCTCCTCAAGAACCGCGAAATCCAGATCGTCATTAACACCCCGTCGGGCGCCATGCCTCATGCCGACGGCGTCAGGATCCGCACGACCGCCGTTTATACCGGCACGCCGATCATGACCACGCTCAGCGGGGCCAAGGCCGCCGCGCTGGGCATCGCCGCGCTGCGGCGGGGCGGTTATGGGGTCAAGACGCTCCAGGAATATCACTGATCGCCGGCGGGCCGAACGCAAAGGCCTGCCGCAGACTTCCCGCCGGCCATTTGAGAACCGGCGGATCGAATAACCGAGTCGCGCCGTCGCTCAGGCGCCAACGCGCTCGAAGCTGGCCTTGAGATCGCGCTTGCTGCGCAGGCCGACCATTTGGTCCGCCACCTGGCCCTGATTAAACAGCAGCAACGTGGGAATGGCGCGGACGCCATATTCGGCCGCCAGCTCCTGCTGCTCGTCAATGTTGACTTTGCCGATTCGGACGCGCCCGTTGTATTCCTCGGCCAACTCATCCAGGATCGGCCCGATCATCTTGCACGGACCACACCATTCGGCCCAGAAATCCACCAGCACCGGCGCGGTGGATTTCAACACTTCCGCGCCAAAGTTTTCCTTTGTCAAAGCTACAATATTGGGAGCTGCCATAATAATAAAGGTGACGGAACAGGAACCAGGCTAACCGTGCCACTCAATCGGAATCCACTGCGCCCGCGCTGCCGAAATCCAAACCCGTCAGCGCCGGCTCAGGTGTTCCAGATCCATTCGAACATGTTGTTCAGGGTGGTGAGAACCGCAATCACCCCAATGACGGCCGCCGCAATCGCGAGCGCGGTGTCCAGCGTGCTGAAGGCGGGACGGGCAGCGGCGGGCGCGACGGAACGCGGGGCGGCCGTGGCTGCGCGCGGCGCAGCCGGCGCGGGGCCGGTGGTGCGGGGCGCGCCCGCCACGGGCGCGGGAGCCGCGGCGCGCGGGGCGGCCGGGACGGCCGCAGCTGGCCCGCCGCCCGGTCCTCCGGGAGGCAGGGTCGGCAGCTTGATGGTCGGGGCGGCTGAGGGCTTGGGCGGCAAATTGATGCGGACCGTCTCCTTCTTGGGTTGGACTTTTCCGGTCTCCTTCTTCGGCGGAATCGCACCGCTCGGAATGCTAGGAATATTCTCAGCCATAAAATAGATTTCGCTCCAAGCTAGGGTTGCCGCTCTCGAGTGTCAAACCCTTATTCCAGCCGGAGCACCGGCCGGCGTCTTAGAGGCACCGCCGCGTGTTCTTGTTTTCAATGCTCACCCGCCTATGCTGGTGCTGGCAGTCCCAAATGCGCTTAACGGCTTGCATAGTGGCTTTGGTCCAGGCCCTGTTAACCGGGGCAGCGGTTGTTATGGGTGCCTGGACGGGAATGCCCTGGCCGGTAACGGCGGGAATGGGGCTGCTGGGTGTCGCCGCGATAGTGGCCGCCGCCCCGCTCGCCAGCCGGCGTTTGCGGCTCCGCATTTGGGCGTTGGCCATCGCATGGGTTTGCATCGGGATCGTGCTGGCGGGCGGAGTGTCGGCAAGCGGCGCGCGGGCCACGCTTGGCAGTTACCTGGACTACTACTACGTGGCGCTGGCGTGGATCATGGCCGCCGCCGTTTTCCCGGCGAGCCGTGCCATGCCCGGCGGCGAATCAAGGGGATGGTGGCGGCTGCTCGGGTTGTGCTGGGCCATGCTGGGCGGCGTGATGTGGCTGGGAGCTTCGTATTTGAACAATCACACTGGCGCCTTCTTCATGGGCTTGCTGATCCTTCTGGCCTTGCTGGTCCTGTGCCACTTCTGGTTCCGCCTGAGAATGCCGGCCCTTCTCGCGGTCAACACGTTCATCCTGCTTATCCTGGGTCTTCCCCTCACGGATCTCGCAGTTCGGTGCGTCAGCTCACTTCGCGGGGATCTCGACCCGCGCCGACAGTCTTACCTCTACGCCGCCGCGCAAGAAGACCCCGTCGCTTTCGGCCGCTGGTGGAATTCCTTCATCACCCAGTGGCGGCGGGCCGAACAGCAGTTCAAAGTGCCGGACCCCGACCCCGTCCTGCTGTTCCGGTTGCGGCCAAACACCCGCGTCCGGATGGCTCAAAGCGCGTTCGTCATCAACAGCCGCGGTTTTCGCGGCCCGGAGATCCCCGCGGAGAAGGGCAACGCCTACCGCATCGTGGCGCTGGGCGAATCCACCACCTTTGGCATTACGCTGTACCGGGAGCAGCGCCCGTGGCCGGAGTTGCTCGAGCAATTGATCCGGGAGCGGCTCAAACCTGCCCGCCCCGTGCAGGTTATCAACGCTGGCGTGCCGGGGTACCGGCTGGACCAAAACCTCTATCGCTTCCCGACGGAAATCCTGCCGCTCAAGCCGGATATGGTGATTTCCTATCACGGCATCAACGCCTTCAGCTCGCTGCGGGATGCCGTCCCGTTCGCCAGCGGCGCAAGCCCGCCGGCCTACACGCGCCGACCGCTTCGGCTGCTTGCCGACGCTGAATACCGCCTCAGGCTCATGCGTTCCCACAACCGCCGACCGCCAAAGCCCATCCCTGCGCCGGCGACGCTCACAGACCCCCTGGCAACACCTTACGCGCAGTTCTACCGGCAGTTGATCCAATTGGCCCGCACCAACAACATCCGGTTGGCACTGGCCAATTTCTCCATGGCCGTCAACGAGCGCAGCGCCCCGGCAATCGTTGAATTCTACCAGGCGGGTTATCCCAACGCGCCGTGGCAAATCCAAGCCAATCTCGTGCATTCCACGATTGTCCAAGCGGCCGCCGCGCAACACCCGGAGGTCTGCTTTGTGGATACTCGTCCTCAGCTTGACGGCGAGCACGACAAATTCATAGACCTTGTGCATCTTGCCCCGTCTGGCGACCAGCAACTGGCCGAGAGCTTCTTCCAGGCACTCCGGCCCATCCTGGAGCTAGACCTGCTCAGGCCTTAAACGCACCTCCCAGGCCAACCGGCGCACCGCCGTGTCCACCTGGAGAATCCGGTCGCGGAACCCCTTGCACCGCTCTGGAAGCCGGGCTCACAGCGTCGGCTCCCGCAGTTGCTGGCGGCGGCCTGCGGCTGGCTGGACGATGGCTTGTCAGTGCGGTGGTGCCCCGGTGTGTATCCCATGGGGAGCGCTCCCCATGGGATACACACCGGGGCACCACCGTCTCGTCACCGTAACCCCAGGCCAAAGGTGCCGGGGTCAGCGGGGACCGGAAAAGGCAGGTATTTCGCAAAATTGCCCGGCTGCTTCGTGCTTTCCAAGAGTCTCGCTTCGCCTTAAAAGTCTGGCATGAGTGCAGAACGATTAATCCTGGTCCCCCTGTTGTTCGCCGGCATGGTGGCACAAGCGGCGACCTTCCGCTTCACTTCAATCGACGACAAATCCTGCGGACTGTGGGAAGGAGAGAAGCCTGTTTTTGTCTATAACCACGGAGTCATGCTCAAAGAGGGCGTCCCGGCCGACCGGGCTCGCAGTTCATATGTTCATCCCCTTTATGGCTTGGATGGCGAAGTGCTCACCGATGATTTCCCGAAGGACCATTACCATCATCGCGGGCTGTTCTGGTCCTGGCCCCATGTGACAATAGACGGCAAGGATTACGATTTGTGGATGCTCAAAGGCATTCGACACGAGTTCGATCAATGGGAACAGGAAGCCAAATCGAGAAGAGCCGTGCTCAAAGTGCAGAACTACTGGGTGGCTGACGGGTGCAGGGTCATGAAAGAAGTCGCGGAGTTCACTGTGTTTCCCGCCACAAAGGATGCGAGGGCCATTGACGTAAAGTTCACCTGGACACCCCTGAAACAGCCGATCACCCTGGCCGGCGCCGAAGGGAAAAGCTATGGCGGGTTAACCTTGCGATTCGCTCCGCGAACGGACACGGTCATCACGACTCCTTTGGGCATTGACGAGAAAGACTTGCCGATGACCCGGTTGCCCTGGGCGGATCTGACGGCGGCCTACCCCGGAGTGGGTCGCCCAAGCGGCGCGGCGATCTTCATCTCCCCGAAGCACCCCGATTTCCCGCCCATGTGGCTCACGCGGCATTATGGCGTTCTGTGCGTGGGATGGCCCGGCGTGGAGGCGCAGACCTTTCCGGCCGGAAGGGACATCGTTTGCAGTTACCGGGTGCTGGTGCACAGGAATCTCCTCGGGAAAGACCAGCTCCAGAAGTTCTACGACACCTACTCGCGCGCTCAGAAAAAGTGAAGGCGGGGCCGTGAAGGGATCAGTTCATGCGAATATCAGTTTCTCGCCAGGTGGTATCACCTGTTGACAGGTCTGATCGCCCGCTAGCCATTGAGAAACTGCTGGCCGAGTGACTGGCCCTGGAATTGGGCTTGTCACGCCCGCCCAGTACTAAGCCAAAGTGGGCACCAGCCCGCCTGAGCACGCGCCGCTCCGCTGGTAACGGAATCGAGGGTGGACGAGGCTTGAATGCGGGATTGCTGGCGGCGGGGCTATTGGTATCGTCTTCGCGACACATGAATCGCAGGGACTTTCTCAGCCTTGCCAGCGCCACTGCCGGGTACACCGTGCTTGTCCGCGCCGATAACCTGGCTGCTGCGCCAGAGGACGGCTCCCGGGCCTTCGACGCGATTGCTCCGGCCGCGCCCCCGGCAGCGCGCTTTGCCGGCGAGCCGCACATGATCCTGGTGGACCTGGCGTGCGACGTGTTCGTGGCGGGAGGCGGCATGTCCGGCGTGTGCGCGGCCATCTCGGCGGCGCGCCATGGCGCGAAGGTGATCCTGGCGCAGGACCGCTCGCGGCTCGGCGGCAACGCCTCGAGCGAAGTGCGGATGCACATCGTCGGCGCGGATTGCAGCGGCAAGCGCCTCGGCTGGCGCGAGGGCGGGCTAATCGAGGAATTGCGGCTCGACGACGCGGCGCAAAACCCGCACCGCTGCTTCGAGCTGTGGGACCTGCTGCTCTACGACAAGGTCCGCAGCGAGCCCAACGCCACGCTGCTGCTCGATGCGACCTTGTTCGCGGCCGAGACGAAGGGCGGCGAAATTCAGCGGGTCATGGTGCGGTGCGACAAGACGGAGCACCTTTACCGCATCCGGGCGAAGGTTTATCTCGATTGCACGGGCGACAGCCGGCTGGCGCTCGAAGCCGGCGCGGAGCTGCGCTGGGGACGCGAGGCCAAAGGCGAGTTCAACGAATCACTCGCCCTCGACACCGCAGACCGGCAGACGCAGGGCTCGAGCATCCTCTTTACGGCGCGGGATTATGGAAAGCCCGTGCCCTTCACGCCGCCTCCGTGGGCGCGCAAAGTCACCCGGGAGCAGCTCAAGCTTCGGCCCATCAGGTCCTGGGAATACGGCTACTGGTGGATCGAATGGGGCGGGCAGCTCAACACGATCCGCGACAACGAGCGCATCCGTTTCGAGCTGTTGCGCATTGTCATGGGCGTGTGGGACTACATCAAGAATTCGGGCGACAAACCCGACAGCGCGAACTGGGGCATGGATTGGGTTGGGATGATCCCCGGCAAACGCGAGTCCCGCCGCATCATGGGCGACCACATCCTCACCCAGCGCGACCTGACGGAGGAAGACGTGCGATTCGAGGACGCCGTTTGTATGGGCGGCTGGCCCCTGGACGACCATCCGCCCAGCGGCTTTGACCGTTCGGACGAAAAGCCGGGCATCCAGATCTACCCGCGGCAGCCCTACAACATCCCGCTGCGTTCACTCTACAGCCGCAACGTTCGCAACCTGATGATGGCGGGGCGGAACATCTCCGCCAGCCACGTGGCGTTCTCCTCCACGCGCGTGATGTCCACCTGCGCCGTGATGGGCCAGGCCGCGGGCACCGCGGCGGCGCTCTGCACCCGCGCCGGCCTCGTCCCCCGCCAGCTCGCCCAGGACAACGCGCGGTTGGCCGAGCTGCAGCAGGTCCTCCTGCGCGATGACCAGACGATCGTCGGCGCGCGCAACGCCGACCCGAAAGACCTCGCGCGCCAGGCTGCGGTTTCGGCGTCGGACGAATTGCCGGGCGCCGAGGCCAGGCATGTCCTGGACGGCTGGGTGCGCGACCTGCCGAAGCGAACGGAGCACGTTTGGGCGGCCCGGATGTCCGAAAACGGTGCCTGGATCGAGCTGACCTGGCCGCAGCCGCAGAAGCTCCGCCACATCCAAATCACGTTCGACACCGGGTTCCAGCGGCTGCTCCGATTGACCGCGCAGGCCAGTTACAGCACGCGCATCATCCGCGGGCCGCAACCGGAGACGGTGCGCGATTACGAGTTGCATTGGACGGACGCGGCCGGCCGGACCCGCTCGCTGGCAAAAGTGGCCGGCAATTACCAGCGCTTGAACCGCCACGAGTTCACGCCCGTCGAGGCGAAGGCCGTCCGCCTGCATATCACCGCCACGAACGGCGCCGACACGGCGCGCGTGTACGAAATCCGCTGCTACGCTTAGAGCGGGCTCACCCGGGCAGCGCTGAGCAGGCGCCGCGCGCAAAAGCAACTTCCATCCGCTGGCTGTTCCCTGGAGGTCAAGGTTGACGCGGGAGTCGAGCTGAGTTGGTTGTTAGCTCGATAGAACGTTGGCGCCATGCCTCGAGGTTCGTCTCCAATTGGTGGTATCGCCCGACCAGGTCATTGAACTGACGCACGGCTGCGTTCCGGGCTTCGGCAAGTTGCTTGAGCTGGGCGGCATTCTGGCGCAACTGAGCATCGCGGGCCGCGACCGCCGCCGCCCAGTTGGTTACGCTCGACTTGAGTTGTTCGCACTGGGCGGCATATTGGCTCGCCTGGCGCTCGGCCGCGGCAAGCTGGCTGGCGGTTTGTTCCAGTTCGCCGGTGAGGCGGCTCAAATGGCCCTGGAGGCGCGACAAGTCCTGGGCCTGGCCTTCGTTCGTCTTGAGGTGTTGATCGAGCCGGGATTCCTGTTCACGGTGAGCGCGGTCCACCCGGATCAACTCAACCTGCATCCGCCGGTTGGCCTGCCACTGAACCACACAGAGCCCCAGGAGCACCAGAACCCCTAAGAAATTGAACCAGCGCAGAAACCGGTTCATGGCGCGCGTTGGGCGGTCGGCGTTCGGATCTCAAAGGCCACCTTGTCCACGCCGGCGGCATGCACCAGGTCCAGCACTCGGATGATATCGCCATGGCGAGCCTCCCGGTCCCCGCTGATGCAGACGCGGAGCGCCTGGTTGGTCGTGTGCCAGGCCGCCAGAGTGGTCATCAGTTCGCGGGATCCGACGGGTTTGCGGTCCAGGAAGACCACCCCCGAGCGGTTGACCGTGAGGCTGACCAAAGGCCTCATGGCTTCAGCGCTGGCAGCCGACGCGGTGGGGAGGTCCACCTTGACGCTCTTGAGGTTGACCAGGCTCAGGCTCACGAGCATGAAGGCCGCGAGCAGAAAGAACATGATGTCAATCAGCGGAATGATCTCGATGCGCGCCTCGGGATTATCGGCTGTGTGTTTGGTGCCAAGTTTGACCGGCATGAGTGGTGGCAGGAAGCTCGGTGCAGGTGGATCAGGAGCCGGGGGCGTCCGTGGCGGGGGAATCGAGGGCCCGGCCTTGCAGGACTCGTTGGCGAGCGAAGGCTTCCAGGTCATGGCCGTGGTGCTTGGCGGATTCAACCAGCAGTTCCACGTGGTTAATCGTGCGCTCCAATTGCCCGCGCAGTTGCGCCACCCGACGGTTGAAGTAATTGTAAGGCAGCAGCGAGAGAATCGCGATGCCGAGGCCGCAGGCGGTGGCGATCAGGGCTTCGGCGATGCCCCCGCTGACGCGGGTCGGCGCCAACTGTTCCTCCCCAACGAAGCTGAAGGACTGCATGATGCCGGTGACTGTGCCCAGCAGGCCCAAGAGCGGAGCAAGGGTGATCAGGGTGCCGAGGATCCATTGGCGGCGCTCGGCGTGGTCCAGCGCGTCGGAGGCCCGCAACTGCATGGCCCCCAGGAGGGAACTGTGGGCATGGGTCAGGCCCGCCTGGATGGTCCCTAGGAACGGGTCGTTGGGCCGGGCCGTCAGGCGCTGTGCCTGGTCGAAAGCTCCGGCAGCGATGGCGTCAAAACTGGCCTGAAGCTCGTCGGTCTGAGTGGCACGCTTCAGGTTCCACCACCACAAGGACCGCTCGACGATCACGACCAGCGCGGCCAGCAGGGCGAGCAATAACGGCCACATCACCGGGCCACCCCGGATAAAAAGGTCAATCACCACGTTGGCGAGCATAACAGTCTTGAGTCATTTCTGAAGCTGAAACTGGATGGGCACCTCGTAACGGCGCAGCGTTCCCGCAGCAAACCGCCAGCGCTGGCGCACCACCCGCAGGGCCGCCTCATTCAAAAGCGGCCAAGGCGACGGCGCAACCACTTCTGCCGCGACCACGCGCCCATCCTCACCCACCAGGAGACCGATGCGCACGGTTCCTTCCTGGCCCGCACGCACAGCTGCGCGTGGATACTCGGGAGCCGGTTGCGTTCCTTCCCCCTGCCCCAGTGTCAGGGATTCGGCCGCCGGAGCCGGGCTGGCGGTGGTGGCACGTGAAACACGAGGCTCGAACCGCATGGCTTGTGTTGTGGCCAAGACCGCGGAGGGGAGGTCGGCTGGCACGGCGAAGGCGACGTTGGCCGGCGAGGGCGCCATCGGTACAAGCGCTGGGATTCGGTGCGCTTCCGGCCGAGCAGGCACGAGGGCAAACGGGACTGTGGCCTCGCTGGCGGGCGGCTCAGGCAGCGGCGCCGGCAGCTCGACAATGTCCACATTCACCAACTGGGCCTGAAGCGGAAGCGCCGGCGGCGCCTGAACCGGCCGCGGGTAAGGCAGGACTAAACCCAGAACTCCCACGGCGGCGCAACCCAGCCACAACACAAGCGTGATGATCGTTCCCGGCTCCGCCTCTTTGATCTCGCCCCCCGCCCCCGACGGACTCAACCTCCGCCCTGCCGGGCGTATGAGTTTGAAAACGACGGTCTTCATGCGAGTGACTTGGCACGGCAGCCGGGAGCCCGGGGGGCTGCCCGCTCCGTGAGCCTGGCTAGAACCTCAGTGAGGCGGTCACAACAACGCCGCGGCCCGGTTCATTGACTCCCGAGCCGTGAATCCGGTAATCCTGGTCGGTGAAGTTCTCCAGCGCGGCGGTAACAGTCACGTTGCGGCAGGGGTTCCAGCCGGCGCGCAAATGACACACGGCGTAGCCGGGCGTCCCGCCCTCCGGAATGCGCTGGGTGTCCCGAATATCGTTCGGAGCCAGGCGATCCTGCTTTTCGGCGACGGTGGCGGCGAGTTCGGCCCAGAACCGGCCTTTGGGTTCATTCCAGCGCAGGCCGGCATTGACCGTTGTGGGCATCAGACGACTCACCGGATCGGTGAGATTGGCTCCCCCCGCGACCACTGGGGAGTCCAGCTCGCCGCGCATCCAGGTGAAGTTGGCCCATAGCGTCCAATCGCGGTGCAGCCTGACACTCCCAACCAATTCGACTCCATGCACGTAGCCGGCGCCTGAGTTTTCCTTATTGACGATGAGATCTCCGTTTGAGGTGGTGCCGCCGGTAGGGACCCGCACAATGACGTCGTCCATGAACGTGTAGAAGTAGGCCGCCTCAGCCGAGAAACGTTCGTAGTCCATCTTCACGCCGACCTCCGGCGAAAGAAAGGACTCCGGTTTCAGCCCGAACGCCGGAATTTCCTGCTCGCCGCTTCGCGCGATATCAAAGCGGGTCAGGTCCGACAGGTTCGGCGCTCGGAACCCCTGGGCTGCGCCGGCATAGAAGGTCCAGTGTTTGGCTTCCCCGGGCTGGTAGCTCAAGCGAACGTTGCCGACGAGATTCTCCCAGGAGTCCGCCATGCTCATCAGGGCGTCGGTATCGGGATCCACCACTTTGGCCGCGTCCATGGCCGCGTAGGTGAATCGGCCGCCCAGCGTCAATTCCAGGTGATCGTCAAACAGGGGCAGGCGATTCTCCACAAAGACCCCCACGAGGTCATAGGTCGCATCGTCAGCCACCGGCCCCTGATAGCGTATGGTAGTGAGGTTGCCGGCGCTGTCATAACCGCGATAGGACGAATTGACCCAGTCCCGGTAATACTCCGTTCCGTAAACCCAGCGGCCGACCGGTGAAGGGCTCGCCAGTTGCAGCGATACGCCCAGTGTGTTGACGTCAACATCCTGCACCTCCCGGTTGCCGGCCCCGCGGATACGATCCTCCTGCTCGCCCTGGTAATGTCGCGAGAGGCTGGCGTGAACCTCCTCGGCAAAGCCTGGCAGATCCACCGCGTGGTATTGGAGGTAGTCGAGGTCGCGCGCCTGGTCAAACAGCCGCTTCTGATCGTCGCCGCGGGTGGTGCCAGACCAAAGCACGCCATACACCGTGGAGTGGGTGCGCCAGGCATCATCCAGCCGAACCGTCTGGTGCCCATACACCAGGCGGGAATTGGGGGTCAACAGGTAGTCCACCTTGGCGTCGAAGTCCCATTCATCGTATCCTGACTGCGGCTGCCGGCCCACTTCCTCGCCGCCACGCAAATCGCCGAACCGTTTGATGGAGCCCCCCACATGCATCCCTATTTTCTCGTCATATTGGGCGCTCAACTCCGGCCGGCCCATCTGCGATTCCTCCGCCGAGGAGAACCGGTAGAACAAACCCCCGTTCCAGTCGAATCCCTCCTGATAAGCGTCGCGCCCTCTGCTGATGGCATTGACGGTTCCGCCGATCGCGTCGCTCCCATACATCACAGAACTGGGGCCGCGCACCACTTCCATGCGGTCCAGTGACAGGGAGTCGATCGTGTTCCAGTACTGGTTGGGCCCATCGCGGAAGGTCGAGTTGTTCAACCGAATGCCGTCGATCAACATCAGCGTGCGAAAGCCCGTAAACCCGCGCAAGTAAGGCGATCCCTGCCCATGGGAGGTCTTTTGCAGCATCACGGAGGGCAACTCCCCCAAGGCCTCGGGCGTCGTGCGGGGCATCATGCGATCGAAGTCCGCGGGACCAACGGTGCTGACGGAGTAAGGCAGCAAAAAAGGGTCCTCTTCCGTGCGCGTGGCGGTCACGACCATTTTGGGCAGTTCCATTGAACGATCTGTGTCCGCCCGGGACGGCGATAAATTTTCGGTGGCATTGGTTGCTGCTTGAGCCAAAACAACTCCCGGGGCAAGCGCGAGCTGCAGGAACATCACTGTTTTAGGGCAAGCTAACGGCACATTCACTGGCGGCATCGTAGAGAAATCCTCAAGCTTGGCCAGTTCAGAGACGGGATCAGCAGATGGCGGTGGGGCATCTCTTGTGCAGTTCCGCACTCAGGATTCGCCCGGCGCGCGCGTTGGGCGCCTCGGTCCTCAAGCTCGAAGACCTGCTTCAGCCGTCAAAGGAGCCTCGCTTTGGCCCCTTGTGCCAGCAGGCAGGGGCTCACAATACCTGGAGCAAAACTCCCTGGCCCGGGGCCAGCCAGTAATAGGGCAAAGGGTAAGGCTTGTGTTCACCCGTCCGCGGCGAGACAAACTTCACCGCCGAGGGTTTCGCGTAGAACTCGGGCTGGCAGTTCATCGAGGTTTTGAGGCTCTTGTTCACGATCAGCACATAACGGCTGCCATCCGCATGGGTGAAGTCCCCAACGACCGCCTCGCCATTGACAGCTTTGACCAGGTTGGTGCCGGCCGACGCCTGGTTCCCGACGGGCACCTTGCCGAAGTGATACACGCTATCGCTGCGCAATTTCATGTAAGTGGGCGCGAGGTTTTGGATCTGGCGATTGCAGTTGCGAAGCCAGTGCCAGGTCAGAGTCTTTTCGCCGAACTGATCCAGCGGGCCATTGCGGAAATTGCCAAGGTCCGGCGCGTCGAGCATGGACAGCTCTTTCGAGCAGAACTTGTAAAATGCCAGGCCACTCACACCGTAGGCCAGGGAACCCCAATTCTGGAGGCGCACATCCACCTCCGTAAGCTCGCGATAGCTCCAGTGCGGCGCGGTCAAAACAATGTTCCAGTAGGGCAGGCCGTGCTTGCGCGAAACATCCCGGACCGCGGCCAGGTTGCTCCAGAAGACGTCGCTGAAGTCGTTATCGCCAGCCAGCACGTATCGGTCATACGAGATGATCGTTGGTTTGCAGGTATTGATGAAGCCTTCGACGTAGCGCAAATAATCCGCGCCATCGCCCGGTAACAAATTGATGTAGGGCCATTTCCCGGGAGCGAGTTCCTTGACCGCGGCAACCGCTTTTGCGAGTTCGGAAAACTCGTGCGCACCCGGCTCGTCTTTCAGATGATATCCCATCACCGCGGGATGCTTCCCCACCCTGTCCACCAGCGCCGGCAGGTGGCGCCGGGCCGCCTCCCCATCATAGGGGCGGGACCAGTTCGTGCCGGCGACGCTCTCGTCAAACACGACCGCAAGCAACCCGTGATCCCGGCACACGTTGAGCATATCCGGGCGCACAAACGCCACGCAGGTGATGCCGCAGTCCCGCATCGCCGCGGCGGTCTTCGCATCCGGCAAGTCATCCCAGGCCATCAGCGGGAACACGTTCGGCGGATGGTAGGTTGGCCCACCGGCAGCGAGCACCGAACCAGTTGGGGCGCCCCAAATCAGAAGAATGGCGGCGAGCGTCACAACCGGACGCCAGAGAGCGAAAGACCCGGCAGCGCGGAAAATGTTCGCTTTCATCATACCGGCGGCACCGTAAAGCGCACCGGACGACCTAATCAAGCCGTTTAACCATTCCGACTTCCAGCCCGAACCCTGTCCAAATTTTGGACAGTTATGTTGCCTGCTTGCCCGCTCCAGCCCCCGCTGACCCCGGCATATTTGGCTTGGCGATACGATGCCGACATGGTGGTGCTACGGTGTGTATCCCATGGGGAGCGCTCCCCATGGGATACACACCGTAGCCTGGCCGCACTAACACGCCATTCTCCAGCCAGCCGCAGGCCAATGCCAGCGTGTGAACACCTCGGCGGCATCCTCCCCCGTCCGGCGGGAGTGCCGGAGGCAAGAATGGTAAACCGGGACGGGGGATTGGCCCCGGAGCATCCCGGAAATCCGCGCAAAACCGGACATATGGTGAATTTCACCAATAGGCTCATTCCCGCAGCGCATCGTGCCAGCGGACGCGCAAGAGACGATTCCCTGCTATCAGTATCTGGCTCGGTTTACCCCATTTACCCTTCAACTTCCTGGCTTCCCTTCGGGACCATGGCTCCGGCAAACACTACCGGCCGCGCCGGCCGCAGCAGCGATGCCACCACCGACACCGCCAGGATCAACGCCACCACCCCCAGCGACACCAGCGTGTCTATCTTGTAGGCCGTGTGTGCCAGCAACATCTTCACCCCCACAAACGCCAGCACCGCCCCCAGCCCGATCTTCAGGTAGTGGAACTTGTCCATCACCCCCGCCAGCGCGAAATACAGCGCCCGCAGCCCCAGGATCGCGAATACGTTCGACGTGTAGACAATGAACGGGTCAGTCGTAACCGCGAAGATGGCCGGAATAGAATCCACCGCGAAGATCAAGTCCGACATCTCCACCAGCAGCAGCACCACAAACAGCGGCGTGGCGTGTCGCCGGCCGTTTTCCCACACGAAGAACTTGTCCCGCCGGTAATCGGCCGTGACCGGCATCAGCCGCTTGAACCACCGCACCACCGGGTTGCGCTCCGGGTGAATCTCTTCCTCTCGCTTTGCCATCATCTTGATCCCCGTCAGGATCAGGAACGTTCCGAAGAGATACACCACCCAAGTGAACTTCGTGATCAGCGCTGCTCCGGTCGCGATCATGATCGCCCGCATCACCAGCGCTCCGAGAATCCCCCAGAACAGCACCTTGTGCTGGTAAGCCGCCGGCACCGCGAAATAGGAGAACAACAGCGCGAACACAAACACATTGTCCACGCTCAGGGACTTCTCGATCAGGTAGCCGGTGAAGAACTGCAGGGCCTTCGGCGAGCCGTAGTGGTGCCACACCCACCCGTTGAACACCAGCGCCAGCGCCACCCACACCACCGTCCAGGCAAGGGACTCCCGGAAGGTCACCACGTGCGCCTTGCGGTGGAAGACGCCCAGGTCCAGCGCCAGCATCGCCAGCACAAAGGCGTTGAACCCGACCCAAAGCCAGACTTGCTCCGTCATGCTCTATGCCAAATTGCCCTAAGCGTAGCCCCGCCTGCCAAGGCGGCTCAGCGGAACCTCGGAGTGGACCAGGACGGGCGGCGCGCCGTGGCCCTTCTCCCGCGGAGGCGTGCGCCGCTTCCGTTGCTGCTCCAGGGCGGACCGCACCATGAAGAACTCGCCCACGTTCTCCGCCGTCAGCAGGCCCACCAGGCGTCCTTCGCGCAACACCGGCCGGCTGAATCCCCGGTCCGGGTTCACATGCGCCATGGCCCAATCCAGCAGTTCATTCGCCTCCACCATCTCGAACTCCTGCTCCATCGCTGACGCCACCGGGGCCCCCTCGCCATGCTCCCCCAGCGCCCGCAGCAATTTTGCGTGCGGTAGCATGCCCGCCACCCGCCCGTTTTCCACGACCGGGAAGTCCTGCTGCGAACCCGCCAGCAGCAGCCGAACCGCCTCGCCCAGTGAATTCCGCGGCGACAGCGTGCGGAACTCAGTCTGCATCGCGTCCCGCACCAGGCACCCGCCCAGTGCCGCCTTCAACTGCACCGCGGCCGCCTCCTGCGCGGCGCCGATCCATACAAAGAACGCGATAAACAGCAGCATCGGGTTGGTGAACAGGCCGATCGCGCCGAAGAGCAACGCCATCCCCTGGCCGATGCTCGCCGCAATGCCCGTCGCCCGCGCATAGTCCATCCGCATTGCCAGCAGCGCCCGCAGCACCCGGCCCCCGTCCATCGGAAAGGCCGGCAGCAGGTTGAACAGCACCAGCAATACGTTCACCGTCATCAGGCGCTCGATGAGGCTGCCGGTAGTGGTGGTCAGCGTGCCCAGCGGCTGCCAGGCGCCGCTCAGGTGCAGGCCCAGATACAACCCCGCCGCGATCACCACGTTCACCAGCGGCCCCGCCACGGCCACCACCAGCTCCTGCGACGGCTTCTCCGGCATCCGCTCCAGCCGGGCCACGCCGCCGATCGGCAGCAGCGTGATGTCCCGCGTGGCAATCCCATACCGCCGCGCCGCCAGCGCGTGCCCGTACTCGTGCAGCAGCACGCACAGGAATAACCCGCAAAAGAACAGCACCCCGGTAAACGCCGCCCCCGCCGTCCGCCCGTCCAGCCAGTGCAATACCCCAACGAACCCCAGCAGGAGCAGGAACGTCACGTGGATATACACGTCTATCCCCATGATCCGACCAATCTTCAATGACCATTTCATATTGCCAGTTCTGTGTTTTCGAGATGAGTTCCGATCGCGGCGATCTCCCTGAAGCTAGCGCCCCCAACCGCCGGCCCGGCGGGCCGCGGGCGTTTGCTGGTTGCTTCTGAGCCTCCGCACAGGCTTGCGTTCGCGGTGCCGGAGTCGCGTGTCCAGATTTGTCAGCGCCTTGCCGATGGCGGCCCGGATCGTGTGGTCGCGGCCTTCCACCCGCAGATCCGGACCGGGCGTGACGATGTGAATCGCCACGCGGTAGGCCGGGCTCCTTTCCCAGCGGCACTCCAGTCGCACGCGCGCCTCGTCAATCTGCAAGCGCGGCTCAAAGGCCAGAATCCGTTCCTCCACCAGTGAGTCCAGCTCAGCCGTGGATCGCAGGTTTTCATGCTCGGTGATTAATCTCATATTGTTGCCTTGGGATGAGTTACACGCGTTCGCTGCTGCGCTAGTCTCTTCGGCCGGCCAGCAACGGCAGCAGGTGCCACAGGAAGTAAACCAGCGACGTGACGAACGCCGCCACATAGGTCCAGGCGGCTGCGTTCAGCACCTGGCTGACAGCGGCGGCCTCGCCGCCCGGCGCAATCATGTTCATCCGGCCCAGGACCGCCTTGGCCCGGCGCGACGCGTCGAATTCGACCGGCAGCGTCACCAGGTTGAACAGCATGATCACGCCCCAGGCCGTGGCCAGCAGCGCCGCTCCCACCATTGGCTGAATCAGCCCGGTGAAGATGCCCACCAGCGGCAGCCACATCACAACCTGGCTCGCGTAGCTGGTAATGCCCACCGCCGCCATCCGCCAATGCAGCGGGCGGTAGGCCTGCTGATGCTGAATCGCATGGCCGCACTCGTGCGCCGCCACGCCCAACGCCGCCGGCGAAGTGCCAAAGTAGTTCTGCGACGAGAGGACCAACCGCTTGTGCAACGGGTCATAGTGATCGCCCAGCATCTCGTCGTGATGGGTGATCTCCACATCGCGGATGCCCGCCTGGCGCAGGATCAGCTCCGCCGCCTCGCCGCCACTCAGGCCGGAGAGCACCGTTCCGCGGCTGTGCCGGTTATACACGCTTTTTACCCGGGCGGCCGCGAACAGCGACAGCGCCAAGGTCCCGATAAATACAATCCACAGTGTCATAGTTCGTTCATTCGTTCTCTTTGTCGCCGCCCGGGCGGGTCCCGCCCGGGACCGCCTGGCGGCGGCTGCTTTCATGGCGGCAACCTAGGCCGCGGGCCCGGCCCGCTCTAATACACAAATTCTCATTTACTCTTAGGTTTATCCGAATCATCATTCTGCCCATGGAATGGCTCAATTATCACCACCTCCGTTACTTCTATGTCACCGCCAGGGAAGGCGGCCTGAAGCGGGCCGCCGAGAAGCTTCATGTCTCCCAGCCCTCCATCTCCGAGCAGATCAAGGAGCTGGAGGCGTCTCTCGGCGAGCCCCTCTTCCGCCGCAGCGGCCGCTCCAACGTTCTCACGGATGCCGGCCAGATCGTCTTCCGCTATGCCGAAGAGATCTTCGGCCTCGGCGCCGAGCTCCTGCGCGCCGTCAAGCAGCGCCCCGGCCTCCAATCTCTCCGCTTTTACGTCGGCGTGTCCGATGCCATCCCCAAGCTGGTGGTCAACGACATCCTCAAACCCGTCCTCGCCCTGCCGCAGACCATTCACATCATCTGCCGCGAAGGCAAGCTGGAGGACCTCCTGGCGCAATTGGCCGCGCACCGTCTCGACATCGTGCTGGCCGACGAGCCCGCCTCCAGCAGCTTCAAGTTCAGAGCCTTCACTCAGCTGCTGGGTGAATCCGCCATCGTCTTCTGCGCCGCGCCGCGGCTGGCGGCCCGGCTCCGCCGCGGCTTTCCCGGTTCGCTCCACGATGCCCCCGCCCTCCTGCCCACCGAGAACACCGCCTTGCGCCGCTGCCTCGAGCGCTGGTTCCAGCAGCGGCAGATTCGGCCTCGCGTGGTGGCCGAGTTCGACGACGCCGCCCTGATGAAAGTGATGGCCGCCGACGAAAAAGGCTTCACCCCCATCCCCGCCGTCGTCGCCGACGAAGCCATCCATCGTTACCACCTCCGCAAGATCGGCGTCAGCCCGGAGTGCAAGGAGCAGTTCTACGCCATCACCGCCGAGAGAAGAATTATCCACCCGGCCGCCGTCGCTATCACCCGCAACGTTCAGAACCAGATGTCCCCGCGCAACGTAAAGTGACCGCCACGCGCCCTTAAGATCAGTTCCGCTAAACAGGGCGGGAGGCAGGCCCGGGTGACCTTCAACCGGTGCGAGTGCCGCGTCTCGGGCAGGTGAGGCGGAATTGCGCTTGCTCCAGCCAGCCGAGGGTGCGGTTGGTGCGAACGAGCATGTATTGGCCGCGAGCGCGTATTAAGCGGACCGGCTCGCCGGCGGCCAGGCGGGTCACGGCCTGGGCATCGCGGGTGGGCGTGAGGCGCAGGGGGGTGTCGCCTTGCTGCACGAAGCCGATGCGGGAGCGGGTGTGGACGCCAACCAGCGCGGGGACACTGAGCAGAAAGAGCATCAACCCCAAGGCGGCGACGGCCTGGTGCCAGGTCGCTTTGCGCCGCCGCAGGAGGCCGGGCAGCGTGGCCATGCCGATGGCCAGCCAGAGGCTCGCCCCCGCGATCCAGGCCCACCAATTCATCGGCAGCCAGGTGGAGACGACTTCATACCACCGCAATTCCGGTGCGTCGAGCTGGGCGGTTTTGCGGACGAACCGCAGATTCTGGCGGGCGGCTTGATTGAACGGATCGAGCCACAAGGCCTGCTCCCAGGCCACAATGGCCGCGCCGGTGTGCTGGAGCTGCCATTCGGCGTTGCCCAGGTTTTGCAGCGCGCCGGAGGCGGGTTGAATGCTGGTGGACAAGCGGAATGACTCGGCGGCATGCGCATAGTTGGCGGTGCGGTAAGCCTTCGCGCCGTCGCGGAACAGGGCGTCCGGCGAAACGGCGGAGACCAACGTCGGGAGGATGGCAAGCGCCAGAAGGCAGATGCCGAAGCGAGGAACTCCGACAGGCGAAGCCCGAAGGCCGGAATCCCGAGACCGGGCAGCGGCTGGCGTTGGGCGGTGGAAGAGCCGCAAGGGATTCATAGCCTGGCCTCCAACTGTTCGAGGACGCGCTCCAGGTCGGGCTGAAGGAGCAGAAGTTCGGGCGCGGGCGCGTTCGCCGCGCCGAAGCGGGAGGCGTCGGTCACGGCGAAGATGCGGCGAACCACCTCACCCGACCGGCCGGCGCGGTCGGCTTCGGGCAGGAGCGGCAGCACGTCGGCGCCGACCAGGGCGCGCGGTTCAGCCGGGTAATGCGGCGCGCAGGCAACGCGTATGGCGCTGACCGCGACCGCGGCGAAGCGGGGCGCATCCGCCGCGCGGGCTGCCCGCCGGAGCGCGCGCTGTTCACGGCGCAAGGCGCGCCGGGCGCGCCGACGCAGGAGGACGTCGGGATGCGCTTCCAGGTAACGGCGGCGGCGGTCCCAGTTCCACAGGCCCAGGAAGGCAACCGCCGGGGCGAGGGCGACGAGCGGAAACCACGCTTGCTGCTGCAACGGCACCAGGCTGGCCACCGACCGGCCGCGCGAAGCGGCCAGGCTGCTGAGGGTGAGTTCTTTCTCGGGTTTGCCTTCCGCGGCGCCGGCCTGGAGGAAGCTTGCGAAGTCGCCGGGCACGGCGCCAGGTTTGACCGCAACGGGAACGGACGGAATGGTGAGATTGGCATAGCGGCCGGCCTCGGGATCGTAGCAGGAAAATGGAATAGGAGGGGTGGCGCGCGCGGTTTCGGTGAGCGGAATGAGCGTGTAGTGGAAGGTGACGACCCCCTGGAACGCGCCAGGCCGAGCGGACGGCCCAACCGGGATTGGCGAGCCGGGCGGGGGCGAACCGACAGGTTGCGCCAGCGCGAAGTCGGCGGCCGCAAAGACATGCCAGTCGCGCGCTTTGGGCGGGGGAGGCGGAACGATGCGGGCCAGCGGGGCGCCGCTGCGATTGGTGACGGCGACGGTCAGTTTCACGGGATCGCCGACGCGCAGGACGTTGGCGGCCAGCGCAGGCGGGCCCACGGCGAAGCTGCCAATGGCACCGGTGAAGCCGGGCAGTTCCCCTTCGCGCGGGAGGGGCCGCACCTCCAAATGGACGGGATCGGATTCGAGGAGATTGTAATGGGGCGGACCGCCCGGAATGACGGCGGGACCGGTGATGATAAATGGCCCGCCAAACTGGTTGCCGGCCGTGAATCCCTGCGCGAAGAGAGTCAGCTTGCCCGTGGTCAGCGGCGTGAGAGTTGTTTCGTAGATGAAGGTCGGCACGGCGGCCCCGTCGCGGTGCGTCATTTCGATGCGCTGACGAGCCGTGCCCACGTCAACCAGGAACCCCTGCCCGGTTAACTGGGGTTGGACCAGGCCCTGCACGACGTTCCCGCGGGCCGGCGGCAACGTCACGCGCGCCAGGACAGCCTGGCCGACGATGAGGTTGGTGACGGGCAGGTCGAGTTGGAGGCGCTGCGCCGGGGGCAATGAGGGCGGGGTCGCGGACGCAACCTCGAGGCGTGCCGCCGGCACCGTCACAGGTTTGCCGTCCACCTTGACCACAAATGCGGGCACGGTGAACGAGCCGACACTGGAGGGGCGGACGCGCGTATTGAAGGCGGTGCGCGGCTCCATGTTGGTCGGGCTCACCTGCAGGACTTGGCTGCGAGCGCCGGGGCGCAGCTCCAGTTGGGGCGGCGCGGTAATTTGGGCGGGCCACTCGATTGATTCCTCGAGGGCATTGAACATGACCCGCAGGAATGCTTCCTCACCCGGACGAACGATTGGGGGATCGAAGACGGCCGCGGCGCGGGTCACGGCAGGAATCGTCAGCTTGGGCTGGGAGATCATCAGCGACATGAGCGGGTCGCGCGCCGGAGCGGCCGGCGGCGGCTGGGCGGAAAGGCAGAGGGTGGTCGCCAGGAGCAGCCACGCGATCAAGGCCGAGGTACTGAAGTTCTGGCAAGGGGAAGACATGCGGCGCCGGAATCACCAGGGGGGCCGCGAACGATCCCGTGGTTCAGTGGTGGGACCTTGTCCCATCGGCAGGCGCCGCTCGGAGTCGAGCCGGTATGCTTCGAGGAGCCAGCCGGCTTGTTCCGGCGAGAGGTGGGTTTCCTGGCCGTCTTTGGAGGGGGCCTCCTGCTCTCCCGGCTTGTTACCCGGCAGTTCCTCGTCGTCCTCCTCCTCGTCGTCGCCCGCGCCGGGAGGCATATCGGGCGCGGGGATGCGCCCTTTGAGCTTTTTCAAGTCGTCGCCCAGCTGCTCGCCCTGGTCGCACATCCCGTTGGCGCACTGCTGCATTTCCTGGATGCTGTCCACGAGCTTGGCGATGCAGCGGTCCAGAACATCCGCGTTGTGCCGGGCGTCGGCGTCGGCGCGGTTCAGTTCCAGGGCGCTTCTGAAATCGTCCGCGGAGCGCTCCCACCGGGCCAGCACCGCGCCATACAATTTCAAGGCCCGCCGCACGGCCTGAGTCGCGGCCTTGAGCTCCTTGCGCGCTCCCCTGCCGCGGAGGTAGGCGGCGACCATTCGCTGCACGTCATTGCTGGCCAGCGCGTCCTCCGCCTCGCGGATGGCGTTGCCAGCCCGCTGGCTCGCGGCCCGGCCGCGGTCCAGGGTTGGCCGGGCCGGCGGCCCCTTTTTCAATTCCTCGACTCCCTGCCCGAACCGGACGAGGCCGAGGTTATAGAGCGCGGGCGGCTGGAGATGCTGTTGCTGGCTGGCAAGAGCGGCTTCGAGGGAAGCTTCCGCCTCGCGCAATTTACCGGCGTGAAGCTGCCGGGTGCCAGTGTTGAAGACCTCGCGCGGGGAGGACGGCGGGGCGGAGTCGGAAGTGGCGCCGGTGCCCAGGGCAAGCAGGCAGGCCCCGAGCCCGAAAACCGCGGTCCGAAGGCCGAAAGTTGTTATCAACGGTCTCATAGCAAACCAGTCAGGAGGCAATGTCGCGCAGGCGGCGGCGGGTGCCAATCAAAGATTCCGCCACCAACAGGACCAGCACACCGGCGACCGGCCAGTGAAAACGGTCCACGCCAAACTTGCGCGCGGGGGCCCCGGCGGAGCCCGAGTTCATCGTCTCGACCGCGAGCCGGACTTTGGCCAGCCCCTCGCCCAGCGGGCCGAGGGGGTGATAGGCGCCGCGAGTGGCCTGCGCGATGCCGCGCAGCGTCGCCTCGTCCAGCCGGCTGCGAACGATTTGGCCGCGGCTGTCGCGCTGCGTCTCGGGCTTGCCTTGCTCGTTGAGGAACTGAATCTCGCCGCCCGCCGCCGTGCCGACGCCAATCGTGAAGATGACCACGCCGTTGGTCGCCAGCGATTGGGCCTGGCGGATGCCGCTGTGTTCGAGGTCTTCACCGTCGGTGAGCAATACGAAGAGCCTGGTGCGCCGGTTTTTGTCCACGGCGCGGCTGGCTTCGTCGAGGGCGCGGCCGATGTCGGTGCCGGGGATGGGTATAGTCCTGTCATCCACCGCCATGAGCGCCTCCTGGAAGGCGCCGTAGTCGAACGTGAGGGGGCATTGGAGGAAGGCCTGGCCGGCGAAGGCAACCAGCCCGACCCGACCGTGCCAGCGGCGCTGGACGTAGTCGAGGATGGCGAGCTTGGCGCGCTGCAGGCGGCTGGGCGTCACGTCGCTGGCGAGCATGCTGCGGGAGCAATCCAGCAGAAAGAGGGTGTCCTGGCCGTAGAGACGGCTGACCTCGGCCTGCTCGCCCAGTTGCGGTCGTGCCAGGGCGAGCCCGATTCCGGCCACCGCCAGGAGCAGGAGCAGGTTTTTGACGGCGCGGCGGGCGCGGCTGTGGGAGCGCGTCAGCTCTTCAATAAACTCGGGGGCGGCGAGCTGCGCGAGTTGCTTCCGGCGCGCCCAGGCGGAGTAACGCTGCAAGGCGGCCAGCAGCAGCGGGGCCAGCAGGGCCAGCCAGAGCCAGGCCGGTTCGGCGAAATGGGGGTTGCCCAGGTCTATCATGGCACCCTCCGGAGGCGCGTGTTCGCCAGGATCAGTTCCAGAGCCAGCAGCCCGAAGGCGGCCAGCAGGGGCCACTGGTACAACGGCCGATAAGTGGTGAAGCGGCGGAGCTTGATCTCGGTCTTCTCCAGGCGGTCAATCTCGTTGTAGATGCGTTGCAGCTCGCGGCGGTTAGTGGCGCGGTAGGACTTGGCACGGGACAGCGCGGACATTTTGCCAAGCACGGTGTAATTAGCCGGCTGCAAGCTCATCCCCGGCCTGAGGTTGCCGTTGGCGTCGAACTCCAGCTTGCCGGTCGAAGGATCGAACAGGAACAAGGTGCAGGGCTGCTCGATGCCAATGCCGATGGTGTAAACCTTCACGCCCAGCGCGGCGGCCAGCTGGGCGGCCGGGACGGGATCAATGTCGCCCTTGTTGTTATCGCCATCAGTCAACAGGATTATGATGCGGCTTTTGCTGTCCTTGAGGGCTTTGAGGCGCTTGGCGCCGGCGGCGGCGGCATCGCCGATGGCGGTGCCGAGGTCGCGGATGAGGCCGACGTGGAGGCGGCGGAGGTTCTCGATGAGCCAGTCGTGATTGAGCGTGAGCGGGCTGGCCAGGTACGGCACGGCGGAGAAGACGATCAGCCCGAGCCGGTCGTTGGGGCGCTTGCGGATGAAGTCCTCGAGCACCTGGGCGGCGATGTCGAAGCGTGAGACGCGCTCATTCGGCCCGCTCATGTCCAGCGCCATCATGGACCAGGACAGGTCCAGCACGAGCATGATGTCCACGCCGCTGGCCTCGGTCTCGGTGTGGTCGTTGGCAAAGCGGGGCCCGGCCAGCGCCACGATGCACAAGGCGACCGTGAGGAGCCGCAGGAAGAGCAACAGGCGGCCGGAGGCGGCCCGGGCGGCGGCGCCGGCAGCGCGGGCAATGTCGGCGCTGGGAAAGCGCAGTGCCGCCAGCTTGCCGATGCGCCCGCGCAGAAAGGCGTAGATCGGCAGCAAGGCCAAAAGCCCCAGCAGCCAGGGATACTGGAACTCCAGGTTGCCGGTCATTTACGGAAGTCCACCCCCCGAAAGCCGGGCGCTGCAGGCCGCGATAGGCTCAGGGAGATCATATCTGTGCGCCCGTCGCGGACGGGGTGGCGGCAAGGTTGGGGTTGGGTGGGGCAGTTGCCCGGGCCGTGGCGATGCGCCGGATCTGGGCCTGGTCAATGAGTTTGAGCGCCTCCAGCACCGCGTCGAACGGCGCGGCGGGCGCGGGCGGAGGGGAAAACTTGCGCTGGTCGCACTGGCGGAGGAACTCACCGAGCGCGGCGGAGAGTTCGGGGCCGACCTGGCCGTTCCCGGCGACAGCGCGGCAAAACTCGGCCGTCGTCAACTCTCCGGCCGGGAGGTTGAATGCCGCGGCGACGTAATGGCGCAGGATGTGCGAAACCCGGCTCAAGAGCAGGCCGTCTTCCGGCTGCTGGCTCAGCGGCTCGAGCGCCCGGCGGGCCGCGACGTCCGGTGGCACGGCTTCCGGCGGCCTGGGCCGGAGCATCAGCCAAACGGCGGCGCCAACCAGGGCCAGCAGGGCTATTCCGGCCAGGATCACCCAAAGGCCGTATCGCTCCTGAAAGCTGGGCGGAATCTCGGCATGCGGCGGGCGCAGGGCGGGGATGTCCTCCAGTTCGGCCGTGTTGGTAACATCACCACGCACGGCACCTTCGACCCGAACTTCGGAAGGGGGGACCACTTTCGAGGCGGTGGTGTTGGTAACGACGGCCAATAGCGGTTGGACGCCGAGCAGCCAAAGGCTCAAGGGTAAAACCCGAAGGCCGAAGGCCGAAATCCGAAGGCTGAATGAGGACCCAGCACGAGGCATGTGTGCCTCGGCGGCTGGGGTTGGCAATGACGGCATTCCGCCGGCGCTCAGGATCTCGCTGTCCGGCCTTCGGATTTCGGCCTTCGGATTTCGGCCTTTCATCCTCTCCTCCTGCCGCGGCGGGTTTCGAAGAAGGATTGCAGCGTCTGCGCGAAGGATTCGGCGGTGCTGAAGCGCAACGTGTCCACCCCGGCGCGGCGCAGGGCGCGATCCAGTTCCGCGAGGCGCTCGGCGTTGGTCTCGGCAAACTTCGCGCGCACGACGGCGCGGCCGGAGTCCACTTCGAGCAACTCCCCGGTCTCGGCGTCTTCGACGGTGAGCAAACCCGCGGAAGGCAGGCTGCTTTCGCGCGGGTCATGCAGGTGCACGCACACCAGGTCGTGGCGGGCGTTGGTGAGGCCGATTTCCTGGACGGTGTCGCGGCCGGAGCCCGGCTGGGTGACCGTTGGGCCGAAGCTGTGGAGGAAGTCGGTGAGGAGGAAGACGATCGAGCGCCGGTGCAGGATGCGGTTCAGGAACGCCAGCGCGGCGGGGATGTTGGTGCCGCTATGCTTCGGCTGGAAGCCGAGCATCTCGCGGATGAGCCGCAGGATGTGGCGCCGTCCTTTGCGCGGCGGCAGGAACAGTTCCACCTGGTCGGTGAACAGCAGCAGGGCCACTTTGTCGCTGCTGCGGGTGGCCGAGATTGCCAGCGTGCCGGCAATTTCGGCCGCGAACTGGCGTTTGGTGCGGCGCAGGGAGCCGAACGCGGACGAGGCCGAGACATCCACGGCCAGCACCATGGCCAGCTCCCGCTCCTCGCGGTAGCGCTTGACGAAGGGACGCCCCATCCGGAAGGTGACATTCCAGTCAATGTCGCGGACCTCGTCGCCGGGGATATACTCGCGCAGTTCCTCGAAGTCCATGCCCCGGCCTTTGAAATGGCTGAGGTAGGCTCCCACCATGGTGTCGTTGACCAGGCGGTTGGTGCGCACCTCCACGCGGCGAACGCTTTCGAGCAGCTCAGAAATGGTCACGGCACCGGCACGGCGTTGAAGATCTTTTTGATGATAGCATCTGTGGTCACCGCTTGCGCCTCGGCCTCGTAGGTGAGGATTATCCGGTGCCGCAATACATCGGGGCCGATGCTTTTGACGTCCTCGGGGGTGACATACGCCCGGCCCTGCAACAGCGCCCAGGCCTTGGCGGCCAGCGTGAGGTAGATGGTTGCTCGCGGCGAGGCGCCAAACTGGATGAAATGCTTCAGGTCCAGCTTGTATTGCTCCGGTTTGCGGGTTGCGAACACAATGTGCACCACGTAATCCCGCACCTTTTCGTCCACGTGAATCTGGTCCACCAGCTTGCGTGTCCGGAGGATTTCCTCCAGGGGGATGACCGGCTGGACCTGCGTTTCGGGCGCGGTGAAGGCCATGCGGTCGAGGATTTTCCGTTCCTCCGCGAAGGAGGGGTAGTCGAGCAGCACTTTGAACATGAAGCGGTCCACCTGCGCTTCGGGCAAGGGGTAGGTGCCTTCCTGGTCAATCGGGTTCTCGGTGGCCAGCACGAGGAAGGGTAGCGGCAGCGGCATTGTCTCGCCGCCGAGCGTCACCTGCCGTTCTTGCATCGTTTCGAGCAGGGCGGATTGCACCTTGGCGGGCGCGCGGTTGATTTCGTCGGCCAGGACGAAATTGGCAAACACGGGGCCTTTGGTGGCGTGGTATTTGCCGTCCTGGGGGCTATAGATGAGCGTGCCGACGATATCGGCGGGGAGCAGGTCGGGGGTGAACTGGATGCGATGGAAGGAGGCGTGAACGGCTGCCGCGAGCGTGCGCACCGACATGGTCTTGGCCAGGCCCGGCACGCCTTCCAGCAGGACATGCCCGTTGGCCAGCACGCCGACCAGCAACCGGTCCACCAGTTGCTCCTGGCCAACGATGACCCGGGCGATCTCTTCGCGCAGCCTGCGAATCCAGCCGGCTGTCGCCTGCACCTGCTCGTTCAACGGTGTGCTCATGATTCGACCAATCTAGGCAAGCGGGTGCGGTGACTCAAGCTATCTGCCAGAAATCGTCTCCGCGGCACAAGAAGCGCCTGCGGGCGCCCCGTTGGGCCTGCCGAGATGCTATTTGGTCAAAATGGCATATAAGTGCAATAAGGACAGTGGGTTATGCCAAAAGCCCCCGTTCCAGGTGTCAAGGCTGTATCCACGGTGTGGATACGGTGTGGATACGGCGCGTATATGGTGTGTATCCCTTGGTATGCCTGGCCCCGACTGAAGGCACCGGCGGCCACAAGCGACCGGGTATTTGGCTTTCCTCACCACGGACTCCTGTTAACAATCTCCCTAATCCGTTAGACGCGCAGACTATGAAAGATATTGTTCCGTCGCCGCCACCGGTTGTCCGCAACGACGCCGCAGCCGTGCAGGCCCTTTTTCAACAGAATGTCGTGCCCAGCTATGGTCGTTTCGACATCGTGCTCAGCCACGGCTCGGGCAGCTACCTTTGCGACATCACGGGGCGGCGATACCTGGATTTGGGCGGCGGCATTGCCGTGAGTTCGCTGGGCCATGCGCACCCGGCGATCACGGAAGCATTGGTCGAGCAATCGCGCAAGGTGATCCACACGTCGAATTTCTATTACCACGAGCCGCAGGGCCGGCTGGCGCAGGCGCTGGTTGGGCTCATTGGCCCCGGCAAGTGCTTCTTCTGCAACAGCGGCGTGGAGGCCGATGAAGGCTTGTTCAAGCTGGCGCGCAAGTTCGGCCACGACGAAGGGCGCTTCGAGGTCCTCACCACAGTGAATTCCTTCCACGGACGGACGCTGGCTGGCATTGCCGCGACCGGCCAGGAGAAGGTCAAGAAGGGCTTTGAACCGATGGTGCCGGGCTTCCGGCAGGTGCCCTACAACGACCTGGAGGCCATGCGCGCGGCCCTTTCGCCCGCCACGGCGGCCATCATGATCGAAGGCATCCAGGGGGAAGGAGGCGTGCTGGCGGCCGCACCGGACTACCTGCTGGGGTTGAGGCGGCTGTGCGATGAGAAGAAGCTGCTGCTGCTCATGGACAGCGTGCAGTGCGGTCATTTCCGCAGCGGGCGCTTCCAGAGCTTCCAGCGCATCCTGGAGGGCGTGCCGGGGGGCGGCGGTTTTCTGCCGGACGGCATCTCGATGGCAAAGTCGCTGGGCGGCGGTTTTCCGATCGGCGCATTCTGGGTGAGGGCGCCCTACGCCGATTTGCTGGGCGCGGGCTCGCACGGCACAACGTATGGCGGTTCGCCGCTGGCCTGCGCCGTCGCCCTGAAGATTCTCGAGGTGATTCAGCGCGAGAAGCTGGCCGACAACGCACGGCAGGTTGGCGCTTTGCTGAAGGCCGGCCTGCAGCGACTGGCCGGCAAGTATCCCACCGTCATCCAGGCCGTGCGCGGGCTTGGCTTGATGCTTGGGATGGAGCTGGCACCCGCCCTGCCGAAGCTGCCCGGCGACCCGGCCAAGAACCCGTCCGCCCGGTTCGCCAACCTGCTGCATGCGTCCGGACTGCTGGCAATTCCCGCCGGAAGCCGGGTCCTGCGTTTCCTGCCTCCGCTGAATCTGAAGCCCGCCGAGGCCGAGGACGGCTTAAAGATACTTGAGTCGGTGGTCGCTGGTTTGGCAGACTAGCCAGCTTCCGGCCAGGTTCGACACCTGGCCGGCATTGAACATGAAGCATCTGTTGAGCATTGAGAAACTGGCCGAGCCGGACATGAATGCCATTCTGGCTGAGGCGGTGACGTTGAAGAAGGAACGGGGGCGGCACACCAGATTGCCGTTGGCCGGGCAAACCTGGGCAATGGTTTTCACCAAGTCCTCCACGCGCACCCGTCTCTCGTTCGAGGTCGGCATCCGCGAGTTGGGCGGGCAGGTGATCTTTCTGCCGTCCAACGAGATCCACCTTGGCCGCGGCGAACCGATCAAGGACACCGCGCGGGTCATGGGGCGGATGGTGCACGGCGCTGTCTTCCGGACTTTTGCCCAGAACGACGTCGAGGAATTCGCCCAGTACGCGGGCATTCCGACCATCAATGCTCTGACGGACCACGAGCACCCGTGCCAGATTCTGGCGGACATCTTCACCTATCAGGAGAAGCGGGGGGCAATCCGGGGCAAGACAGTTGCCTTCATTGGCGACGGTGCGGGGAATATGGCCACGTCGTATGTCTTTGCTGCCGGCAAGGCCGGCTTCGAGTTGCGCATTGCCGCTCCGAAAGCGTTCCAGCCCGCGGCGGGACTCATCAAACGGGCGGGCGGCGGGATCGTGCTCACGGATGACGTCCGAGCCGCGGCCGCAGGGGCGGATCTGCTCTATACGGACGTCTGGGTTTCGATGGGACGCGAAAAGGAGTCTGTCGAGCGCAACCAGCAGATGGGCGGCTACCAGCTTAACGCCGAGGTTGTCCGGCTGGCCAAGCCCGGCGCGCTCGTAATGCATTGTCTGCCCGCCTATCGCGGGAAGGAAATAGACGAGGAGACCTTCGAAGCCAACGCGCAGACCATTTTCGACCAGGCAGAGAATCGCCTCCACGTTCAGAAGGCGATCCTAAGCTGGCTGGTCAGCTAGCACTGGAGGGCCTGGGACGGCTGTGGGCGCCTGAGTCCACCGCGGGCTGCGCGAGGGGAACCGATTCCCACTTTCCGTCCTGCTGCCCTTCTGCTAATATTTTCCTGACGAGTTTACCAGCACACTATGCCAATTTACGAATATGCCTGCCCGAAGTGCCGGGTGATATTTAACTTCCTCTCGAAGCGGATCAATCCCGACCGCTCGCCGGTCTGCCCCAAGTGCGGCAACAAGAAGCTGTTGAAGCAGATGAGCCGTTTTGCCACCTCGCGCGGTCTCAAGGAACCGTCGGCTAAGAAGGAGCCTGAGGCCGGCGAGCCGCCGATGCCCGATTTCGAAGATCCGCGGATGGAGCGCGCCATGATGGAGATGGAGCGCGATATGGAGCATCTGGATGAGAACAATCCCAGGCACATGGCCCACATGATGCGCAAGATGAAGGACCTCATGCCGCCTGGCACTATGCCCAAAGAGCTCGAGGTCGCCATCAAGCGCCTCGAAGCCGGCGAAGACCCGGAGAAGATCGAGGCGGATATGGGCGATGTGCTCGGCGATTTCATGGGCGGAGAAGACGAAGAAGGCGGCATGGGTGGCCCCGGCGGGATGGGGGGTTACTCGCACGATAGCGGGCTGTATGACTACTGAAGCCCACCGGCGGCTGATGGCTGGTGATTAGCCCGCATGGCTCACATCCACGAGAGAATTGACTTCACCGTCGCCATCTTCGTTATTCACCGGGGCAAGGTGCTGCTCGTTCACCACCGCAACTTGAACAAGTGGCTGCCTTTGGGCGGACATGTGGAGCTGGACGAAGACCCGGAGATCGCCGCGCTGCGTGAGGCCAGGGAGGAGAGCGGGCTGGAAGTCGAGTTGGTGGGGGAACGCCCCCCGACGACCGAGCCGGGCACTCGCGCGTTGATCGCCCCGCGCTTTCTGGACATCCATCGCATCACGGACACCCACCAGCACATCGGCATGATCTACTGGGCGCGGCTCAGGAACGGCACGCTGACGCTGTCGGCCTCCGAACATCACGATATCCGCTGGTGCGCCGCCGCCGACCTCGAGCAGCTCCAGCCTCCGATGACTAACGCGGTCAAGTGGTATTGCCGCGCGGCGCTGGAAGGGGTTGAGGGTTGAAAGTGGAGGGGGGCAGACCCCGAAAGCACCCCACACCACACGCACCAAACACCGAGCCATAGCTTCCATGTTCCCTCGTCGCCTCAAAGCCGGCTGCTTCGTCCTCGAAGGACTCAACTCCTTCGCCACCGTTTACTACTTCTACTATTTCTACTTCTTCATGCAGACGGAGTTCGGCTACGGCAACCGGGCCAACCTGTTGCTGGCCGCCCTCAACGGCGGCGTCTATGCCCTCATGGCCTGGCTGGGGGGCATGTTCGCCCAGCGCTTTGGCTACTTCACCGCCCTGAAGCTCGGCTTCGGCATCATGATTGCCGCCCTGGCGGTCGGCAGCCAGCTTCATTCCGCCGCCGGCCACATCATGATCATGGCCCTGGCGGTGGTCGGCATGTGTTTCACCTGGCCCACCCTCGAAGCGCTCGTCAGCGAGGGCGAAAGCCGCGCCGGCGTCCAGCGCATGGTGGGCATCTACAATGTGATGTGGTCCGGCACGGCCGCCGTTTCCTACTTCATCGGCGGCGCCGTGTTCGAGGTGCTCGGCCCCCGCAGCCTTTTCTATCTCCCCGCGGCCATCGTGCTCGTGCAGTTCTGCCTTACCTTCTGGCTGGAAGCCAAGGCCGGGCTGGCGCCGCACTCGCCCGCCGAGCGCTCTGCACCCGCGACCCCGCCGCTCGTATCAGCCACCAGGACCAAGGTGTTCCTGCAACTCGCGTGGCTGGCCAACCCCTTTGCCTACATCGCCATTAACACGCTCATCGCCGTGATGCCCGGCGTCGCGGGCCGCCTGGACCTCTCAACGACCGCCGCCGGTTTCTGCTGTTCGCTCTGGTGCTTTTCACGGGTGGCGTCGTTCTTCGTGCTGTGGCACTGGGCGGGCTGGCATTACCGCTTCCGCTGGCTGGCGGCTTCCTACGTGACGATGATCGTCACCTTCGCCGTCATCGTCATGGCGCCGAACCTTGCGGTTGTCATCCTGGCCCAGCTCATCTTTGGTGTGGTCGCCGGTCTGATTTACTACTCCTCGCTTTTCTACTCCATGGACCTGGGCGACACCAAAGGCGAGCACGGCGGCATTCACGAAGCGGCCATAGGCCTGGGCAACTTCGCCGGCCCGGCGGTCGGCGCGGCCTCGCTTTATTTCCTGCCCCAATATACACACAGCGGCGCGCTGGCTGTGAGCGGCCTCCTGCTGCTGGGGCTGGGCGGCCTGCTGGCCGTTTGGCGAAGAGGGACGTGAGGTCCGCCGCCAAAAGCCCTTGCCAGTCGGCCCGGCTTGGCCTACTGGTTTCTCCACCGACTTAACCCGATTAACTCGACAACTTATTTGACCAAGTATGGGCCTACTGGCTGGTAAACATGGAATCGTCTTCGGCGTGGCCAACAAACGTTCCATTGCCTGGGCCATCGCCCAGGCCTGGCACAGCGCGGGGGCGAAGCTCGCGTTCACCTACCAGGGCGAGCGGCTGAAGGAGAACGTCGCGGAACTGGCGGGAGCGTTCGGCGCGGACACTCTCATCCTGCCCTGCGACGTGACCCGCGACGAGGAAGTCGCCAGCGTGTTCAAGGCGGTGGGCGATAAGTTCGGGAAGCTGCACTTGCTGCTGCATTCGGTGGCCTTCGCCCCCAAGGACGCCCTTGAAGGCGAGTTCGTCAACACCAGCCGGGAGGCCTTCCGCATCGCGCACGATGTGAGCGCCTATTCGCTGGTGGCGCTGGCGCGCGCCGCCGCGCCGCTGATGACCGACGGCGGCAGCATCATCGGCATGAGCTATTACGGGGCCGAGAAGGTCGTGCCGCACTACAACGTGATGGGCGTGGCCAAGGCCTCGCTCGAAGCCAGCACCCGTTACCTCGCCTACGACCTGGGCCCGAAGAAGATCCGCGTCAACTGCATCAGCGCCGGCCCCGTGAACACGCTGGCCGCGCGCGGCATTGGCGGCTTCACCGAGATGCTCAAGCATTACGAGGCCCACTCTCCACTCCAGCGCAACGTCCTGCCCGAGGAACTGGGCGCGACCGGCCTATTCCTTGCCAGCGACGGCGCCGCAGCAATCACCGGGCAAGTGATTTACGTGGATTGCGGCTACCAGATCATGGGGATGTAGGCCGCGGACGCCTCCACCGGGGGTGGCGCGTGAGTGGGGGGAAGGTGTGCCAGACAGGCTGGCCATCTATGACCTCAACCCGGACCACTTCGCGCCATGTGCGCAGCGGGTCGCCCAAAAAGCCGGGCGTGAGGTTGCCAACCTTCGTGGGGTAGCCGGAGAGTCCGCGGTGACCCTTGCAATCGATTTGGATATAGTCCGGCTTCACCTGGTCGATGATGGAGTTGATCATGTCAGGCGTGGTATTCTTCCCTCTCACCGCAATCTTCTCGACAATCGGCAACGGGCGCGAAATGCTCCGAGCCCACCATGACGGAAACCAGACGATTGAATGACTGGATGGCAGCTGCCTACTGTTCCTTCCCGCTGATTAGCCTATTGTCCGCCAACGTTCTCGCCGCCGAAAACACGGCCGGAACAAAGGCCAGTGTTCCCACTCAGGTCTCTCGAATCGGAGGCGTGGGCTGGTTCGAGCGCAAAGGCGAGTATCTGAAGGATTATTACGTGTTCAAGGAAGGGAAGACTTTCCACTTGTACTACAACGTGGGCGACGCCGGAGCCACCCAGGATTGGCAGGAACCAGCGAACGAAAAGGCCTTCGGGCATGCGACCTCGCCCGATCTTTGGGAATGGGAGCATCATCCCCGCATACTGCAGGTGCGCTCCAACACCTGGGAAGGGCAGGTGGTGTCAGCGCCTTCCATCGTGAAGCACTCCGGGTTGTTCTACATGGTTTACACCGGGTTCGACAATCGCGCGCTCGGGAAACAGAGCATCGGGCTTGCAACCAGCAGGAATCTGTTCGACTGGGTGCGTCACTCGGCTAATCCGATCAGCACCGCGCCGGAATGGGTGCTGCACCACCCAAACGGCTGGGTGGATTGGCGCGACGCCCACATCATCCGTTACAAGAAGGAATTCCTCCTGTTCATCATGACGACCACCCGGGAGGGCAAAGGGGCGATCGCCCTGCTGAGTTCGCCGGATGCGGTGACCTGGAAAGACCTCGGCCCGGCCGTGATCACATTCAGCCAACCAGAAAGCCCGCGCGTCTTCGAACACCGCGGCACCTATTACCTTTTTGCCAGCAGCAGCCTCGGCCGCAAGCTTTACAAAACCCGTGATCCCAAGTCTAAGAACTGGGAAGCCCTGGACTTTAACTGGCCGGCCCCCGGCTTGTGGAGCGGTTGGGAAGTAGTCGAGCACAAAAGGGGGCTGGTCTTCTCGGCGTTCGAATGGAAACCCCACGGCAACTACATCCAATTCTGGAATGTGAAGTGGGACCGGGACCGTCCGATCGTGAACTATGGGCGGGGCAAGTTTACCACTACTTTCTGAGGGCGTCGCGGAGTCCGGAGGTGCGGCGGACCTGGCGCGCGAGAGCGGCGCAGAGGACCGCCTCGGCATACCATAGCTCCACACCTTTCCGGGCGCGGGTGATGCCGGTGTAGAGGAGCTCGCGGCTCAGGACGGGGCTGTCGCGGTCGGGCAGGACGAGCAGGACGCGGTCGAACTCCGAGCCTTGGCTTTTGTGCACGGTCAGCGCGTAAGCGGTTTCATGCTCCGGCAAGCGGAGCGGGAGGAACTTGCGCACGGTGTTGTCCGGCCCGGCGAAGAAGGCCCGCGGCTCGCCGCTCCCGCCCTCGGGCAGGATCAGGCCGATGTCGCCGTTGAAGAGCTTGAGGTTGTAGTCATTGCGCGTGATCATGATGGGCCTGCAGTCATACCAGGGATCCTGTCGGCTGATCAGTCCTTCCTCTTCCACAATGTCCTCCGTCATCTCGTTCAGACTGGCGACTCCAAACGGGCCTTCGCGCAAGGCGCACAGGATGCGGAACTGCGCCAGCGCCGCCAATGCCTGGAGTGGATCGGAGGCTTTCAGAAATGCGCTGAAACCGGCTATCACTTGCTGCCGCAGAGCCTCCTTCAACGCCGCGCGGCAAGGGAGCGCCACCCCGACAAGGTCGCCCTCCCTGCTGCCCTGGCAGTCGCGAAGAACTCGCCAGACCTCCTCGGCCTGCCCGGCGTTGATGGCACTGCTTAGCCGATAGATCCCGCTTTGCTCGCCGAAGCGGTAGTTCCGCTGGAGTTGGACGACGCAGTCGCCCAAAGTGTGATTGGCGGGGAGGGCGAGCGACCCCGCAGACCCAGATTTCTCAGGTAATCCACCAGCATCAGGATTCACAGGAACGGCCGCGGAGCATATATCGCCCAAAACCGCCCCCGCCTCGACCGAAGACAACTGATCCTTGTCTCCCAGGAGTATCACGCGGGCTGAGGGGGATATGGCGTCGAAGAGCTTGGCCATGAGGGCCAGGTCCACCATGCTGGCTTCGTCCACTGCGACCACGTCATAGGGCAGCAGGTTGTCGGCGTTGTATCGAAATTGAGTCGAGTCAGGGACGTATCCCAGCAAACGGTGGATGGTCGTGGCGCGCTCGGGCAGTTGGGCTTTGATCGTGTCGCCGCAGGGCAGCTTTTCTTTGACTCGCTGGATAGAGTCCTGGATGCGAGCCGCAGCCTTTCCGGTCGGCGCAGTGACGGCGATGCGCAATTTGCGGGAGCGGTCCAGTTCCAGCAGCAACGCAAGGATCAGCACCAGCGTGTGAGTCTTGCCCGTGCCCGGCCCGCCGGAGATGACACAGAACTTCCGTCGCACCGCGGCCATCGCGGCAACCGCCTGCCAGTTAACGCCTCCCCCGGGTTCGGGTGGAAACAGCGCCTGGAGCTTCTGCTTGAATGCGGCTGGGTCTGGTCCATCCGATTGTTCGATTGCGCGAGCCCGGATTGCCTTGGCGAGGCTCTGTTCATAGTTCCAGTAGCGGTGCAGGTAGAGCCGGTGGCGGTCATCCAGTATCAGTGGCCGAAATTCGCCTGGCACCCCGACCACCTCGGAGGCCCCGAGGTCTTTCAGCCAGTCCTTGAGGTGCGGAAGCTGGATCGGGATGACGCCCGCAGTCGGCTTGTCCGGAAAGACCTTTCCTGCAAGGCCCGCCAGATCCAGGCAGATATGCCCTTCACCCCGTTGCCGGCTCGCCAGCGCTGCCGCCAAGGCCAGCATCGGCTGAGCCCGGCCATGCTGTGCCTCGATGAAGGCCGCGAAGTGGCGGTCCACATCGCTAAAGGCCGCGCTGCCCAGCAATTGGCGGATAATCCTCATGCCGTCGATCCTCCCGCGCCGCTGGTCAGCAGACCATTGAGTTTTCGGACGAAGGACTCCTTCAATCGGTCCCGGTGGATACCGAAGCCAGGCCGGGCCGGGTCAATGCCGCGCAGGAACAGGTAATACACGCCACCAAAGTGCTTCTCGTAACTATACCCCGGCAGCCGCAAGCGGAGATACCGATCCAAGGCAGCGGTGTAGAGCTGATATTGGAAGCAATAATGCCGGCGGCGCACTTCGTCAGCCAAAGCGGCCGCCGCGTAATCTTCGACCCGGTTGCCCAAGTGGTTAGACTTCCAGTCCAGCACGTAGAACCGGCCCCCGAACTCGAACACCAGGTCAATGAACCCCTTGAGCATCCCGCGAACGGGGGTGAAGGAGAAGCCCTCCGGCTCGATGCCGGGATCCTTCGCCCCGGCGAACCGGTGTTCCCGGAGCAGGGGCCGGAGTGTCTCCGGCGAAATCCTGCCGAGCGGGCAGTGGAACTCGAGTTCCTGAAGGCGCTGCCCGGTAGAGAGCTTCGCCAGGGTCAGGCCAGCAACCTTCTCATCCAGCGGGACGGTCAGCACCCGGCCCAACATCTCAACAATGATGTCGGAGAATTCAGCTGCGGGCAGGCCGTGCGCCTGGAGTTGGTCGCGCACAAGCTCATGCGTGGCCGGCTGGTTCCATTGAGTGAAATCAAGCTGCTCCAGAATCTTGTGCAGGCAGGTGCCAGGCTTGGCGCCGCCGGGGAAGGCGAAGATGCCGGAGGCAATGGACTCCGGACGCCCCGGCGGGCCGTCCCTGCCCTGGGCGCCGAGCTCGTCGTGGTCGGGCCTTTCTTCGTCTTGATTGGCCGTGAGCGAAGTGAAGCTGCTGATGCGCCAGTCGCGAGCAATGGCGCCAGTGAATTTGCGGCATGTCAGCGCCGGGGCGGTTGAGACCGGAGCGGCAAGCGGCGTCTCCGCTGGTTCGGGCAGGTCCTGCACCTCGATGGCAGGGCCATCCTCCGGGCCTACCGACTGGTCCACCCGCTGGCGCAGGTCAGCCAGGAGCTGCTCGTCGCTCAGATTCTTATAGTGCTGCTCCTGAGCCGAGACCACGTTGGGTTGGTTGGTGGGGGGCGGATGCAACAGGCGGACCGGGGCGGAAGTGCCGGCGCCGTTGAAGGCGCCCCAGACGAAGTAACAGCGGTGCCGGGCGCGCGTCAGCGCCACATAGAGCAGACGCACATTCTCCGCCAGCCGCTCGACCAGGGCCGACTGCCGATGGGCGTCGTACTCGGGACTGTCCAGGTCGCGCGTGAGTCTTCCATCCCCCTGCTCGTGGTAGAGGACCTGGTCTTCGCCATGGTGTTCGATGTCCTTGTCTTTCCAGGAGAAGGGGCAGAAGACCACGTTGTATTCCAGCCCTTTGCTCTTGTGGATGGTGACCAGCCTCACCGCCCGCTCGTCGGTCTCGAGCCGGAGCTGGTGTTCCTCACTGGCCTGGTCCTTAACCTCCCGCTGCTCGGCGATCCACTTGAGCAGGCCGGCGACGCCGAGCCGGCGCTCGAGGCTGGCCTGGTGAAGCACTTCCGCCAGGTGCAGCAGGTTGGTGAGCCGGCGCTCGCCGTTGGGGAAGGCCAGCAAGCGGGGCCGGACCTGTTCCCGCTGCATGAAACTGCGGAACATCTGGATGAAGCCCCGGCGGAGCCAGAGATCGAGGTAACCGCGGAAGCGCTCCAGAATGTCCTGCCATTGGGCCTCTTGCCTGACGAGGGTCTCGAGCTGCGCGCCGGTGTAACCCAGCAGGTCGGTCCCGAGCGCCACCAGCAACTCCGATTCCCGCGTCGGGTTGGCTATGGCGGCCAGCACACGTTGCATTTCCGCCACCTCGCGCGACGCAAAGAGGCTGGCGGTGGTGTGCAGCACGCTGGGGATCTTGAGCCGGCCCAGCGCCTGCTGCAGCAATTCCGCCTGGCGGTTGGTTGGCACCAGCACAGCGATGTCCTGAGGCAACAGGTCCCGGTCTCCCACCCGTGCCGGGCCGTTGAGCAACGCGACGATCTCTGAGGCGACTACTGCCGGCAACCTCACCTTGGCTGTCTCCATGGTGATCGGCTTCTCGTCCCGCCGGCAAAACCAGAACCGCAGGGCCGGCTGCCGCTCGCCGTCCACCTTCAGCGGGTGCTTGTCCGCCTCGCCCCTGGCCTCGACGGCGTGGAAGCCGATGTCGTCGAACACGAACGGCTGTGGGGACTCGCCGAACACGGTGTTGACGGCGCGGACCAGGCCCGACTCCGAGCGCCAGTTCTCTTTGAGGGTATAGGTCTGGCTGGCCTGCCGGCTGGCCTCGAGGTAAGTAAAGATGTCCGCTCCCCGGAATCCGTAGATGGCCTGCTTGGGGTCGCCGATCAGGAAGAGCTGATGCTCCGGCGTGGCAAACACGCGCCGGAAGATCTCATACTGCAAGGGGTCGGTGTCCTGGAACTCGTCAATGAGCGCCGCCGCGTATTGGCTGCGCAGAATCGTTGCCAGGCGCTGCCCGTGCTCGCCCGCCAACGCCCGGTGCACGTTCCGGAGCAGGTCATCATAGAACTGTATCTTGAGCTCGTCCTTCCGCTGCGGCAGCTCCTGTTCGACATAGCGGAACGCGCCGAGCCTCAAGGCGATCACATAACGCTTCTCCGCCGCTGCCAGTTGCTCGCACTGGTCAAAGAAGCGATGCTCCGGGGCGACCGCGCCTTTGACCTTCCGGGACACATTCCCGGCAATTGCGGACTTGCGGAACCGCAGCAAGGCGTCCAATGCCGCCACCGGAAACCCCGGCGCGCCCAGGCAATGCTCGATCTGGCGGAACGCGTCCGCCATCGCCCGTTCCTTGTTGTAAGGCTGGTTCGCCCACCTGGCCCCGCTGCCAAAATGGCTGCGGATGGCATCCTTCTCTTTGCGCCAGGTTTCCCGCAGGGAGCTGAAGACCCCTTCCAGCTCCGCGGCCACCGCAGCCGGGGTTAGTGCCTCCGGATCCGGGAGCAGCTTGAGAGCCGGATGGGGCAGGCATTCCCGGACCAGCGGCAGCAGCGCTTCAGGGCTCAGCTTGTTCTTCAGGGCAAAGAGCACCGGGAGCCGGTCCGCGCGATAGAATTGCTTGCGCCAATAATCTTCCACGAGCTGTCGCAGCAACGGCACGGGATCCGTGACCAATTCCGTGTCAAAGAGACTGCCGGTCTCGAACGCCCGGTCTTTGAGCACCCGCTGGCAGAAGCCGTGGATGGTGTAGATGGGCGCCTCGTCGAAGCCATCGAGCGCCGTCGTCAGCCGAGCAGCCAGGTTTTTGGCCTGGGCCGCATGCTGTTGGAGCAGCGCTTTCAGGAAAGCGTCCTCGCTGGCGCCGGTCATGAATGCCTCGCGCGCCCTGGCCAGGAGCTGGCGAACGCGGTTTCGCAATTCTTCGGTGGCCGCCACCGTGTAGGTCACCACGAGAATCTGGTTCACGGACAGGTCCCGCTCCAGGATCAGCCGCAGGAACAGGCCGGCGATGGTGAACGTCTTGCCCGTGCCCGCGCTGGCCTCAATGAGGCTTGTGCCCGCGCGCAGCTCCGTCTCCGCCAGCCGGAACACTGGTGGCGCCTTCACGACTTCGCCTCCTTCAGCCCGCCCAGCAGCGGCCCGAACACCACCAGCGCCGTTTCCTCAAACTCCTCGTCCAGCGGGTCCACGTTATGGAAGCATAGATCAAAGTAGGGGTCATCGGACTCAGGCGGCGCCGTAGAGAAATCGTTGCCTTCCCAACTCCTCCGCGCGACTGCCAGCGGATCGCGCTTCGACGCGGCCTCGGCATAAGCCAGGGCTGTCTGCGGGAAGAACTTGAGCGGCTGCCTCAGTCCCCGCCAGTAGAGTCTCAACAGCTCCAACAAGACCTCCGGTGCATTCGCCGGTGGCGAGGCGGTCAGCGTGTCGTCGCTGCCAACCAAAACGGCACCCGACCCCGCCCCCCCGGTCGCGGCGGCATTCAACACCAAATGCTCGACCCACAGCCGCAGCCGGTCCTTGGCCTTCAAGCCGGCGCACCGGTAATGCAGCAGGCCGCTGGCGGTCACCCGACGGATTTCCCCTGTCAGGTGGAACTCCCCCAGCCGGCAATCCACCGGCACGGGCGCGCGGTAGCCCTCGCCCAGGTGCGGGCGCAGGCGCTCCAGAAACTCCTCGGCGGCGGCCTGCAGCCCGTTGAAATTCAGCGCCCCGGCTTCGCCCAGCGGCAGGCGCCCCGCCGCCTTCATCAGCCGCAGGGCTTCCCGGGTCGCCTCGCCTTTCAGCGCCCGCTCGACCAGTTCCTGCCGGATGCTGTAGTTCTCCAGTGAACCCACCTCGAACGGCTCCACTTCCTCGAGTGCCTCCTCCTTTCCCTCCAGCCGCATCCCCAGCCGGCGCGTCAACAACCACTTCGCCGGGTTGCAGAAGAACCCCGCCAGCGCTGACACCTCCACTTCGCGCCATTCGACGCCGGGCTCGCTCAGCGGAGTGTCGAGGAACGACGGCGGCACGACCCGGGCCGCCTGGCCGCGCTGGCCGGCCTGGCGGTTCTCCATCGAATAGCTGAACAGCCTTTTGTCCTGGCCCGTGAAATACGCCGGACTGAAAGCCTGCAGCCGGTGCCGCACCAGCACGTGGTCTTTTAGAATGTCGCGGCCGGGTACTTCGTAGGCCTGCGCGACGTAATCCAGCAATTCGCTTACCAGCACCGACGGCGGCACTTCGCTGTTGTCGCGGATGGACTGGCCGACATAGCTGATGTGCAGCCGCCTCCGCGCCGAGAGCAACGTCTCCAGGAACAGATACCGATCGTCATCCCGCAACGAGCGATCGCCCGGGCGCGGCTTTTGCGCCATCAGGTCAAAGCTCAGGCGCCGGTCGGCGCGGGGGAAGTCGCCGTCATTCATCCCGATCAGGCAGATCACCTTGAACGGAATGCTGCGCATTGGTTTAAGGGCGCAGAAAGTAACGCCGCCGGTAATGAAGCCCGACCCGAACTGGTCTTCTCCCAGCTTCTGGTTGAGCGATTCGAGCATCACCGCCAGGTCCACCGGTTCCACATGCCCCGCTTCAGCCGCCTGCTTCGCCAACTGGCGCAGCGTCGAGCGGATGAACAGCACGTCGGGAAGCGACGCGTCTTCTGGCTGGAAGAACGTCTCCAGCGCCGCCAGTAAGACCTCCTCCCACTGCCCGATGGTTCGCCGCTCCTTGAGCTGCGCCACGAGGTCAAACAGGCGCTTCAAGTACTCCGCCAGGTGACCGAGCACCTCCGCCCGGCCGCCTTCCACGCCATCGAATGGCAGCACCTCGCCGAACATCTGTTCCCCCTTGCCGGCCATGGCGTAGCCCGCGAATAGCCGGTCCATCCCCTGCTGCCAGGTGTTCTCCGGCAAGCCGGGCAGGCCCAGGCTCTCTCGCTGGCGCGCGTCCTGGCCCCAGCGGATATTGGTCCGGCATACCCAGTCCCGGACGATGTCCAGGTCCGGCTCAGACAGGCCAAACCTCGCCCGCACGGGGCCGGCCTCCAAAATGCGCAGGACGCGGGAGGTCTCCAACCGCGTCATGGGAAGGCTCAGCAGACCCAGAAACGCCTGCGCGACCTGGCTGGACGAGCGCAGCCCGCGGTCGGCCACGCTGAACGGAATCCCCGGGTTCTTCTCCCCAGGCCAGTCGAACACCGCCTGAATAAACGGCGCGTAGGTCTCGATATCCGGCGTCATGACCAGCACGTCCCGGGGTCTCAGCGTCCGGTCGTGCTCAAACCAGTCGAGCAGATGATCGTAAAGCACCTCCACTTCGCGCAGCGGGCTGTGACAGGCATGCACCCGCAACGAAGCGTCCGTTTCGCTGATGGCGAGCCGGGGACAATCATCACGGCCCCTGTCGCGCAGGTGGAAAATATCGGCCTGGATGTTCTGCAAGAGGTTCTCCTCCGGCGGATCGGAGAACAAAGTCTGCTCGTCCCAATCCGCGGCGTCCAACACCAGGTTCAGGAAGTCCCGGCCCAGCGTGCCGAGGGACGCCAGCAGGCGGTTGCCCGCTTCCAGGTGCAGCGCCCCGGCAGCATCCTGCCGGGCTGCCTTGCGCATCCGCTCCGATTCGCGCGCATTAACGATCAGGCCCCAATACTCCCTGGAAGGCTGGAGCAGGAACAAGTGCAGGTCAACGCGCGCCCCCAGCTCGCAGAAGACGTGCAAATAGGACGGCGGCAGGGCCGAGATGCCAAAGATGCACACGCGCTCCGGCACCGCCCGCGCTTCGAATTCGGCCCGGGCCACCTGCTCCTTGAACTTCCCCAGCAACGCGGCCAAATGCGCCACGGGCCGCTCCTGCTGCAACCGCCGCCAAAGCGCCGCCTGCCAAAGCTCGTCGGGATTCGGCGCGGAGTCTGTGCCGCTCAAACGCCCCTGGTCCCACGCGAGCACCAGCTCGGGGCGAAACACGAGGTATTGGTCAAACAGGTTGGCGATCTGCGACGCCAACTGGAAACGCTTCCGAGTATCAGTCCGATCCGCCAGGTAGTGCTTCAGCGCTTTGAACTCCGGCCGCTTCAACATCTCCGGCAGCAGCCGCATGATGTCCCAGAGCATCACCTCGCGATCGAGCAGTACCCGCTCGCCTGGATTGGCCGCCAGAACATCCGCGCAGAATGCCTTGGGGAACGGAAACTGGTAGTTCGCGCAAATGCCGTGCCTGGCCGCCAGCTCGAGCTTCAGCCAGCGGGCCATGCCCTGGCTCTGCACCACGACCATCTCCGGCCGCAGCGGCGAGCGCAGCGGTGTCCGGGCGACCTCCGCCAGTTGCTCCACCAACGCCTCCAGGCGATGACTGGTATACAGCCTTAACATGACCGATTCGGGTCCTGCGAGAGTGCCGCCGGAACCCGAGCCGGTCAAGGACCTCCGCTCCAACCCGCGGCATTCTGAGCCGCTCCAGCGGCCACCCAGCCGCATAAGTGGCGATTCAGCCCCCCTCCGCCGGCGGACCGGCCCCCATGCGCAAGGGAGTCTCACCTTATCCTAACCGTATCCACGCCGTATCCACACCGTGGATACAGCCTTGACACCTTGGGGCCGCCGCCGGAAACAGAATCCGTTGCAAGTGCCGCATCCCCAATGAATTAGCTGTAACGCCACCCGGTCGGAGGCCGTCTATGACTCGAATGATACCTTTTAAGTCCCGTTCGTGTCTGGCCGGCCCCTGGAAAAGGCAGCCGGCGTTGGCTGTAGTGCTGGCTCTCCTGGCTTTGGCCGCGCCACTCCCGGCGCAGAGCGCCGGCAGCCTCAACTTCCTGGTGATCAGCGACTGGGGAGGGAAGGGGGGAACCTCCCAGGTGGCGGTAGCCAGGCAGATGGGACGCACCGCGGCGGCCCGGAAAAGCAGCTTTGTGATCACCTGTGGCGATAACTACCACGCGAACGGCATCTCCAGCGAGCACAGCCCGCGGTGGAAAACCGAATTCGAAGACATCTACAAAGCCCCCTCGCTGGTGATCCCCTGGTACGCCTCGCTGGGCAACCACGACAATCGCGGCAACGCTGACGCCGAGATTGCCTACTCGAAGCTGAGTCCGCGCTGGAGGATGCCGGCGCGTTACTACACCCATACCGAGAGGATTGATGAGGCAAACGAGGTCCTGTTCGTTCATCTGGACACCTCGCCGTTTGTGACCGCCTACCACAAAAAGGGCTCGAGTTATCACGTGAAAGGCCAGGATCCCAAGGCGCAAGCGCGCTGGCTGGATTCAGTGCTGGCGGCGTCGCCGGCGTGCTGGAAGTTCGTGGTCGGACACCACCCGATTTACGCCGCGGCCGGCACCCACGGCGACACCAAAGAACTGGTGGCCGACGTGCTCCCCCTGCTGGAGAAGCATGGTGTGCAGGTCTATTTCTGTGGCCACGATCATGTGCTCCAACATCTGGTGCGCGGGAAGGTGAACTTCTTTGTTTGTGGCGGAGGCTCGCGGCCACGCGCCGTGCAGAGGCGATCGGATGTCCGCTTCGGCGCCGGGTCCCTGGGGTTCCTGTCCATGACAGTGTCCGCGGCCGAGGCGCGGGCGGCCTACATCAACGAAAAGGGAGAGGAACTCTACCAAACCTCAATCCCGGCGCGCTGAGTCGGCAGGGCACCCGGCCGCCGACCGCGGTTGAGGCTGACAGGACCAGCGCAATCTGAGACCATTGCCTGGATGAGCCTGCTTTATACGTTGCCCTCCATCGTGGAGCGGATTGACCTGGGGAAACTTTTCCCCCGGGCGCAACCGCTCGAGGTGGAGTTGGGCAGCGGCGACGGGTCATTCCTGGCGGAGTATGCGCAAGCGCACCCGGAGCGCAATTTCATCGGGGTGGAACGGCTGCTCGGCCGCATCCGGAAATTGGACCGCAAAGGACGGCGGGCCGGCCTGACCAACCTGCGCGGGGTGCGCATCGAATGTTCTTACCTGCTCGAATACCTGCTGCCGCCGGGCTCGGCGGAGGCGCTGCACATCTACTTCCCAGACCCGTGGCCAAAGCGCAAGCACCGGCGGCATCGCCTGATCAACGAGCGATTCCCCAGCCTGGCGCGGCAGGCACTGACGCCGGGCGGCAGGGTTTACCTGCGCACCGATGACGCGGACTATTTCCAGCAGATGCTGGGTGTGTTCGCCGCCGATGCGGCATTCCGCCCCGTGGAAACGCCCGGCGAGTTGGGGAACCTGGCGACTGACTTCGAGAAAGACTTCCTGGCACGCGGCGTGCAAATCCTCCGGGCCGCGTTCCAGAGCAGCCGCCGCTGACCCGCCCCCGCCCCTCAAACATCAATGACCGGGCCGCTGCCGCCCACGTCGGAATCCGGCGGCCGGTGCCGGTGCCTCAAGCTGACCCGGGCATGGCGGGCACCGACCAGCAGGTTCAACAGGAGCGAAACAACACTGATAATCAGCGCGCCGAAGAGCGCCGCGCCAAAACTGTCAATCTGGAAGCGTTGCGCCAGCAGGTAGCTCACGAAATAGAGCAACAGAGCGTTAATGACGAGCGTGAACAATCCCAGGGTGTAAATCAGCAGCGGCAGCGCCAGCAGCATCAGGGTGGGCCGAATGAACGCGTTGAGGATGCCAAGGATCAGAGAGGTGATGACGGGCGTCAGCAGGCTGCTATCGGTGAAGCGGATGCCCGGCACGATATAAACCGCCACCAGCACCGCCAGCGTGTTGATCGCCCAACCCTGGAGAAACTTCTTCACGCTTCGACCCGCAGAAACGCCGACGGTGTCTCGGCGTGCACCGCGACCTGCTCCAGGCTGGCCGGCACCAGGCAGAACTCGCCCGCCGCCAGCGGCAGCGTCGGCGCCCCGCGCCCATGGCCGATGCGCACCCGCCCGGTCAGCAGCGCGATCAATTGCATCTTCCCCCGCCGGAGCGCAAGACTGGCTCCCGCACCCGCCTCGCAAGCCTCGACGCTGAAGCTGGGATCGCTAACAAGCGGCCGCACTTTGTGCCCGCCGTGCTGGAGATACGCCAGCGGCAGCGGCGATGGCTCGAAGTCTTCGAAGTTGATGCTGGCCAGCGACTGCGGGATGTGCAGCTCGCGGGGTTTGCCATCCAGGCCGACACGGTTCCAATCGAACACCCGGTAGGTAGTGTCCGAATTCTGCTGGATCTCGAAGATGACCAGCCCCGCATCGAGCCCGTGGACCCGGCCACTGGGCATGAACATGGCGTCCCCCGGCCGCACCCTCACCCGGTGAAAACACTCTGCCACCTTGCCGTTCGCAAGCTTCCGTTCAAACTCGGCACGGGTGACGCCGTGCTTCAGACCGGCATAAAGCTCCGCATCCGGCGCGGCCTCCGCGACATACCACATCTCGGTTTTGGGCTCCCCCCCGAGCCGCCCCGCCACGGCCGCCGGCGGATGCACCTGCAGCGAGAGCTTCTCCCGCGCATCGAGAATCTTGCACAGCAGCGGGAATCGCCCAGCCTGGGGCCGGGCATCGCCGAGCAGGTCGGCCGCGTGATTCTCCGTGAGCCAATGCAAGTCCCTGCCCGCAAGCGGGCCATTGGCGATGACACTGACGTCCCCCGGCCGGTCGGCGATTTCCCACGATTCGCCGATGGGCACCCCCGGCGGCAGGGCCTTATGGTAAAGCCGTTCCAGCTCGCGCCCGCCCCAAACGCGCTCCTTGAAAATGGGCCGGAAGGTTAAAGGGTAGAGCATTCGGACCTGGCCTGGAGGCTTCGAACTTGCCGGCAGTTCAGCCCGCGGCATTCTCCGCTGTCGCGGGTTGGTTCTCGCTATAGCGCCCGAAGTTGCGAAACTTGGCGTAACGCTGCTCCAGGCGTTCGGCGACCGGCAGAGCTTTGAGCTGTTCGAGATGCTTGAGCAAATATTCCCGCAATGTCTGGGCCGCAGCGGCGCGATTCGCGTGCGCGCCACCCAGCGGCTCGGGGATAATCTCGTCCACCAGCCCCAGTTCCAACAGGTGTTTGGCGGTAATTTTGAGCGCCTCGGCCGCTTTGGCCGCCGCCGAGCGCTCCTTCCACAGAATCGCCGCGCAACCCTCCGGGCTGATGACCGAATAGTAGGCATTCTCCAGTATGAGAACCCGGTCCGCCACGCCAATGCCCAGCGCCCCGCCGGAGCCGCCTTCACCAATAACGGCGGCGATTATGGGAACCTCCATCACCATCATCTCGCGCAGGTTCACCGCGATCGCCTCCGCGATATGCCGCTCTTCCGCCCCAATGCCCGGATAGGCCCCCGCGGTGTCTATCAGCGTTACGATCGGCAGCCCAAACTTGTTGGCCAGGCGCATCAGCCGCAGCGCCTTGCGATACCCCTCCGGGTGCGCCGAACCGAAATTACGCCGGATGTTCTCCTTGGTGTCGCGGCCCTTTTGCGTCCCCATCACCATCACCTTGTGCTCCCCCAGGCAGGCAAAGCCCGCCACGATCGCGCGGTCTTCCGCAAACAGCCGGTCGCCGTGCAGCTCGCTGAACCCGCTAAACGCGGCCTGGATGTAGTCCAGCGTAAAGGGCCGCTTCGGGTGCCGCGCGATTTTGACCCGGTCCCACGCGCTGAGATTGGCAAATATCTGCCGTTTGGTTTCCTCCAGCTTCTTCTCAATCAACCGGACTTCATCTTCAACGCTGATATCCAGCGAGTGGGCCTCCGGGTGTTTCCTCAACTCCTCGAGCTTGTTCTGCAGCTCCACGATCGGCCGTTCAAAGTCGAGTTGATGTTTCACCTCCCTAGCCTAGTCATTTCGCCGCCCCCCGGCAACGGTCATTTCGTACATACAAAGAGCCGGATTCGCATCCAGCTCTTCGTGGTGACGAGACTTATACGCCTTCACCCAGGCGCTCAGAAGGGTAATGCGGCCAACTATTCGGTCGCTGTTCGAACCGCATTACAAGCAAAGCCTCTATGCTAACCCTAAACGAACAGCGAAATCTTCTCTCGCGCTACTCATATGATACCACCTTGCAGCAACCTGTTCAAATTATTTCTTTGCTCATTTTTCACTCGCTTCGCGCCCCCCTATCCGCCCTGACACGGTGCGCCCTATCTCACTCGCGGTTTATCACGAATTATGCTAAGCTGAAGCAGGTGAGCAGATTCAAGACAACCCTCCAGAACAGGAGCCCCGCATGAGCAGGGTGCGGGTCCTGGTTGGCACACGGAAAGGAGCGTTCGTCCTGACGGCGGACGGTGCCCGCAAACGATGGGAAGTCAGCGGCCCCCTTTTTGCCGGGTGGGAGATCTACCACATCAAGGGCTCGCCGATTCAGCCGGACCGGCTTTACGCCTCGCAGTGCAGCGGCTGGTTCGGGCAGAAAATCCAGCGCTCCGACGACGGGGGCCAGACCTGGGAGCCGGTCGGCGACAGGTTCGTCTATGACGGCGTCCCGGGCACTCATCTGTGGTATGACGGCACACAGCATCCCTGGGAGTTCAAGCGCGTCTGGCACTTGGAGCCGTCCCTCACGGACCCTGAGACCGTCTATGCCGGAGTGGAGGACGCGGCGCTGTTCCGGAGCACGGATGGCGGTCAGAACTGGGAGGAGTTGTCCGGACTGCGCGGCGCCAAGGGCCACCTCTGGCAGCCCGGCGCCGGCGGGATGTGTCTCCACACGATCCTCCAGGACCCGGCTCGTCCCGGGCGGATGTTCATCGCCATCTCAGCCGCCGGGGTCTTTCGCACCGATGATGCCGGCCAGACCTGGCGGCCGATGAACTCGGGCCTCACCTCACCTTACTCCCTGCCAGACCCCGATGCGGAAGTGGGCCACTGCGTCCACCGCATCGCCCTGCACCCCTCCCGCCCGGATGTGCTGTTCATGCAGAAACATTGGGATGTCATGCGCAGCGATAATGCCGGCGAGTCCTGGCAGGAGGTCAGCGGGAATCTGCCGTCCGATTTTGGCTTCCCCGTCGAGGTTCACGCGCACGAACCAGGCACCCTTTACGTCATCCCGATCAAGAGCGACACCGAGCACTTTCCGCCAGAGGGCAAGCTGCGGGTTTACCGCAGCCGGACCGGCGGGAACGAGTGGGAGGCGCTCACGCAGGGTCTCCCCCAAAGCGACTGCTACGTAAACGTGCTGCGCGACGCGATGGCGGTGGACTCGCTCGCGCCCTGCGGCGTGTACTTTGGCACCACGGGCGGACAGGTCTATGCCTCCGCCAACAGCGGCGACCGGTGGAGCCCGATCGTTCGCGATCTTCCTCCGGTGTTGTCGGTCGCGGTCCAGACGTTGCCATGATCCGGGTCCTGCTCCCAGCTCATTTGCGGACGCTGGCCCGCGTGGATGGCGAGGTGCGGCTCGAAGTGAACGGGCCGGCCACGCTCTGCTCAGTGCTGGACGCGCTCGAGGCCTCCTACCCTGTGCTGCGCGGGACGATCCGCGACCACGTCTCGCTGCGGCGCCGGCCCTTTGTGCGCTTTTTCGCCTGCGAACAGGACTTGTCCCAGGAGCCTGCCGACCGCCCGGTGCCGGAAGCGGTTGCCACAGGCGCGGAGCCATTCCTGATCGTGGGCGCTATGGCGGGAGGTTAACTATGATGCAACTACTCAAACCACTGCGGTTGTCTGCGCGCGTGTCCATTCCCCTGCTCTTAATCAGGCTGGTGGTCGGGCTCGCGTTCATGTTCCACGGCTACAGCAAGATTCGGCAGCCGTTCGGCTGGATGGGGCCGGATGCCACCATCCCGCCTTTCTTCCAGGCGCTGGCGGCCCTCGCGGAATTTGGGGGCGGGCTGGCCTGGATGCTCGGCGTGCTGACGCCCCTGGCTTCCTTCGGCCTCACCTGCACGATGGCGGTCGCCGTCTGGATGACGGCGATGGTGTTCCATCTGCCGTTCGTCGCACAGAAGGGTGGCGGTGCCGTTGAACTCCCCGCCACCTTTCTCTGCGTTGCTCTCCTGCTGCTGCTCGCCGGCCCGGGGCGCTTCTCCCTGGACCGCGTTCTCTTCGGCGAGCGAGGCGCCCCTGCGCCGGATCCCGAGCCGGGCAAGCCGGCGGGATGACGCTGATGCCGCTCAGTTCTCCATTGTCGGAACGTCCTCATCCGACACCGGGGCAGCGCTCTCGAAGCGGGTGTAGCCCTTCAGGAAGGTAAGGGCTACCTCCCCGGTGGGGCCGTTGCGGTGTTTGGCGATGAGCAGGTTGACGGCTATGCCCTCGGCGGGGCGCGCGTTGGCCGCCTGGTTTTCATCCTCCTCCTTGGCTTTGTAGAGCAACCCCACAAAGTCTGAATCCTGCTCAATCGCCCCCGATTCCCTCAGATCCGACAGGCGCGGCTTTCGCTTCTTGGGTTCCCGCTCGTAGTCCCGGTTCATCTGGCTCAGCACGATCACGGGGACCTTCAACTCCTTCGCCATCTCTTTGAGTCCGCTGGAGATCTCCGCCACTTCCTGGTGCCGGGCATCCAGCCGCATGTTTTCCGGATGCACCAGTTGAAGGTAATCCACAACGAACAACGCGATATTATATTTCTGTTTCATCCGCCGCGCTTTGGCCCGCAGCTCCAGGATGGTGATGCCGCCGGTGTCATCGATATACAACGGCGCTTTGGCCAGCGCGCTGGCCGCAACAGCCAGCCGGCGGAAGTCGGGATCTGCCAAAAACCCCTCGCGCACGTCGCTCAAGTTGACCCGGGCGCGCGAGCACAGCAGCCGCAGGCCCAGCGACTCCGCAGACATCTCCAGGCTGAACACGCCCACCGGCAAGCCCCGCCCCACCGCGACATGCTCGGCAATGTTCATGGCAAAGGAGGTCTTGCCGACGCTCGGCCGGGCGGCGATCACGATCATTTCACCGCCATTGAAACCGTTCGTGTATTTGCGGTCCAGGTCGCGAAAGCCGCTGGGGATTCCCTTGAGCTCGCCCTGCCGCTCGAACAGATCCTGGATCGTAGCCTGGGCCTGCCGCATAATATCCAGCATCCGGTTTTCAGCGACCCCAACCCGGTCACTGTTGATTTCCAGAATGTGGCGTTCAACCCGATCAAGGAGCTGCGGCACGTCTTGCGGGTTGTCGCGCACCCACGTCGCAATCTCGTCCGCCGCTTCCAGCACCCGCCGGAGCAGGTGCTTCTCGAGCACAATCCCCACGTAATACTCGAGGTTCGCCGCCGAAGGCACGGTGTCCGCCAACTGGGAGAGGTAGCCGACCCCGCCGATCTGGTCCAACTGGCCGCGGTCACGAAGGTGCTGCGATAACGTGATGATGTCTATCGCCGCCCCCTTCTCCGCCAGCGAGCGGATTGACTCAAAGACCGACCGATGCCGCAGGTCGTGGAAAACCTCGTTACTGCCTTTGAAAGCCTGCAAGCACTCGGGCAGCGAGTCCGCGGGGGAGAGCATTATGCACCCGAGCACCCCCTGCTCGGCCTCGAGGGATTGGGGCAGCCCGTGATCACCATGCTTCCCGGCCGGCCGCGCGTTGCGCAAGGTGCTCCGCAGGCTCGTCCCGTGTTGAAGAGTCGCTGTGTTATTATGGTTCATACTCCGAGCTCGCTGTAATGTTCGCTAACGAGAATATATTCGCTATACAGGACGTCAACCGCCAATTGTAAACATTTTATTCACATTGCGTGAATTTAGGCTTGCCGCCCCCGCCGCGCCTTTTACCCTTGCGGCCCTGAACACGTTGCAATGAACCCGGTTGGCGAACGAATCAGAAAACGGCGGAATGAGCTGGATTGGACCCAGGAGCGGCTGGCCAGCGAGTCCGGCCTGAGCAAGGGCTTCCTTTCGGACGTCGAGGCGGGCAAGCGCAGTGTCGGCGCCGACAGTCTCCTGGCCATTGCGAACGCCCTGGGGGTCAGTATGGACGAGTTGATGAAGGGCGAGCTGTTGGAACCGCAGAAAGGCGAGGTCCATATTCCAGCCTCGCTATCCCAGTTTGCCCGGACGGCCAATTTGACTTTTGCCCAGGCCCTGCTGCTGCTGGACCTGCAACGCCAGATCATCGCCCATCGTTCCCGCTCCAAGTCGGACGACCTGGAGAAGGTGGACTGGAAACGGTTCTACGAGGCGGTCAAGGCTTACGTGAAATGAGAGCGGCCGATCGAGACAGTCGGGTGGCGGAGATTGCCCGCCGGCTTGGCGTAGCCGGTGGGGAAGGGGTGGTAGGCGCCATCCTCGCCTTTTGCCGGCGGCTGGTGGAGGGTTGGGCGCTCGAGGACGGTGGCGTCCGCTCCGTCCAGGAACTGGAGCAGCTGGTTTGCCGGCGACTCCACCTTGAGTTCCAGGAGTTCTACCACCAGGAGGAATTGGACTCGATTGTTCGAAGCCACGTTGACGCCGGCGATGTGGTATTTGCGAGCCTGCCTTCGCTTTTTGACGATGAGACCTTTGCGACGTTGATTCGTTGCCGCGCGCGATCGGTTCTCCCCCGGCAGCGATATGTGGCCGTGATTGATTGCAGCGGGGCCAAGGCCCACCGCCGCTGGTTCAGCCGCTGGCACGAAATCGCCCATCTGCTGACCCTTGACGGTCCCACCGAGGTTCAACCCGTCCATCGGTCCACTTCCGCGCATTCAGCCGTTGAGCGGCTGATGGACAAGATCGCGGCGGAAATTGGGTTCTTCGAGCCGCTATTCGCGCCCGTTTTTGGGGCCGAGGTGCTTTCCCGAGGCCGCCTGGACTTTGCCGCCATTGACCTTGTCCGCCGGCGGTATGCGGTCGAGGCCAGTTTCCAGGCCACCGCGATCGCATGCCTGAGGCGGTGGCCCAAGCCGGCAATGTATCTGGAAGCCGGCCTGGGCATGACGGCGGCCGAAGCGCGTCAATTCGACCGGGAACCCATTCCCGCCAAGCGTCCGACGCCGAAGCTCCGGGTTTTGAAGGTCATCGGCAACGACGTTGCCGGCAAGCTGGCGCGCCGTCCTGTTCGACACATGCAGGTGCCCGTGCAGTCCATCATTCACCGGCTCTTCTTCTCGCGAGAGTCAATCCCCCCGGGGGCTACCCTGGTAAATGCAGAGGATCTGAGTCAATGGCGCAGCTCCAGCGGGCAGCAGCTTCCGGCCTGCCCGATCGCGGTTGAGGCGCGGACCGGACGGCGGCACATTGAGGCATTCATTCAGGTCATCTAACACGAAGCCGCTGTTCTGGAGGAATTGCCACAGGCGTTCGGCCCTGGCTGCGATGGTTTGCCCAACGAAACTGGACGTTTGCTGCCACCCCGCGAGCTACAGGCACTCTACACCTATGCCAACGACGGCGATGGGATGGCGCCAATGCGGCGGGACTACGGTGTGTATCCCATGGGGAGCGCTCCCCATGGGATACACACCGGGGCCCCTCCGGGGAGCCGCCGTAAACTCGGGCTATTTCAGAAGGATTGGGGCGACTCGGGCGACCTACTGCCGCTCAAAACTGGAACAGGATGGGGCTTTGCGGCTGCAGGCGGGTCACCGCAGCTCGGCACGGTAAAACACCTGCCGATCCGCCCCAATCGGAAGTCCGTTGGTGAAAGGAATCGTGTTGGTTGCGGTAGCTGTCCAGTGCTGAAAGTTGGTGGTCTCTTTCAGAACCGCCGTCTGGCCGCTGGCGCCCTGCACGATTATCTGGATTTGTCCCACAGGACTTTGCGCGGCCAGGAGTCGCGCCGTCCAGAGCGCTCGCAACTGTGCGAACAGGGCGCGCGGCTGCAGGACGTCGGGTGCGCCTCCGCCAACGGGTGAGATGCGGTGGATACCCCACCACTCCTCGTCTGCCCAGCCGTCAGGGAATGCGCCGGTGGCCCATCCATCAACGTTGTGGATTGTCGCGCTGCCCGATTTCCACCATTCATCGGCCCACTCGAAAACACAGCCGCCCGAGACAGCTGGCGCGTTGGCCGACAGTTCATTGCACAGGGAGACAACGAAATCGGCCTGCGCGCCAGCGTTGTCCGCATACTCGGCGGCGATGCGGCGATCATAGGCGTCCATGCCGAATTCGGTCACCAGCAACGGTTTTGCACTGGCGGCAGCGTAATCCGTGAACAGGGTGCCGAAGCTGTCGCCCCGATAAACCTGCAGACACCAGACGTTGAAATTGGTCATGATCGCGTCGAAGGAGGAGATGCTGCCCGGCAAGTCCACGTCGCCAAGGGCAGTTGAGATAAGATGGTTCGTGTCATGCTGGCGGATGGCCCCGGCAATGCGGTTGAGGGCTGCCCAGAAGGCCGGGTTTTGCCGGTTCGCCTCGCTCCAATTCAGCTCGTTGCCCAAAAGGTAGCCGAGGACCGCAGGATGGTGCATGACGTTGGTGACCAGTGTCACCCAGGCGGCAGCAACCGCATTTACGGCAGCGGTGTTGCTCCAGTCAGTGAGCGGGTCAATCCAGCGATTGAGCAGGACGTAGATCGGCCGCTGCCCGCCATTGTAAGCCGCGTCGAAGAAGCCGGAGTGATCCGCCGCTGGTTCCCAGCCATAGATCCGCACGCAATTCCCCCCCATTCGTCGTATTTGCGGGAGGTCGCGGGCATAAATGGCCTGGTGGTTCGCTGTGAAATAATCCCCGTAAGGAACCGCGTCGCCTGCGCCACCGACAGGCGTGGGCGCATAACACACGCCGCGCACCTGAAAGGCCGCCCCGCCAACGAGAATCTGCCTGCCGCTCACAGTCACCGCGCCGGCGCACACAGGCGCTTTCTGAAGCCAAAGGCAGCCCGCCACGGCGGCCACGGTGAGAAACGATCTTCGCATCGCTATCCAGTTCATCATATCACATTAATTCTGTTTTTTCAGCAGACTTCTTGCTTTAGAAGAGAACGTTATCGTTCAGCACCTCCCAGAGCGGGGGGCGAGGACCCCGGGATGGGCCCGGCCGCCGTGCCGGCCTGGGCGGGGCGGCTTTCCAGTCGGCATGCTGGGCGAACGGGTCGGATAGATCCAGCATCCGGTCTTGGGGCTGGTCCCAGATGGCCCTCCAATCGCAGATGCAGCCTTCGCGATTGGCATTGGTGCTGCCAAGGCGGCGCACGCATTCTCCCCGGAGCTTCGCCCGGCCAATGGCGGGAGGAAACTCCCTCGCCTGCTCGACGTTGTCCACGCCGGGCATGTGGTGATCCAGCACGCCCGACTGGTCGAGTTGGGAGAGGATCCCGGCGCTCCCCAATTGGCCAAGCCGCGTGTCCAATTCGAACATGCGGCTGCGCAAGGTTTGGAACTTGCTGAATCCTTCGGCCGATGTGCCCCGTAGGCGCAATTGAGGCGCGAGTTCCGGCGGCGCCTCCTCGATTAAGATCTCTTCACCCCGCAGAAACGCCAGCGCGGCGATTTCCGGAGGCGGCGTTGCCGTGTTCAGCAACCTCCCATTCATCTCGGCGACGCGGTTCCATTTTCGCAGGGTCCGCCAGCTAAAGCCCTGCGACCGCAAGAACTGGGTGAAAATGCTATGGCGGATGGCCCAGTCCAGACGGGTGGCAACGGCCTCCGGACCGCCCGACGCCAGCAACTCCAGCGCCTGCCGCCATTGCCGGCAAACCTCCTCCGCCCAAGGGGGCATAAAGGAGTCGTGCAGATGCGCTTCAGCCTGGGCGAGGTAGCAACGCTGGATGCCCACGGCAGTGAGAAACTCTCCCGGGACCGTCCTGGCGGTCTTCGTGCAGCCAGGATCACTGGCGAACACCCGCATCGCCTCCAGGGGCTCGCGCAGCATCACTTGAGCTCCCGGCCTCAGCCCCGCTTCAATCATGGCCACGACGAGCGCCGTGGTGCCAACTCGCAGAAAGATCGCCCACTCTGAATACAGGCTCTCCGAACATATCAGGTGGAGGCGATGATATCCCTCGGAGCTTAGCGGTTCGTTCTTGGTGTGGAGCACCCCGCGGCCATGCGTTGATTCGAGCGACGACACCGCAGTCAAGTGCGGCACACGCGGCGACAGCGTAAAGTGGATTCCGTGGGAATTGGACTCGAAACCACCAGCGCCCGTGTAGATGATCCGGCTGACCAAATGCGGGATCAAATACTGCCGAAACAAATTTGGATTGGCGCGGTGGAGGTAGGACTCATGCGACCCCCAGGTGTTTCCCGATCCGCTGTAATCAACGTTTTGCCTGAAGAGGCACGCCTGGCCGATCGTGACCTGGCTCTGGACCACCTCTGCTGCCAGCTCCTCCAGCAACTTTTCCCCGGCCTTAACGTAACGAACGGCATCCCACGGATTAGCCAGCTCCGGACTGGCGAATTCCGGATGGCACCCGCAATCCACGTAAAACCGCGCGCCGTTGGTCAGGAACATGCCGCTGGAGTGCGCATCCGGCAGGTGGATCAGCCGCCGGCGCGCGGCGGCGAGCAACTTTTCGACGGCCGGGGACTGGATGATACGGCGCCCTTGCCGATCCAACAGCGCGAACGCGTATTCGGTCTCAAGGCCGAAGAGCCGCTCGGCCACGATTACTGCCCTCCTTGCTGCCGCATGGAGGCATTAAACGCCTGGCTGTTGCCCGAGAGGGCATTCCGGATCGCGGCATCCGCCGCCGCCTGCAAGGCGGCGGCCCGGCGACGCAAATCGTTGAGGCCGCTGGCGTCGGGGCTGCCAGCTGCCGGTTCGGGAGCTCGGTTCGATTCACTGTGCGTTCTTTCAAGTTCACTCATAGCTTTGAATGTGGCGGTTGGTCATTACCGGACTCATCGGTCCGGTCAGACTGGGGGCTTGTTGCGTTGGCAGGTTGGTAATTCGATGCGACCCAATACTGGCCGGCGGCATAGACTGGCTGGGGATCACAGGCAGGGGCGTCGAGAAGATCCAAGGCCTCATGCAGATCTTCGCTGCGGCGGAAGACCACCTCGGTATCGTCCCGGGTGAAAGCTAAAGGATTGGCCAGCCTGACTGTCCGGCGGAAGCCAGCGCCGCTCAGCCCGCGGAACTCGAACGTGATCTTGTCCCAGTCAACCTCCGCCACAGTTGCCGGATCGGCCAGGCGCAGCAGGTGGGCACGCGTCCAGGCCCGGGTGTTGACCGGGGGCTCCTGGGTGAACTTGCGAACCTGCTCCTCCGACACGCCGACATGATCAACGGCGCCCGCCTGGTCGCACGCCCAAAACAGACCTTCCCCCAGATCGGCGTACTTGAAATCCAGGTGTTTGATTTCGGGGCTGCCCCAGTTGAGCTTGGGGTGCTGGTGCATGGCCCGCTGCAGCAATTGCAGCTTCAGCACCCAATCGAGACGGGTGGCGAGCGCCGCGAAATCGCGGCGGCCAAGCTTGTCCAGCGTATCCCCCCATAACTCCATAATCCCCCGTGCCGCGGGGACAATCCCCTCGCAGCCGCCGCTTTCCACGAAACGCGCCGCCTGGTCGAAAAAGCGTCGCTGCAGTTCGAGCGCGGTCACTTGTTCCCCTGTGAGCAACCCGGCGCGGGCCGTCAGGGATGGATCCCTGCTCCAGCGGGCGACCGTTTCCACCGGATCATCCAAAATCAACTCCAGATGCCTGCCGGTCTCGTCCCGTTCAAGCAGTCCGAGCATGATCTGCATCAGGCCGGCCCGCAAAACGATGGAGGCTGGACAGAGTGTCGCATCGAAGAAGATGCTGTGCAGCCGGGCAAAGCGATCCGCCGGGCTCCCAAGGCTCGTAAGGCTGCCGCACAGCGCTTCGTCGCGGCTGTTGACCAGCGGGCGATTGTAAGTGGTTTGGGGGCCCACCAGGCACTCGAAAAAGGAAGCCCTCTGGGACAGTTCATACCAGCCATTGCTCTCGCCGCCGTTTCCGCGGCCGGAGTTCACCATGCCCTGCCCGGTGAGGATGATGCTGGAAACCTGGAATGAGGCCAGCATCAGCAACTCATGCAGGCGGCGGTGGAACAGCCGATTCCACGCCGCGCGTGTCATCAATACATTCAGGTGCGAGCCGTAGGAATGCCCCTGTCCATCCTGGTTATTGACCACTACCACGAGTTTGAGGCCCTCGGGCAACTTTGCGTTAGCTGCCTGCAGGGCTGCGCGCACAATTCGCAGCATCGCGTGGGTGGCCGCCGCGAAGTCATATGCGTTCAAAATTTCAGGCGCACACCATTCTAGATGCGCCAGGTCAATGTAAACGGCACCGCCGTTGACCGGCAGAAACTTCCGGCCCCAGTCTTGAGGATTGGTTCCGGCCGACTGGAACTGGCCAGGCTGGTCCCACCAGGCGCCGGTGAGGCCCGAGTCAAGGAAGGGCAACCCTTCGATCTCCCTCAGCAGGGCGCGCGAGGCCACCTCCCCGGTGCCACGTTCATCATCCACGCCCAGAATGAAGTTGCCCAGCTCGACGTCGGCACCGAGCAACTTCGGCGCCGCGCCCGCGTCGGACAACCCCAGGGCAGTTGATCGGCTGACTGGTTTGTTTGACATGCGAGGCGGCCTTTTATACGGGGTCCAGGGATAGATAGCGCCGGGCGTTGGACACCTTGCGCACCACCGGTTCGACGCTGACCACGTCAACGTCCTGTGGGAGGTTGCCGAGGTGAATATGCGCGTTGACCGGGGTCAGCAGGGTGCGCAGCCGCTCCATGCTCTCAGCCACCGCCTGCTCCATATCGTCGGCGTTGACGCCGGCCTCGCCCCCGCGCAGCTCGCGGACGAACGCGCGGCGGCACGCGCTGGCGCACATCTGCTGCAATAACCGGCCACTGACCAGTTCCCGGGCGGTGATCGTGCGCTCGGTGTTGTCCCGAAAGCGGATGCGGCAAAGCGTGTTGTCCGCGTTGGGCGCGTAGAGGAGCGAGACGGCGGTCTCGATGATCTCGTCGCGCGTGCCGGCGGCCAGCTCGCCGTTGGGCGAGAAGGGCAATGAGGCTGGCAAGTGAATGTCCAGAATGGCCTTGGCCGTGGTCTCATCGGGGCGGCCGACCGGGATCTCCAAAGCGAAGCGAGCCAGTAGTGAGGGATCCAGTAAATCTTTACGGTTGGTGGCCGCAATGATGGCAACATCCTGGCGGTCTTCAAAACCCTCCAGTTCGGCCAGCAGCGCCGCGAGGTGCTTATCGCTGTGGATGTTGGCGAAATGCCCCCTCGCGCGGCCGAAGCTCTCGAGTTCGTCAAGTAATAAATAGCTTACCCCGTCCCGGGCCGCCTCCCGCAGAACTTTGAACGTGTCCCGTATGGCCTTCTGGGTCACACCGACGTAGGGAGACTCCCAGGCCGCCGGCTTGACCACGCCAAAGCGAGCCCGGCGGCCGCTCAGACGCGCGACCTCGCTCGCCACGATGCGGGTCATGTAGGTCTTGCCGCATCCCGGAGGTCCGACCAGCAGAATGGAGTTTCGGCCGCTGAGCCGGTAGCGGCGGGCCATTTCCGGGGCGACCACGAGCGCGCTCAGCGCGGTGAGCATCGCGTCATAGGGGGCATCCAGCCCCCCGAGCAGCGTGCGGGGAAGATCGGGAATCTCCTCGAGCATGAACTCCTTCCCCTGGGCGCCCTCCACTTTCGCAAACGCCATCCAGATCGCGCGGTCGAAGCGAACCAGATCCCCGGCTTGCAGCCCGGAGTCGGCGAGCGAATGCGCCGGCTGGAGCACAAGCTCCTCGTCCCGGCTGTTCACCACCAGCTGGCCGTCGCTGGTGCGGCGGTCGAATACGCCGAGCTCGCCGAACCGCGGCGGGCCCTCCGGCGAGATGCCGGTGATCATGTTCAACTCGTGACTCAGGAAGACCTGGTCGCCCGGGTGCAAGGACGCAGCCTTGATCTCCGGCGCCAGCTCCACAACCCGGCGGCTGCCCCCCTGATGCACGATGGCGCGCGACCCGGTCTTGGCGGCTAGCGGCGCCAGGTAGACCGCGGAGAACCAGGGAGCAGCGAGCACTTTATCCACGATGCTCTTGAGTTCGGCCTGAGACTTCCCGGCCTGCTTCAGACCAAGCCGGGCCTGGTCCACCTGCTCCAGCAGGCTTTGGTCGATCAAGTCACTCATCTCGGCGGACTGTTGGCGCAGCGCCTTTATCTGCGCTTGCCGCTGGCCAATGGGCAGCTCCGCCCGGAAGCACATGCGAATCAAGTCTAAGGCGATCGGATCAGGAATTGGTGCAGGTCGTTTCATGGATATCGGAGTTAATGATGGACGCCGTCTGGGGCTCCGGGAGCCGCCGCGCGGCGTCGGGGTTGGTTATGTAGAAACCGCGCTGGACGATCTGGGCCCGGTCCCAGCCGTACATGGTTATTTTCAAACCGGAGAAGGTGCCGGTGACCAGAAGCGCGACACAGTGAGCCTGGGAGAATCCAACGCGGTGTAAATCGCAATCCGCACTGGAAAAAAATGGCGTATTGAACAAGCACCGCAACTTGGCCTCGGGCGAGCATTCCTTTTTGCACCAGTGCGGCGCGCCCGGGTGATTATGCATCCAGCCCACAAATTGCTCCCCCGCCCCCCGCAAGCTTAAGGCAGCCTGGACCGCAGCCCAGGTCTCCGCGGTGAACGTAACTTTGGCGGACTCCGACAAGGTATGGCGCGCCGGAATTAGGGCAGTGACTTTCAAGAACAATTCCCGCGATCTCGCATCCCGGTGCATCTTGCCGATGAGAACCGCCCCAAGCTCGACGTGGCCGGCCCTCTCGGCCAGGGTCAACGCCTCGTCAAGGGTCGCCTGCGGCACGAACACGGGCATCTGCCCGGAGCCGACGTCTCCGAAAGCCGCCGCCTGTGTCAGCTCGTCCTCGATCGAGCCCGGGGCCAGTGCCATCGGGACAGGCAACTCCTCAATCTGGAGCGGATCGGGATCCTGGCGTTCTGCATCCGCGGAAATTGGGAACGCAAGCACGGCGTAGGTGAACAGCTCCCCGGAAGCGATCTTCTTCTGCGCCACAAGAGTGTTCCCAAGCCGCATGGCCTTCGGCCGGAAGAAACTGCTCGGGATATCCGTCGTAATCGTGGGCATCGCCTTTGCCCGCAAGGTCACGCGCAACCCCTCGACGTAAGGCGCTCCCGCGCTGGCGTGCCAAATGGGGGCAATGCGGGGTTCCGCCTCGGCGGCCAGTTCCGGGTTCAACCAGCGACGCAGCGCGGTAAACCGGCCCCACTCGGCGGCCGGCCCGAGGTCAAGGTCCGCCGCGAAGTGACCAAGAGACGGCCCGCCCTGGCCGCGGTAGGCAGCGAAGCAGTAGCGGTAGGATTTCGGCGGCATAGAAAAAGGGGGGCGGCGGCGGACCGCCGCCCCGTGACCGTCAGCGGGCACCCCCGGCGTCCACATTCGGGTGTAGGGAGATTTGGTCGTTTGGCTCCAAGACCTCGCCTACCGTCTCAGAAGCATGAGCGTGGCGCCCCAGGCGGTCCACACGCGCGTGATAGGTCAGCGCCCGGCCGGCCGAATCCTGAGGCGGAAGATTTAGCCTCGGCAGGAGGCTGCCCACAAAATCCCCCATACTGGCTGCCTTAGGCGCGCGCGCGCGCACGCGTCTCTGGCCCGTCAGGTCTGTGGCGATGATGTTGGAAACATATAGTGGCTTTATCATATGGTCCTTTCTTTTGGTTTTTGGTTGTCCTCGCGACCTTGGGAGCCACCCGAAGTCGTGAGAAAGAGTTCGGCCGCCGCTTCCTCCTGCAGCAGGTCGGCGATCGAGGCACAGGCATCCGCGCCCACCGAGAGCGCTTCGAACGCGCTGCGCAGTTCCGCCGGGGCCGCGGGCGCCTGGAAGAGGACTTCCAGTTGGGCGGCGCCACCGCTCTCGTCTTCGGCCACAATGGCTCGCGCCAGCCGCAGCCGGGCGTTGGCGGTCACTAGCATGTTGGCAAGTCCGTCCCGGCAAGTCACCGGCAGCGTGTCCCATAACGCCAGGTCGGTGCAGATGCGAACCGCCCCGGCGGGCGCATTGAGGATGGCGGTGTGCCCACCGAGCCGGGTCTCAAGGGCAACGGAGCAGACATCACCGGACTGCGAGGAACACTTCCAGCCAGCCGCCTCAACCAGGCGGCCCAGCTCCGCTGGCGGCCCATCGCTGGGGATAATCCCCACGCTGCCCTGGCCGGCACGCGGCACACCTTGCGCCGCCGCGAATGCGCTGCAGGCCTGGGCTATCCGCGAGGGCAGATCGCACTCGGCCGATATCGGGATTTCCGCCCGCAAGCACCAACCGCCACCCGGGGCAGAGGCGAACTTGGCCAGGCCGGACAGGTTCGCGTTGGCCTTCAGCAGCTCCCATCCCGCCGAGGGCGCCGCAGGTGTATACTGCGCCGTGAGGATCAGGAATCCATCAACCAGCCGCGCCAGTATGGACGATTCGGTGGTTCGGCTGGCGCGCACCAGCCAGCGCGTGGGCGCGACCATTTCCACGAACGCAAGCGTGGACTGCAGCGCCGCCTGGCAGCGCGCGGCATCCGATTTGGAACGCAACTCTACTGCTGGCATGACAGGCCTCCTTTTCCTGCGCCCGAGGCTTCGGGACGCTTTAGCGGCCGGGTGTCCGTGGGGAACAGATGCTTGTGGCCGCGGGCCCAGGAACATGCCGCCCTATTCAGGCTGTCGGATTCACGCGTGTTATACCGGTGGTACGCAATTATTTCGAATAGCTGGTAGCAGATCGTGACTAAATCCGTTCCCGGATCGAGCCTGCCAATGCATACCGAGTGGTTTGCAATGTTCGGGTGAAAGACATTCGCTGGACCAAGCCAGCTGAGCACCTCGAAGGTCGAGGCGCGCCGGAGATAGTCGTTAGGGAAGAAGATGCCGACCACAAACAGGCCTCCTTCGCTGATGCTCCCGTCGCGGTTCTGGACCAGCCCCTTGCACCGGAACTCGGCGATGTAATTTTGCGGCAGCGGGCCGGGGCCCAATGTCAGGCGCAGGATGTCACTCTGTGCGTTCAGGCGCAGTGCCGTATCGCGCTGGTGCGTCAGAAAGTTGCGGAATACCACGTCAGTCATGCGATTCTCTCCTCGGGAAACCGAGTTCATAGTAGTTGGTCCGGCGGTTGTCGCTTATGGCGATGACGTCCGCCGGCTCCAGCCCCAACGCCGAAAGGGGCCTGGCTAATTCGCGGGCGGTCAGCGAGTCGAGCCGGAGTGAGTTGGTCAGACCGGCGCCTGGCGGAAACATGCGCCCGCCGCACCGGGCGCAGGTTTGCGCCCGGAGACCAATCCTGCCCTTGAGGCGCAGCACCTGCCGCTGCGCCCCGCACTCACAAGCAAGGACTCGCACAAAGAGCTTGTCTGGCACTTCCAGGCTGGCGGCAGCGCGGGCCGCCCTCCGCGAACCGCCCGGCCCAAGCATGAAGGCCTCGGCCAATGGGATTCGCGCCGGAGCGCGATGCAGTGGGCGAATGCCGAATGCACCGTGGTCCAGGCGGCACGTCTTCCGCCGGACCAACCTGGTCACGAACAGCTTCTGCGCGGCGACATCATAGACCACCTCGCGGTTCAAGATGGCCGGATCAAATTTCCCGGAGAGCAATAAAGCGCTTATCGCCGCTTGCATGCTCGCGGCAAGTGTACCGAGGTATTGCGGCGAGTTAGTGCCCGGAGCCGTAAAGGCTGGCTGGCAGGGATACCTGGCCTCGGCGGCGTAGTCCGAATCGCTCAGGCCGCATTCATAGCACGGGGCGTCGGCGCCCTGGGCGAACGTGGAGATCCGCACAAGCGAGGGCGCGCTAACGCCCGAGTCAATCCAGTACCGGATGCCGGCCTTCTCGAAAGCGAAGTTCGCCGTCATGCGCGCCGTCTGCGAGTCTAACGCCGTGAGCATAAGGCCGTAGCGCCGATAGATCCCCAGCGGGAGATCCTCAATGCCGGCGACGATGGACTCGACATGCAGCCGCTGGTTGGCCGCCTGCATCATCTCGGCTGCAACTTCCGCCTTTGGGCGGCCGGCGTCCGCGGGATGCCAAGCCTGGGCCTTTGTATATGAATCACGGTCAACCACCAGCACACGGTGCAGGCCCCGGAGCAGCCCAACCAGCAGGCAGAGAGGCCTGCCGATCAGGCCGGCCCCCAACACCAGGAGGCTTGTCATTGACGATTGGCGCGCGCTTTTCATTGGCGACCGGGAGACCACTGGAACTCGGCCTGGTTGGTTGGGCGCCCACACTGCGGGCAGACGGGCGATTCCTTATAGGACCAACACGGCAGATCGGGCCGCGCGTGGCACCATTTAGAGCACGCCGGGCAGGACACCGCCGCAGACCCGAGCTCGATCGGCATCTTGCAGCGCGCGCACAAAATCTCGTGATCGGCGCCGGGAAACGGAACCACTTGCGCCAGGCGCTCAGTTGAGAAGTAGAACCGTGGTCCGTTCGCCAGGCGGATTTCGTCCCGGTCGGACAGCACACGGATGCCCAGGTGGGCCTGGCGGCCGTTCACCCAAAGTTGCGACGCGGAGGGGGCGAGCACGAACCAGCTTTCCGCGCCGTCGCGGTCGCTGCGCAGGAGCATCGCGTCCCCGGCCTGGCCGTCCGCCTTGGCGGCCCGCCGCACGTACGGCTCGGCGGCCATGAACCGGTAAGCCCACCCAGCCAGCGGCAACGCCGCCCAGCGCGGGAGCTCGGCGCATGTACTTGGTATCCAAAGGTGTGCCATATGAATCTTATTCGGCCCTATTTAAGCTGATCTCGTCGTTCTGGTCTAAGCCCTGAACCTCTCTTCCCGAGGCATGGATAAAGACGCATAAAGCGCTCGGATTAACCTCTGAAGGGGGCTTCCTCCCGTGAAACTCCCCCGCCACCGAGCACATCTTGGAATAGGTTAGCCCAGAATTTCTCCTGCTGCTCCGTGGCGACGGCTAGAATTATGTTATTGACGTGAGTCGACAGCCGATAGCCGGCCAGCCTTTGCCCGGACTCGATGAGGTTGGGACTGAAACCCAGCTCGCGCAAACGCCGGCGCAGCTTGGCCACGCACCGGTAGACATCTAGCTCGCAGGGAACCCGCCAGCGGCCCGACACAGGTCCGCCTTCTGCTGTTAATGTAAGGATGACTTTCACGATGACACCGACCGGCAGGTAATCCGGGAACTGGCCCTTGCCCGACGCTGCCGCTTTGGCGGAGCACTTCGCCAGCCACCCCAGGATTAGCAGAACGAGGTGTTCGCGGAGATTAAGGCTGAGGGGGGGCTTGCCGTTGATCTTCAGCGCGCGCTGCTCGGTTGTCCCGAGCTGGCCACGAATCTCGACCTTGTCCACCGTGGCAAAGTCCCCGCTGGACTCTGGATCCAGCAGGACGCTGCCGGGCGGCAAAGTCGTATTCTGGCTCTGAAGCAGCTTGAGCGCTTCGCGAAGAAACTGCAAAGCCTGGTGGGTGAGCTTTGCGGATTTGCTGGTTTCGGTGGCTCTTTTTTTGTTTTTACGCATGTGTAGGTTCTCCTGGTTATTGGGGCATTTGTGCTTGCGGAACCGGCGGAAGATGCTGAGCCACAGGTCACGGAGTGCGCGGGCGATCCCGCTGCGCGCCGCGACCCAGTGGCCCGGTCGGCGTAGAGCGCACCAGACGTGGAGCATGAGCCGACCCGCGGGACGGTCAGCCAGCCAGAGCTGAAACCACACTCTGCGCCCCGGCGATTTAGCTGGACGGACCACCAGCGGGGCTGGCGGAATTGTGGGAGTGGGTGAGCTGGAGGCGAAATCACAACGCGCGGGGTTTGTCGGATGCGGCGGCGTGAGGAGTAAGCAGGCAGCCCAAGCGCGGCACCACCTGGCGGCCTCGAGGCGGGCTACAGCAAGCCAACGCAGCACAGCCACGATCGCGGCCGGGTGGCCGCCGCGATCTCCCCGGGTTGTTGGGGCAATACGCATACCGTTCGCCTCCCATGCTAGCGGAGCCGGCCAGCCATGGCAACGACAATTTCATGAATATGAAAAATATGTATTCCGGTGAATACTATATATACATGTAATTATTGTCATGTTTATACAAACTGGAATCCAGGAGGCCGCTGTGGGCGGCGCGCGCGGCCAGCGCCTGGCGCCGCCGGCGTGGACGGATTCGCGGTTAGACTTGCGCCTGGGGGGGGTCGCGGGATAGCGTCAGCAACAACGCAAACTGATCTCGCTAACCTATGCCAAAACGTGTTCAAGATCCCGAGGCCGAGCACCGTTTGCTGGCGGTCGCTGCTGCCCGCATGCGGAGCGAGGGATTGACGCAGGACAAGATCGCCAAGCGGTTGGATAAGAGCCAGCCGGAGGTTTCACGCCTCGTGGCCTATGCCCAGGAGCACCACTACCTGGCGCGTTCTCCGAGCTTCCTGGGCCATAACGTGGCCGAGGCCGACCTTAAGGAGGTGGACCGGCGGTGGTTTGTTCCCGAGCGGCTGCGCAAGGCCCTGGTCGCTAGCGCCCCGAGCGGGCAGTATTTGGATGTCCGGGTGCTGCCGGATGGGGAGGAGCCCTTCTCGATCGCCGCCGCGGGCTGCGTCGGACAGCTCCTGCGTCGCGCGAAGCTCATCGGCATCAGCTGGGGCCGCAGCGTTGCGAGGGTGGTTTCACAAATCAAGGGGGCACTCGATGTAAAGGTGGCATCCGAGGAGATATCCGAGGAGGAATCCGAGGAGGAATCCGATGCCCCTGTCGGAAACGATTTCGCCGAGATCAAGTGCCTTCCACTGTGCGGCGACCCGGTTCACCTGATGAATCAGCGCTACGTCGATTATTCGGCTTCCCGCCTCGCCCAACTGCTTGGCGCGGCCCTGAGGGGCCAGGCAGCCAATCCAAACCCTCGGTCCGAGCTGCCCTGTCTGGTAGGCGTGCCTGCGTACCTGCCACAAAACGTCCGCCGGAACGCTGGCTCAGCCTGGCGAGAATTCATCGAGGATATTCCGGGCTACCGGGAGATCTTCGGGCCAGCCAACGGCAGAGGCAAACCTCTGGTTGATCGCATCGATACGATCATCTGCGGCACGGGTATCATCGCCAGCGAAGATGAGGACCTGGATCTCCCCGGCAATCCGGCGGATATCATGTTTCGTGCTAGAACCGGAGACTTCATCCGCGAAAGGCTCGAGCAGGAAGAGGGGCTTGCCAGATCGGCTTTGGCCAAGATGATCTACGGAGATATCGGCGGTTGGCTGTTGCCGCGGCGGCACAAGCTCTCGGTGGATGACAAGCGGTGGGTCGACAGCCTCAACAAGGGCTGGACTGGGATCAAAGGCGAACACTTATCCAGAGTTGCGCGGGAGGCGAAGCTTAATGGGCCTCCCGGCATCATCCTTCTGGCGGGAGGCGTCGGGAAGGCTGAAATGGTGGCCGAAATCGTGCGGCTTGGACTTGTCAATTCGTTGTTGCTGGATTCGTCCCTCGCAAAGGCCCTCAAGAGGTTCCTTCAGCGATAACAGGGTGTCACTGAACGAGTTTACGGGTAATACAGGCGATTGCGCCTAAACGAACGAACTTGCCCGCAAGGGTAACGGCCCTTGCCGCGCTGGCGGTGTCCTCGCCGGACGGGGCATTCACGGCCTACGTGGAAGACCTGCCGTCCATTGACCCGCCGCGCCGAGCGCTGTTTGTCGAACGCAAGGACCAGCGCCATTTCATGCCCATCGCCAACCTCGCGGAAGATGTGGATTCCATTGAGAAAGTCGTCTGGTCGCCCGACAGCCGCATCGTGCTCTTTCATTCCCGCGATTACCTTGCCGCGACGCGGGTCGCCGACTGGCAGACCGTGCGCGTTTACCTCGGCAAAGAATGGACCCGTCACGGCCACGGCCGCCGCACCACCTTTTCCAGCGGTGGCCGCGGAAGCACCGTCGCTGACATCCAATTCAACGCGTCCGACGGTTTCACCTACCGGCTCACGGGTGACGACCATCCCCGCGTCGTCAGCTCCACCAACTGCCGGCTCCCCTTACGTCCCCCAAACCTGAGACATCCCACCCCCAAGCCGGATACGGCGAAAAGACGGTGCCAATCCGGCGGGACCCCGGTGTGTATCCCATGGGGGTCGGGCCCCATGGGATACACACGGGGCAATAACGGGTGTCACAGCGTGGTCTCACCGGGGCGGCTGGGCGGTCCAGGAACAGGGGATTGGAGCACTGGATTGAGGTACTTAGACATTTTGGGCCCGTACCGGCGAGGCAAGCCCGGTTCTCCTTAACTGCGAGCCTTTAGGGGCAGGAGTGAAACGGCAATTCCGCGTTGAAGACTGTGCGTGGTGAGATCTTCGCCGCGTTGGTTTCGTCAGCGAAACGCTTTATCGAGGGAGCGCCGGCAGCCGAAGGGGCTCTGCGGCGCTACTTCTTTTGACCTTTGGCCGTGGCCGCGTTCGGTTGGGAAGCCGGCGGAGCGGCCGCCCGGCCAGTTGCCGGCAGCGCGGCAAATCCCCTGGCCAGCAACTCCGCCGCCTTGGCATCGCGCACCTTCGAGGTGGTGCTGTCCAGCACCACCGCAATGACGCGCTGGCCCCGGCGAGCCGCGGTAACCGCAATAGAGTAACCCGATACGGCGATATAACCGGTCTTGAATCCATCACACCCTTCGACGTGGCCCAGCAGATGGTTGTGCGTGCGCATTTGGATCGTCTTGCCGGGGACATTCGGACGAAACAGGTGTTCGCGAGTGGAGGTGTAGCGCAGCGTGTCGCGGTGCTTGAGCAGCTCCCGGCAAAGGAGCGACAAATCCCGGGCAGTGGTGACGTCGTGTTGCTGGCCCGCCCCCGGGGGCAGGCCGTGGACGGAGTTAAACACCGTGCTGGTCATGCCGAGCTCTTTGGCTCGCCGGTTCATCAGCTCAACGAACCCCTCAGTGCTCCCCGCGATCTTCTCGGCGAGCGCCACCGCCGCGTCGTTGGCGGACTGGACCATCAGCGCATACAGCATCTCGTCCACCGTGAACGACTCCTTTTCCGCCAGCCAGACCTGGGAACCGCCGGTCCTGGAGGCCTTGGCGCTTACCGGCACCTGGTCCTGAAGTGAAATCTGCTTCTGCTCGATCTTCTCCAGGATGATCAGCAGGTCCATCAGTTTCAGAACACTGGCCGGATAACCCTTGGCGTCGGCCTGATCTTCGTACAGGACCTTGCCGGTGGCGGCGTCCACCACAATCGCGCCCAGCCAGGGATCACGCGAAATCGCCTTCCGGCCCGGTGACTTGGCGGCCGGCACGGCGCTGGACTTGGTTTTGGTTGCGGCGGCCTCAACGGCCGGTTGCGCGCCTAGCAGCAAAGCCAGCCCGAGGATCAAACAGTTCAATGACTTCAGTGTCTTCACAGTACTACGTCGGGCGCCCAGCTTCCTGAGGAGCGGCGCCGCGGTCAAGCAGGCACTTCGCGGGAGTGCTTCGCCGGGCGCATCTTGCCGCTCGGATCGGGGTGCCCAGCTCTGTCCGCGCCTGTTCCGCCGGGCAGGATGCCCGGCTCTACAGCAGGCAGGATGTCTGCCGCTATCGTGCCTGACGAAGGTGGTGATGAAATGCGCCTTGCGCCACGTTCGGCGGGCTGGCTCGCACTCGGGACAAGCCTCAAATCCGCCATCCAGTAGGAGACTGCTGCGACTACCGCGTTTTCGGCCACGGCCACCACAAAACTGCGCCTTTCTTGCCTAACCCAAAACAAAGGCCGTTCAGCCTATCCATGTAATTTTCTTGCACAATTTTGCCGAAACCCGTTGACAACCTGGGTCTTGGTGGTGTAAATACATTGTAAATACATTGTATGGGCATTGAGTTTACAATTGAGCCTTTATGGAGTTTGATTGGAATAATCCGCCCTTCAATCTAGATAGCTCTTTGACGCTGCAGGAAATCGAGGAATCGTTTGAAGATCCGTTTGCCATCCGGCTATTGCCGGACTCGCCGAGGTTCTCGGTGCAGGCCCGGTTTTTTAACCTGGGCGTATCGGCGGGAGGCGAAGGAATCTTCAGTGTGTATCGGACCAACGGAAAGGTGGCCCGGGTTATCCACGCCCGGCCCTTCGAGCCCGAGGAACGGTTCTTCTACCAACGCAAAGTGGACCAGGCGCTGGCGCAATAAGCGCCGGGCGAAGTCAGATTCAAATAACCAACAGTGATGCGCGCAATAGCCAAATGGGAAGAAGTCCCCATCTTCGACAGCGAAGAGGCCGAGGCGGGTTTCTGGGCTGAGAACAAGCCCGACCTGCGCCTCATGGAATCCGCGGTGGCCGCCCCCACCGAAGCCGCCGGCTCGGTGGCGATCTCGCTGCGCATTGATGCGCGGATGCTGGCCCGCATCAAACGCCTCGCCCAGTCCCGCTACCTCAATTACCAGAGCATGATCAAACAGTGGCTCAGTGAGCGGTTGGAACGCGAACTACACGAACGATGAAGGGAGAATGCCGAATGAATAACGCCGAGCTCCGAATGACGAACGCCGGGGGCGCCCGCCCACCTCGCCGCTCACGCTGCGCGCCTCACGTTTCGCGTTGCCGACCCCGCGCCTTCACGCTGATCGAACTCCTGGTCGTCATGACCGTCATTGCCGCCCTGGCCGCCCTGACGTTCCCCGCCGTTCGCGCCGCCAAACTCTCCACCATGCGCGCCCGGGCGAAGAGCGAATTGATGCAGCTCGAGACCGCCATCGAACGCTACAAGGACAAGCTCGGCTACTACCCGCCCGACAACCAGATCACCGGCAATCCCGACCGCTATGCGCTCAACCAGCTCTACTACGAGCTGCTCGGCACCACCAACATCGGAACCGTCGCCGCCCCGGTGTATGTCACCCTGGACGGCAGCGCGCGCGTTGATGGTTCCTCCCTGAACGCCGTGTTCGGGCCGAACGTCACCGGCTTCATGAACTGCGCGCGCGGTGGCAGCGACGAAGAGGCCCCGGGCGGAGCGGCCTTCCTGCGCGGCCTGAAGCCCAGCCAGTTCCTCGCGATCAGCACCCCCACTGCCGCCACGGTACTGGGCTCCAGCATCGAGGGCCCGCTGATGTATCTCAATGCCCAGAACATCAGGATCAACCCTTGGCGCTACAATTCCTCCGGCCCGCGCAACAACCCCAAGTCCTTCGACCTGTGGATTGACGTGATGGCCGGCGGCAAGACCAATCGCATCTGCAACTGGAGCGAAAAGCCGCTCGTCGTCAGCGCTCCCTATTAAGCCGCATGACCGCAGAGAACCACAAATGAACCCAAAGTCCACCGCACCAACGAACGCCATGAAGAAACCTGCCAACACCTCGCCCCGCACTCGCCCGGCCTTCACGCTGATCGAGCTGCTCGTTGTCATCAGCATCATCGCCATCCTGGCCGCGCTGCTCCTGCCGGCGCTGGCCGGCGTCAAGAAACGGGCCCAGGCCAAGAAGGCGCAATTGGAGGCCGCCAGCATCGCCAACGCCATCCATAGCTACGAGGCCGATTACAGCAAGTTCCCCGTCTCCAGCGTCGGCGCCGTCACCGCCACGAGTGAAGCGGCGCGGGTCCGCGAGGACTTCACCTATGGGACCAAGGGAGTGATCTGCGTCGGCCCCGGCGAACCCAACGCCTTGGACGCGGGCTTCAGCACACCCGGGGGAGGGCTGCACCCTATTGATGCTCCCGGCAACTACCAAACCAACAACGCCGAAGTCATGGCGGTGCTCCTGGATGTGGAGTTCTGGCCCAACGCGCCCACTCAGCCGACCATCAACCAGGACCACGTCAAGAACCCGAACAAGACCCGCTATCTGAACGTCACCATGGCCGGAGACAACAAGTCGCCGGGCGTCGGCCAGGATGGCACATATCGCGACCTGTGGGGCAACCCCTACATCATCACCATTGACCTCGATTACGACGACAAGGCCTGTGACGCCTTCTACCACACGGACGCCGTTACGGCGGACCCGGCGGACAGCAACAATCCCAAACGCGGGCTCAACGGGCTGATCCCGAGGACGGTCAGCGGCGCCACCCATTACGAGGCCAACGTGCCCGTGATGGTTTGGTCTCCCGGGCCCGACAAGCTGATTAATCCGAACGACAAGGCCACCAAAGGCGCCAACAAAGACAACGTCCTGAGCTGGAAGTAACAACCGTGAAGGCGAACACCAGAGATTACGGACCCCGCAGCGAGCGCCAGCGGCCACGGACGGTGGTGGCCTTCACGTTGCTGGAATTGCTGACGGTGATTGCCATCATGGGCATCCTGGCGGCCATCGCGCTGCCGGCGATCAGGGGCCTCAAGCCGAACGTCAAGGTCGCCGGCACCCGGCAGTTGCTCGACGCCGTCACCCGCGCCCGCCAGCTCGCCGTCAGCCAGCGCACCCCCGTGTACATGGTCTTCCTGTTCACCAACTTCTACTCCGGCTTGAACGGCACCAACCTCGCCCGCGTTCAGCCGCTGCTGGACAAACAGCTCACCGGTTATGCCTTCCTCACCCTGCGGAGCGTGGGCGACCAGCCGGGCGTGAGCACGCCGCGCTACCTCTCCTCGTGGAAGTCGCTGCCGGCCGGCGCTTATATTCCGGTGGAGAAATTCCTCGTGGGAGGGCTCTATTTGAGCAACGCCACCATGACCCCCCCGGCAGGGCCGCCGGTTTACATCCCGCCATTTCCCGTTACCAACAACATCCCGTTTCCCAGCGAGGACAACCCGGTCACCGTGCCGGTCGCGCTGCCCTACATCGCCTTTGACGGCATGGGCCAGCTCATCTCCGGGCTGCCCGGCCAGCCGGAACTCATCCCGGTCGCCGAGGGGCGAGTCTCCTTCGCGCGCGACCCGAACAGCAAGCAGGCCCTGCCGCAGCCGCCGGCCGTGACCGAGCAGCCCCCCGGCAACACCTACGACAACTTCAGCCTGGTTTACATAGACCGCCTGACCGGCCGCGCCCGGGTTGAGCGCAGAAAGGTGCAATGAGCAGAGAAGTCCGAACTCCGAAGAGCGAAGGCCGGGGGCATCATGTGGAATGCCAGGCGCAGGCTGAACTTGCACACCTCAAGCCGCACGCTTCACGTTTCACACCGCGCAGCTGCCGCGCGTTCACCATGATCGAGATCGCCCTGAGCCTGGCGATCATCGGCTTTGCGCTGGTCGCCATCATCGGCGTGCTGCCCATCGGCATGAACACCCAGAAGATCAACCGCGAGGAGACGATCATCAACCAGGACGCCACCGTCTTGCTGAACGCCATTCGCAACGGCGCCAAGGGCCTGGATGAACTGACCAATTGCGTCATGGCGATCACCAATACGGTGACCTACTATGACGCTGATGGGATCTCAAACGGCGTAACCAACTCCTACGGATACACTTTCACGGGCTCCTGGCTGAACGGCAGCGCGCTCACCCCGCCATTCCCGATCACCAACGGCTTCCGCATTGTGGGCCTGCTGAGCACGCCGAAATACATGGTTCCGCCGGTGCAGGGACCTGCCAGCACGGGCTTCACCAAGAACCAGGTCACCGCTTACCTTCGCGCGATGAGCGGGCCGGCCAGCGAGAAGTTTCCCCAGGACAACGCCTCGGTCCAGGAGCTCTCCTTCACCTATCGCCTGACCTCGGAGGTCGTCCCCTACTGGACCAATTACTTCGACCAGAGCTGGATGAGCGACCCCAACTCGGTGGCGCTGGCGAGGAACCTCCAGGCCAATCTGAACGACCTGCGCCTGCTGTTCCGCTGGCCCATTCGCACCGGCGGGGAAGTCGGCAGGAATGGGCAGTCATTTCGCACGCTGGTAGGCGGCCAGCTCGCGCCGGTGCGCGAACCGGGATACCCCAACGACCCGGCTTATACGCTCTACTTCTTCGAACCCCGAAACTACGTCAAAGCGCCGTGAAACTACCCCTGACTACCGCTCACGGACCGCGGACCACCGGCCACGCGACGAAGGGCTTCACCCTCGTTGAAATCCTGGTCACGGTCTCCCTGCTGGCTTTCATCATCCTGGGCCTCTACGCCACATTCTCCCAGGTGCAGCGCGCCTTCCGCATGAGCATGAGCCAGGTGGACAAGCTGGAGGCGGGCCGGGCCGTCACCGAAATGCTGCCGCGCGACTTCGAGCAGGCCGCCCCGTCGGACCACAACGCAGTCAATTACGCGGCGCTGGTGATTCCCAACTCCGCCCCCTTGACCCAGCCGCTGCCCGGCACCACTCTCCTGCGCACCAACCTTTTGCAGGATTGCTTCGTGTTGCTGCGCCAAAACCAGACCTGGACCGGGGTCGGCTATTGCGTCCGCACCAACGACGCCAACGGTCGCCTCTGGCTGCCGGAATGCGGGCCCGGCCAGTTGGGCGTGGGCTCCCTCTACCGCTACTGCGCCTCGACCAATGTGCTGCGGTCCGACGGGCTTCCCGCCGATCCCAGCCAGCTCTACTTGCGCTTCCGCGATGCCTGCGCCTCGGGTTCCGTCGCCTCGCTCGATATCTCCAACCGGGTCTGCGACGGCGTCATTCACTTCCACCTCCGCGGCTTTGCGACGAATGGCTTCCCCATTGTCTATGGCTCCTGGTCCGGCACCAATGTGGCGTGTTTCCGGCGCGACGCCATCACCACGCCCGCCTTTTTTACCATCATTCAGCAAGCCACGACACTGCTCAACGACGATTACCCGGACAACCTGGCGGGCTGCTATTTCTGGAGCAACGCGGTTCCGGCCGCGCTGGAGCTGGAGCTGGGCATCCTTGATCAGCACACCTGGGATCGCTACAGCTCGATGCCCACCGCCGCCGCCCGCCTGGCCTATCTCCAGCGCTCGGATGTCAGCGGCCGCATCCACCTCTTTCGCCAGCGCATTCCCATCCGTAACGTAGATCCCTCGGTTTACCAATGAAACCACACGCCTTACAGACCGGCCGTCGCGGACCGCGGACCACGCGCCGCGCCGGCGTCGCCCTGGTCATCACGCTGGTCCTGCTTTCCATCATCACCTTCATGGCCGTCACCTTCCTGGTCGTCAGCCGCAGCCAGCATGGCTCGGTGGCCACCGAAACCGACCAGGCCATCGCCCGCCTGGCCGCCGACGCCGCCCGCGATCGCGCCATCGTCGAAATCCTCGCCCCACTCATCACCTGGACCAACGAATACAACTACCGCACGCTGGTTTCCACGAACTTCATCAACCCCATCGGCTTTGACCCCGGCGCGGCGCCGGTCGTTACTCCCAACCCGACCAACGTCAACTACGATTACACAACCACGGGCACTCCGCTCAGCCCGAACCAGCGGCTCCAAAACATCGCCAACCTGCTCTATGACCCCCGGCCGCCCGTTTTCATCACCAACCTGCTCGCGGCCAATTCCACTGAGTTCCGCTTCTACCTCGACCTGAACCGTAACGGAATGGCTGATCCCAATGGGGCTCAGCCAGTGGTCGTAAGGGATCCAGGAGGTGCTCTAGGGTTCTACGATCTAAGCACCAATTTCATTCCTTACCGGTGGCCTCCGCCGCAAGGCATCTTGAGCAACTTCTTCGTCGGCGACCCGGAATGGATCGGCGTATTGCAGCGCCCGGAGTATGCCCACTCCCCCAAGAACCTCTTTACTTCCCGCTACGCCTATTTCGTCGTGCCCGCCGGCCAGACGCTGGACATGAATTACCTCCACAACAACGCCAAACAGTTGTCTATGAACAGCCCCGGCGACGGGTTCCTCCGCAACCAGGGCGTCCTTGGCGCTGAGATGAATCTGGCCGCCTTTTTGGTGGACCTCAACACGAACATGTGGCCGTCCACCGCGCCGAACCCGTACAACTTTCAGTACTACAGCTACAATACGAACCTTATGCAGGCCAGCACCGGCAAGGCGGCCGACGATGCCGCTGCATTGCTGCGCTACCGCTATGCGGGCGACTACAACAACCTCGCGCGTGTGTCCACGCTGCTCCCTGCCGGCGTCGACGCCTTCAGCACGGATTTCGTGGATGGATACTCCGCCGGCCCGCTGATGTTCGGCACCTGGTGGCCGGCGCCGCCTGATGCCGACCTGCTACGAGTGGATTCCCCCTGGTCCGGCGCGGACAATCCCAACCGCTTCTACAGCACCCAGGATTTGTTTGACCAGAACAAGACCCGGCCGCCGTGGGTTGTCGCCGGGGACTCTTTCACGGACCGCCTCCAGATGGCCGGCACCAACAGCGATTCCTACAATCGCTATACGTTCTACCGCCTGCTCTCCCAGCTTGGCACCGACTCCGCCCCCGAGCCGTCGGGCAAGATGAACCTCAATTACCGCAATGTGATCAACGGCCGTGTCGTGCCCAACCTGGAGACGAACTTCGAGCCGTGGATAGCGGAGGAGTTCTTCACCAACGCCGCCATCCGGCTGCTGGTTGACGCGGGCTACACCGTCGGCGATGCCGCTAATCCCACGAATACCTCCCTGCTGGTAACCAACGTAGTCAACGGCCTGCTCGTTACCAATCTCTACATCCGGGTCTGGCCCGCCAACTTCTACACCCCCAGCGTCCACCGCATCTTCCAGTTTGCCGCCAACATGTACGACGCTACCACCAATCGGGCCGATCTCACCAACTATCCCTACCTGCCCACTGTGTTCCGCCCTGTGTTCAACGTACAAAATCAAGGAGTGTTCATCCGTAACTATGAGGAGGTTACCAGTGCGGTGAGCGTTCTGAATGCGACCATGGTGGACTTGAACAACACCAACTCGGTAGGCAGTATGCAACCCTACAGCATGGTCTATAACGTGCCGCTCGTGATCGGCGCCCGGAAGAACCTCCCCAACTTCAACGAGTTCGCCATGCACACGCATGTGCAGGTGACCCGCAAGCTTCAATTCCGCCGGGCCAGCGGCGCAACCTCCCCGATAGCGCAAACCAACCAGATGTTCATGGTGGGCATTTCCAATGTCCTCGGCCTCGAGGCCTGGAATTCCTACGTGACCAATTTCACCCGCCCCTTGCGGCTCCACGTCCAGCCCGACATCCGGGTGGTGTTGACCAATGAGAATAGCCTGGTGCTCAACCCTCCACCGCAAATCTACACGACCAACATCGTTTTCATTACCAACAACTGGCTTGGCTACATTCCCCCGTTCCAGGATCGGGCCTCTTTTATCGTCCCGCTAGCCACCAATCTCGTTTTCCTCCAGAACTCGACTTATCACCATAATCCCCCCGCTTTCGTGCCGGCGACGGGCTTGTTTGAGCAGGTGAATCCCGCGTTTTACGTCCCTCATTGGGGGCTCCTCGTGAAGGCCCTGCTCCGGTTTGCGATCGTGGATAACGACCGGATTGTGGATTATGTGAACCTGGCCGAGCAGAATGTGGTGAACCTGACGGACGCCCTGACCCAGGGCGGGGAGTGCGGGACTACCTATACCCCGAGCGGCAGCTACGGGAGCATGTGGTGCACGAACCACTATCCGAACATCGCCGACGAGAACCTGCCGACCTACGGCATCAGGAACCAGCTCCAGGTCAGCCTGGGCAACCGGCCATATTTTGACCAGGCGGATTGGAACAGCGCGGTGAATGACTTCCCGCCGGGCATGGGGCGGACGGCGGCGGTTGATTTCTTCCGCTACCAGTTCAACCTCGGGCCGATCTTTACGCACCCTCCCAACACCGTGTTCTACAAGTCCAACACGTTTGCCGCGCCCTACCAGCCTCTCCGGAACATCTATCTGGTGACTTCGTGGCAGGCCAACGATCCGCTGGTGCATTACACTACCGGTGATCTTACCGACCTGGTCCGCACCAATCTCGTGCTCGACAAGTTCAGCTCCACCACGCCCGATCCGGTGGCCAACCTCGGCCAGGTCAATGCCCGCTATGAACCGTGGGGTGGGAATCCGTACGGCGGCAGTTCCAGTCCGACAATCTTCGACCTGACGGTCAAAGACCCCTTGATGCTGAGGTCCGATTACTGGGATTTCCCGGCCAACAAGCTCCCGAACGTGGGCTGGCTGGGCCGCGTTCACCGCGGCACGCCCTGGCAAACGGTGTACCTCAAGTCGTTCGGCGTCAGCAACTTCGCCGGCTGGTTCAACAACTGGCGCAGGTGGAGCGGCGACGGCCAGGTGGTCGTCAACGTGGGCCAGCTCGCGACGAATCTGGTGCCCATCAACAACTGGGTGAATGACGCCGCCTTCATGCAGCCCAACAATGACGGGCGCCTGCTGGACCTCTTTACCTCGGCGCTCAACAACAACGCCACCCGCGGCCAGTTGTCCATCAACCAGACCAACCTCGCGGCCTGGTCTGCCGTCTTGAGCGGGGTTATCACGCTGACCAATGACGTGGATGCCGCCGGCAAACCGATCCTGGCCCCGGCGGTGATCCAGCCGGCGGGTGTCTATGACGCTTTCGACACGAATACGTGGCCGCCCACAGTGCGGCTCGTCCACGCCATCAACGCCGCGCGGGCCAACACGAACGCCCCCATGCCGGTGTATCCGAATCACGTCTTCCGGCGCCTGGGCGACATTCTGAGCGTGCCGGAGCTGACCGTGGCTTCGCCGTTCCTCAACCTCGCGGGCACGCCTTCCCTGGCCAATAACGGCCTCAACGACGCGGCCTACGAGCGCCTGCCGCAGCAGATCGCCGGGCTGCTCAAGGTGGATACCGTTCCGCGCTTTGTGATCTACGCGTTCGGCCAGACGCTCAAGCCCACCCAGCCGGTCCCCAGCGGCACCTTTGCCGGCCTCTGCACTAACTACCAAATCATGGCGGAGTCCGCCACGCGCACGGTTGTTCGCTTCGAGGGCATCCAGCCTTACGAGCGTGGTCTCCCGCCCGCTATCAACGCCCTTCACCCCGTCATCGAAAGTTTCAACGTCCTGCCCCCGGACTGATCTGATCCGCTTTAGCTATCCCTCTTTATGCGTTCGCGACCTCTACTCTGGCTGCTGCTGAGCATGCTGTGCTTCGCCGGCGCCTATTACTTCTGGCACCTGGGCAACCGGCGGGCCGCCAACCGCGCCACGCCTCCTCCCGCTCAACCCGTGCCAGGCGCCACGCAGGCCGTCACGCGCGGCCCGGCCCTCTCCCCCTTCCAACTCCTGACCCAGGCCGGCACGCTCAACTCGCCGCCGGCCGCCCAACCGCCCACCAACAATGCCGCCCGCAACACGAGCCACTTCGCCCTTCGCCTCAGCAACACCGCCGCTCCTTTGGATCAGTTGCAGCGCAGCGACCAGGCCATCCTGCTCGAAAACGCGCTGCTCGACACCACCCGGGCCACCCCGTCCATTCCCGACCATCTGCGCGCCCAGGGCGATCCTGGCACCTATTTCGTCCAGGCGCGCGGGCCGATTGACAACACCTTCCGCGCCCGGCTGCAAGCCGCCGGGGCGGTCATTGTCTCCTATATTCCAAACAACGCGTTTCTCGTGCGTGGCCCCGCCTCCGTGGCGGAGCAGTTGAAAGCCGCCCCGGAGACCCAGGCGGTCCTGCCTTACGAACCCTATTACAAACTCAAGCCCTCGCTGCTTAAGCTGGCGGTGGCGGAGGATCGCTTGCCGGACAACAGCGCGCTCAACGTGCTGCTCTTTGCCGATGCGCGCGAGACGACCCGGGCCGAGTTGGAGAAGATGGGCGCCCGGATCGTCGGCGACGAAGAGCGCTCGCCTTTTGGGCCTGTGCTCCGGGTGTTCCCTCCGGCGAACAAGCTGTCCGCGCTCGCCCGCCTGCCCGGCGTTCAGGAGGTGGAATGGGCGCTGCCGCGCGCCCCGGCCAACGACTTCAGCCGTGTGCGGATAGGCGTCGCCACCGACCCGGTTGCCACGAACAATTACCTCGGGCTGAGCGGTTCCAACGTGCTGGTGAACATCAACGACTCTGGCGTGGATGCCAGCCACCCGGATTTGAGCCCGCGCGTCCTGGGCGATACCACTAACACTCTGGTTGACCCCGACGGCCACGGCACGCATGTGGCCGGCATTATCGCCAGCAGCGGCGGCCAATCCTCCGGCGTTACCAACGCCTCGGGTCCCGAAGGTCCGTACGGCGGCACCAATAACCAGTTTCGCGGCAAGGCCCCCGCCGCCCGGCTCTTCGCCCTGCCTGTTGCGATGTCCAGCAGGCCGTCCAGCGACGGCGCGACCCTGTCGTGGCCCTCCGATGGCTACTTGCAGCAAACCGCCGCGCGGACTAACGCCTTTATCTCCAACAACAGTTGGAACTATGTCGGCCCGGACTCCCAATCCTACGACCTTCATGCCGCCAGCTACGATGCCGCGGTCCGCGACGCCCTGCCCACGGTGACGGGCTCTCAACCGCTGCTGGTGGTGTTCCCGGCCGGCAACAACGGCGGCGGCAACTCGGAAGGCACCACCGGCGTTGGAGACACGATCCAGTCGCCCGGCACCGCCAAGAACGTTATCACCGTTGGGGCCATCGAGCTGCTCCGGAATATCACCAACAGGACCTGGAAATGCACGACCGTCGACACGAACTCCAACTGCACCACCAATCAACCATGGTTGTCCGTGGCCGATGCCAATGACGAGGTCGCCGGCTTCTCCGGCCGCGGCCCGGTCGGGCGGGGCGTCGAAGGGACCTCCGGCCGGTTTAAGCCCGACCTCGTCGCCCCGGGCACCTTTGTCATTTCCACCAAGTCCGCGCAGTGGGACACCAACGCCTATTACAATCCCACCAGTCATATTATCGGCATCTACCCGAACCTGGTAGTGACCACCGACATGCTGTGGATCAGTTCAGTCTCTGTTCCCGACAATGCCGTCCAGCTTAACCTGCGTGTCCACCCAAACACCAATTCGCCGGACCCGTTCCCGAACCTGCCCATCTATGTCAAACAGTCGGACATCCCCACCAACGGCCCGGGCGGGTATGATGCCGTAGGCACCAACCAAATCTCCCTGCCTCCGGACGCCGCCTTAAACCCTGTCAACGCTGACTGGTACTTCGGCATCGGCAATGACACCGGGGAGCCTGTTCCCTTTGATTTGGTGACCGATGTTGTGGTGACCAACTTGTTGGACAACCGCCTCGAGGTATTGGCCGGGATGAACGACTCGCTAGGGCCTTACTATCGCTACGAATCCGGCACGAGCATGGCGGCGGCCGATGTCTCCGGCACCCTGGCCCTGATGCAGGAGTTCTTCGAGCAGCGGCTGGGCCGCACCAACAGCCCGGCGCTCATGAAGGCCCTGTTGATTAACGGCGCCCGCTCGGTCGGCAACCTCTACGACTTCGAGGTCGGAGCCGCCGTCAATTCCCAGGGCTGGGGCCTGCTCAACCTCCCCACCACCCTGCCGGGTTCCCTGACCAACAGCAGCGCCGCCACCAACTCGCTGGTCATGATTGACCAAAGTCCGGCTGATGCGCTGGCCACCGGCCAAAGCCGCACCTACAGAATCTCTCTCTCCCCGGAAGCCCAGGAGCAGCGCCTGCGCGTCACCCTGGTCTGGACCGATCCGCCGGGCAATCCCGTTGCCAGCACCAAGCTTGTCAACAATCTGGACCTGGTTGTCACCAACCTCGACAACACGAACCTGGTTTACTTCGGCAACGACATCACCACCGGCCACGATTACAACGAGCCCTGGCGCACCAACACGACCCCCAACATTGACACGGTGAACAACGTCGAGAATGTGTTCCTCTCCCCCGCTCTCGGCATCAGCAACAACTACTCCATTACCGTTACGGGCCGCCGCGTGAACGTCAACGCCGTCACGGCCCAGACCAACAACGTCTGCCAGGACTACGCCCTGGTCATCTCCAGCGACGATGGGCTGATCACGAATGCCATCGCTTTGAATCCCAGCATCACGCTGGCCTTCGACAATCAGCCCCTGATCACGGCGATCAGCAACAGCTTCGCCAATTCCCCGGACTTTGCCGGCGGCATGCTCTTTCATCAGCGCGTCGGCGCCAACCCGCAGTTGCTGGGCACCAACACCACTATCATCAGCAACGCCGCCAATGCCGTCCTCACGTTCGGGGTGACCAACCAATGGCATTTCTACGTTATCACCAACGACACTTCGTTCACCAACGCCGCCTTCCTCACTTTCCTGCCCGCCAACCTGGCGGATCCGCGCATGGGCGTGTTCGAACCCAGCGCGGAGCTAGCCACCCGCCCGGAGGCCGACATTGACCTGTATGTCGCGCCACCGACAGTTCCCAACTATTTCTCGCTGACGAACCTGGACCCGGCCGTCGTGGACGCCGCCACCAAATCGCTGGGCCGCGGCGGCACGGAGACAATCGTGTATTCCAATGCCACGCCCGGCGTCTATTACATCGGCGTCAAGTCCGAAGACCAGCAGGCCGCCGAATACGCGCTGGTGGGCGTTTTCAGCCGCGAGCCGTTCGGCAGCAGCAATACCAACGGCGATCTCTCGCTGCTCGGTTTCCCATCGTTTGTGGCAATCCCGGACGGGTCGCCCGAAGGTTCCACGAATGTGTTTGTGCTCGCCGTCGCCGTCCAGCAAATCCAGGTCCGCCGCGCTATCGTCACGAATATCATCAACCACGAATTGACCACCGACCTGCTCGGCAACCTCAGTCACGGGGACGATTTCGCCGTCCTTAACAACCATACTTGCGTGCTCGCCGGCGATGCCTGCCAGACCTGGACCACGTGGATTTACGACGACAGCGACGAAAATAATGTTGGTCCCGACCCGTTCCTGTTCAACTCCCATGTCCAGCATACCGATGGACCCGGGACCCTGGCGAATTTCGCCGGCAAAGAAGGGCAGGGACAATGGATGTTCTCCATGGTGGACAATTCCCTCGGCCATCTCGGCACCAATGTCGGCCTCAGGATCTTCCTCGAGCGCCAGCCTGACCTCACCGGCGAGGGCGTCACCGCCACGATTCAGGGTCGATCCTGCCGCAATGATTTCATTGACGTGCCCGCGAACGCAGTCAGCCTGACCATTACCGTCGCGGTTGTTTCCGCCACCGGACCCGTTGACTACACCATTGAACTTTGCCCGCTGAGCGGGGGGACTTGCAAGAGCACCGAGGTCACCAACACAATTGGCGGAGCAGTCACCACGGACCAGACGGATGTCCCGCCGCTGCGGGCCGGCACGTACCGGGTGCGCGTCTGCAACCGGACCGACACGCCCATCACGGTTAATATCCGCGCCGCCTTTGGCTTCTCCCTGCTCACGCTCCAGCCGGTCGCCACCCCCGACGTCAAGGAACCAGTGCCGATCCTCGACGACGCGATCACCGACGTCTTCATCACGAACAGCTTCCACCGGATCGTCTCCACAGTGGACGTCGGCTTGCTCATCCAGGATCCGCGCATCTCGGATCTGGCCATCACCCTCATCAGCCCCAGCGGCACCCGGGTTCTGCTCTTCGAGAATCGGGGCGCCGGCTCCACCAACGGCCTGGGCACCTTCAACCTCAGCACCAACTACGTGATGGAGCCGTTTTACACCAACAACTTCGACCTTGCCCCGGTCGGCCTCTACGCCCCCGGCGGGGTGTTCCAGGGCTGGAATGTGCTCAGCAACTACGTCGAGGTCCTGGACGACTTCACCTACCCGTGGCTCAGCAACCACGTCCTGGCCCTGTTCGACGGCGCGGTGTCCAACACCCTGCCCACGACCAACGCGATTCTGGTCACTAACTCGTATCCCTATACCCTCTCCTACCGGGTCAATCACCTGCCTTGGCTCAAAGGCATGGTCGCCTGGTGGCCGCTGGACTTTGACGGGGCGGACATCTTTGGCGGTTTCGATGGATTTTTGTTGGGCGACGTTGCCTTCTCCACCGGCAATGCGGGGCACTTCACGGATGACTTTGCCGGGCCGCTAAATACGATATGGCAGCCTTCCTTGCCGGCGGCTGGCGGTGGGAATGACCCTCTGCATGAGACCTACGTGGGAGCGCCGAGCTACAGCTTTACCACCATCGGCACCAATACCGTTATACGGCTGTCGAATACGTTCGGCCCTCTGCAGCGGCGTGGCTGGAGTTCAGGCACAACCTTCCAGGGGCAGGATTTCCGCTACGAGGTGCGCTTCAATACACTTAATCAGGGCCCCGGTAGCAACATAGAAGGATTGATCGAAATCTGGGTCATAGATGCGGCCAATTCGAACCGGTTCGACACCATCTGCCTCTTTGTGGGGTCCTGGGGGGCGACCCGTGACTTGTTCGCAGGCAGCAGTATTGATGGTACTCATAACCACCTCCTTTTCAACTTCCAGAATGATACCTGGTATCGGCTGGTACTGTCGGCTGCGCCTTACCAGGGCGTACGCGCTGCGCTGCTGAATGACGCTGGAACGGAGTTGGCCGGGTTCTCTTTCGCCCACGGGGCTTCGGCCTTCTCCTCTGGTTTCAAGCTCGGTCTTTCCCAGTTCGTGGGGATCCCTGGCGGGTCGGCGTCGGTGGATGTGGCGGTGGATTGGGTCCGGCTGACCAGCGGGCTGTCCGGCGAAGTCAATCAGGCTTACATTGGCGACGGCGTTGCCACCCGAATGGTCGTCCCCTACTGCCCGGAACTCGACTTGGGTATCGGTCGCGGATTGAGCATCGAAGGATGGATCAACCCGTTCGACATTGCCAGCCCGGCCCCGCTGGTGGAATGGTATGACCCGGCATATCCCACCAACCAGTCTCCGCTTGGCGTCCAGTTCTGGTTGGGGTTGACGAACGGGCCTGGCTCGCTCAGCGCCATCATTTGGGACACCAACTCCCAGCCGCATGTCATTACCACCTTGCCGAATGTGATCACCAACTCCGGCTGGCAGCACGTCGCCCTCACTTACGATACCAACAGTAACACGGCGGTTCTCTACACGAACGGGCAAAGCGCCGCGACGGCGCAATTCTCCACCAATTTCGTGCCGCGCACCGCTGGCGATCTCTATCTCGGCTACGACCCGACCTTGAAGCCGACGCCCATCAGATACAGCGACTTCAGTTCGACCGCCGGGCTGAATCTGGTCGGTAGTGCCACACAGTTGGGGAATGTGCTGCGGCTCACCCCGGCGGCAGACACAGTGTCCGGGCAGGCGTGGGCGACAATTAAACAACCCTGCGCTGCTGGCTTCGACACGCGGTTTCGGTTCCAGTACAGCAATACTGGCAGCCGCCCTGGGGTTACTCCCGGAGGAGAGGGGATAACGTTCGCCGTCCAGAACGTGGGGCCTAACACCCCACTTAACTTCGGCGGGTTGCAGGAGGGGACAAACAGCGTTAGCGTCCATTTCAACGCGTTTTGGAACTGGCCATCGTGCACTGCTGGCCCAGGTTGTGACATCAGTGGCAACTCCGTGGGGATAGTGACCAACGCTGGATATGTTAGCCAAGTGGACCTGAACCAACTAGGCATCAACCTGAAAGATGGAGCCGTACACCAGGCTCGGATCTCTTTCAACGGCGCGACGCTCTCGGTCTGGCTGGACGGGGTAATGGTGTTTACAAATGTTCCGGTGCCTATGGCAACGGCGGTAGATACGGCTGGCAACGCCTGGGTTGGATTCACCGCCGGGACCGGTTGGGCGTGGGAAGACCACGACATCCTGAGTTGGACCTTTGGCGGCCCGACGCCGGGAACCTCCTTTGGCGGCGGTCTGGATGAATTCAGCGTCTATGAGCGCGCCCTTTCGCCGTGCGAGGTCAATGCCATCTACAACGCCGGAGGTCGCGGCAAATACGGCACCAACGTCCTCGTCTGCCCTGTCGTTACCGAAGTCACCCTGTCCAATACCCCGGCCGGCATACAAGTCTTCACCTTCACCAATGGCCTCGCTTGGGCCACCAACGGACCCCATTGGGAGACCAACACGATTGCGTTCTCCACCTCCACCAATCCAACTCCCATTGTCGTGCGCGGCTCGAATCCCTACGTCTCTGGCGACGCCAATGCCCCCGACAATCTCAACGCCGTGGTAGATGATTTCGTCCTGTCGGAACTGGTCCCGCAGTCCTTCGACGGGCTGCTGCACTTCACCGAGAATACCAACCTCGCGACCATCCCGATCAAGTTTGCCCCGGCCCCCTTTACCGCCACCAACTTCCCGCCGGTCCTCATTTTCTCCAACAGTTTCCAGAATGCCACCGCCGGCGTTTACCAGGCTGGCGCCATCATCCTGGGAGGCACCAACAGCCCCGAGATCGGGACTCGGGACTGGACTGTCACCACCGGAGCGGTCACGGTCGTCAGCAACGCCTTCCTCGACCCGCTGGGAACGAACTGGCTGGCCATGGCCACCGGCGCCGTTCAGTGCCTCCTGCCGACCAGCCCCGGCCACCGCTACCAGCTCAGTTACAACCTCCGCGGCCCGTGCGCGGTCGGCTGGTGGGACGGCAGCGTGGAACCGCTCAGCCGGCGCGCCCAGGACATCCTTAGCGGCAATAACGGCGCGTTTATTAATTCCGCCACTGTCTCCGCCGACGGATACGTCAATGACGGCAATGTGTCCGATACTCTTTTCTTCCCCGGTATTCCCTGGCCGCCCACCAATTCCCCCTGGTATGCCTTTGCCCCCAAAGTTGAGCTGGGCGACCCGCTCAACCTCCATTTCACCAACTCGTTCACCATCGAGGGCTGGATAAACCCCGTCCCTTCGCACACAAACGACATCGGGGTTTCCACCTTCCAGCAAATATTCTTCCGTGGCGACTCAAGGGACTGCCTGGATCCGTATTACCTGGCTATGCAGCTTGATGACACCTGGGAATTCAATCTGGTATTCCATGTTGAAAGCGAGACTAGCCCGGGCTGCGGGGTATCGCTGGTCACGACGAATCACCCTATTAAAACCAATACCTGGCAACATATCGCCGCCGTCTTCGAATCCAATGTGCAGTGGACCAATAACGCGCCCTGGCCCACCAACCAGATGCGTCTTTTCGTGGATGGGCAGCTCCTGACCAACGTCTTCCTCTCAGACCCTGTGTTCGGGGCGATCGAGACATCTTTCACCGGGGAAAGCCCCTTCGGCAACCTCGACTCGTCCTCTCAACCCGGCATTACGATTGGCAACGTCAGCCGCTACGACAATTTCGAGCCCTTCTGCGGTTACCTGGATGAGCTATCGGTTTATGCCCGCGCCCTGACCGAGCCCGAGATCGCCGCCATTGCCGCCGCCCGCACCGCCGGCAAGTCCGATCGCTCCGTGCCCATTGGCCAAAGCCTGGCCAAGCTTAAGGTCTCCGTGGATGGCGTTGAACAGGACGTTGTTTACGGTGATAACTCGCAGTGGCGCGCGCATAGCGTGCGGTTCACCGCCCTGAATACCAACGCGGTCCTAACTCTCGAGAGCCTCCTGCCCGGCACCCTCGTGGAAGGCATTACCCTCACCGAACTGCCGCCGGAGCTCTATTATCTCCCCGAAGTCTCTCTGGCGGAATTGGCAGGCGAAGATGCTTATGGCATCTGGACGCTCGAAATCTGGGACAACCGGGCCGGCCCGGACACCAACCTCGCCCAGTTGATCGAGTGGCAACTTAACCTCGGGTTCGCCCCCAGCAACCCGCCGCCGGTCATTACCCTCACTCACGGCATCGCTTACACCAATACCCTTCCGGCCAATGGCGTCCAGTACTTCGTGGTTCCGGTGCCGCAGTGGGCGCTGCTGGCCACCAACATCCTTCACTTCGCTGCCGAGGCCCGCACCGTCAATCCCTTGCCGGTCACCGTCCTGTTCAACCAGACGAATTTCCCCACATCGGCGGACATCCCGCTGATCGGCCCGCTGGTCTCGACCGGACTGACTACCCTCGCCGACAACACCACGCCGCCGCTGGTTATCGGCCAACCCTACTATCTGGCTCTCACCAATCCCAATCCTGTCGGCGTCACTTTTGCTCTGGGGGTCTCGTTCGACATCATCACCCTCACCAACTGCCAGATGCTCGTCTCCAACGTCGTTGGTCCGGCGGGAATTCCGCGCTACTTCCAATTCGAGGTGCCAGCTGACAACACGCTTCCCGGCGCCCTGCCACCAGCGGTCTCTTTCTGGCTTCCCGGCGCCGACTGCAACCTCAAGGTCGTCTTGAGCGAGCACTTGCCGCTGCCCGACCTGAATCACTTTGACTATATCAGTCAGCAGCCCTGCACCAACGACCAGATCATCATGCTGGTCACCAACACCACCCCGTTCCCGATTCAGACCAACCGCTGGTACGTGGGTGTCTTCAACACCTCTGCTACGAACGTTGCTTTCTCTGTCCAGGCCTGCTCCGCCACCAACTACCCCACGATTATCCCGCTCACCAACGGCATCCCCTTCGTCGTGCCGACTGCGGCCAGCGCTTTCGCCGCGCCGCCCGGACCGCCCCAGTGGGTCTTCTTCGATCTCGGCATCAGCAATGCGACGTCCGGAGTTCTGTTCGAACTCTACAACCTGTCTGGCGACGCCGACCTGGTGCTGGAAAGGACGGTGCCGCCAACCATGGCGCCGTACTTCGAAGGCAGCTTCTTCTCTGGCCGCGCTCCCGAGCAAATCGTCGTCCGCACAGACCCAGCCATCCCTGCAGACGCGACCGTCTCCGACCTGCGCGGGCATTGGTATCTGGGAGTATACAACAAGGAGGACATTAACGTGGCCTATACCATCCGGGCCGTTCTCCTTGATCGCAACGGCCTGCTCCCCAGCGCTCAACCGCTGCAAGTCACGCTTACCACGCTGGCGCCTCCGCACGGTTTGCTCGTGAGCTGGAACTCTGTCGTGGGCGAGCGTTACATCGTCCAATATACGCCTAGCATTGCGACGCCCGTTATGTGGACCAATATCGGCACGATCACCGCCACCACGACCTTTACCACCTTCGAAGTCAGGCCTGTCCCGGCCGGAGGCTTCTACCGTGTCGTACAGGTCTTTGCTTTCCAGCCGAGGCTTTACATCCAGATCTGGCCCACCAACCTGGTTCGCATCTCCTGGTCAACCGTCTTCCCTGGTTACACCCTCCAGTACAAACCGGCGCTGACTGGTGGTCCCTGGGCTAACGTCCCATTCCCGCCCGCAACCGGTGTGTTCACCATTGGCGACGAGTACGTCGTCTATGATCCCATCGGCTCCAGCCCGCGGTACTACCGGCTGATAAAGTAGGAGCTTTGCGCTTGCAATTGCCATCCAGCGTGTCGAAACTGCCTGACGACCAGTGAACCTGAGAGAGGGCATATGAGATTCTTGCTTTCAATCGCGGTGCTTGCGGGAGTTTGGACGGTCAGCGCCCAAGGGACGTTCGAGGCCATCATAGGACATGAGAATACTCCTCCTGTATCCGAGCTTGTTACCACCACTGTCGGTTGGACGTTTCAACCGACCAGCTTTGTAGCTGTCACGGATCTGGGTTGCTTCAGCTACCTTTTCGCCTCCCCCTTCGTTAACGAAATCCAAGTAGGATTGTGGAACACAGGCGGCGTTTTGCTCGCTTCCAGTTTGATCAAGCGCAGCAGTGCCCTCACGAACGAGAGCAGTTATGTATCCATCAATCCCGTACCCCTTGACCCCAACCAGACCTATCATATAGGCGCCTGGTCCCTGGACGAGCTTAGTGTCGAGATCTGCGGTGGCGGAGCGGGCGGCACCAACTTCATGGGGGCTTACCTTCGTTTGGGCGCAGCCGCCAAGAGCACCGTTCCCGCAGGTTTGAGTTTTCCCTTGGAAATGGCTGGCACTGGCGGGGCGGCTTACCTGGCCCCGAATTTCCGTTACGACGACCGTGTGCCGGAGCCTGCTTCCGCCTTCCTCCTGGGGCTCGGCGCCCTCATCGTAGCTGCCCGCTGCAGGCGGCAACGGCTCTGATCGGGCTGGCTCAGAGACCGCGTTCGTTGGCCACGCGGTTCTTCTCGCCCAGGACGATCACCCGTGGCTTCCAGGACTTGGCCTTCGCCTCCTCCACCTCGGTGAAACTCATAATTGTCAGCCGGTCGCCCGGTTTGCCCAAGCGGGCTGTGGCGCCGTTGAGGATGATCTCCCCGGAGCCGCGTTTGGCGGGAATGGCGTAAGTCTCGAACCGCTCGCCGTTGGCCATGTTGCTGCAGAGGATCCTCTCGTGCGGCAGCAAACCCACTTTGTCCATGAGATCCCGGGCGATGCCCAGGCTACCTTCATAATCCACGTCGCCCGCAGTCACCTGCGCGCGATGGATTTTCGACTTTAACACATGCACCAACATAGATTACCGCCCGGCCCGCTGTTCCTGGCCGGTTGCGACGGCAATATAGGGTCCGGCGCGGGGAAAGCAAATTCGATTGGCAGTGCAAAGTGCGCCGACAATTGTGCCGCCTCGGCAGCGGTGGGGTTGGTTTTGATTCGCCAATCAGTGGATTATCGGGCTAGTATGATTATATGAGAGTCGTTCCTTGTGGGCTCTGGGCGATGGCTGGGCTGGGCGTCATCCTGCTCGTTTCTTGCGGGCAGGCTGACCGGTCGAAGAGCTCGATCAAAACGGGCGTGGTAGAACGTCCGGTGGAGGTCGCGCGCGCGCAAGTGCGGGCGGTCCCGCGGACAATCCAAGCCACCGGTTCGCTGGCAGCGCAGGATCAGTCCACCCTCAGCGCCAAGGTGGCTGGGCGTTTGGAGCGGCTGAATGTGGATATCGGCAGCATGCTTCGCGAGGGCGAGTTGGTGGCGCAGGTCGAACCCCGTGATTATGACTTGGGGCTGCAACAGGCGGCAGCCGCGCTCGCGCAGGCGCGGGCCGCGCTGGGACTTCCGTTGGAGGGTGATGATGATCGCATCGCGTTGGAACAAGTGGCGTCGGTCAAGCAGGCTAAGGCCGTGCTGGAGGAAGCGGGCAAGAACCGGGAGCGGGTCAAGAGCCTGTCGGGTTCCGGCATTGCGTCCCAGGCGGAAGTGGATACGGTTGAGGCGGCCTATACGGTGGCGCAATCGCGCTACGACACGGCGCTGGAGGAGGCGCGGGGGCGGATGGCAACGGTCGCCCAGCGGCGAGCCGAATTGGAGCTGGCCCGCAAGCGGCTGGCCGATGCTTCGGTGCGGGCCCCCTTTGACGGCGCGGTGCAAGCCCGTCTGGCGAGCGTCGGGGAGTATGTGGCAGTAGGCGCGCCGATTGTGCAGTTGGTCAAGACGGACCCGCTGCGCCTGCGGCTGGACGTGCCCGAACGCGAGTGCGTCCTCGCACGCACCGGCCAGGCGGTGCACCTGTCCATCGAGGGGGATACAAACGTCTACTCTGGCAGAATTGCACGATTAAGCCCGGCGCTGGACGAGCAGACGCGGACGCTGAGGGTGGAGGCGGACGTGCCGAAACAAGGTTCCTTGCGGCCCGGCCTGTTTGCACGGGCGCAGATCATCGTTACCGAGGACGAGAAAGCACTCACCGTGCCTGCCGACGCCATTATCACATTCGCCGGGCTCGAGAAGGTGGTGGCGGTGCAGGACGGAATGGCGACGGAGAAGGTCGTGGCAACCGGCCGCCGCGGTGCCGAATGGGTGGAGTTGGTGTCCGGAGTCACGACCGGGGAGCTTGTGGTATTGCGTCCAGGCAGCCTGCGAACGGGCGATCGGGTGACGATCAACAATGGGGAGCAGGTGCGTCCGGATTTGCAGTCGGCCAGGAAGGGAACGGATTCTCCCGCCAACTGACCGATGCAGAAGCTGGCCGAAATTTGCATTCGCCGCCCGGTTTTCGCCACGATGATCGTGCTGAGCCTGGTGGTGGTGGGAGTGGCGGGGTACTTGAACCTGGATGTGGACCGCTTCCCGTCGGTGGACTTGCCGACGGTGCGAGTGTATACGCGGCTGCCCGGCGCGGCGCCGGCGGAAGTGGAGTCTCAGGTTGCCCAGCCGATCGAGGAGGTGCTGAATACCATCGAGGGCATCGAGGAGTTGCGTTCGGTCAATGGCGCGGGGAGCGCGTTTTGCGTCGTAACGTTTGATTTGAAGAGAGACATAGACGCGGCGGCGCAGGATGTGCGCGACCGGGTGGCGACAGTCGTGCGGGATTTGCCGCGGGACACCGACCCTCCGACGATCGCAAAGTCGGACACGGACCAGGCTCCGATCCTGACGATCGCCCTCTCGGCCAACCGCTCGCAGCGCGAGCTGTCGGAGATTGCGGACAAGCTGGTCAAGAAGCAAATTGAACGCTCGGCGGGGGTGGGGCAGGTGGAGTTGGTCGGCGAGCTGGCGCGGGCGATTAGCATCTGGGTGGACGCGGACCGCCTGGCCGCCTACCAGCTGCCCATCACCGCGGTGCGCGACGCGGTGGCGCGGCAGAATGCGAACATTCCGGGCGGCAACGTCACCGGCAGCCTGCGCGAGGAGACCTTGCGGACCATGGGACGGCTGCCGGACGCGCGCGCGTTCAATGACCTGGTGATTACAACGCGCAATGGCTCGCCGATCCGCGTGCGGGACGTCGGTTGGGCCGAGGACGGGACCAAGGAACAACGGTCCATTTCAAGGCTCAACGGCGCGCCTACGGTGGCGCTCAACGTGCTGCGGCAGTCCGGCGCCAACACGGTGGCTGTGATTGATGGGATTAAGGAAAAGCTGCGCGAGCTGGCGCCGCAGCTTCCCAGCGACGTGCGGCTCGAGGTAACGCGCGATCAGTCGCGCTACATCTACGAAGCGCTGCACGAAATCCAGCGGCACCTGGTCCTGGGGAGCATCCTGGCCTGCCTGGTGGTGCTGCTCTTCATGCGCAACTGGCGCGCGATGCTGATTGCCGCGGTGGCGATCCCGACCTCGGTGATTTCCGCATTCGGCATGATGAAGGCGCTGGATTTCACGTTGAACAGCGTGACCATGCTCGCCCTGGTGCTCATGGTGGGCATTGTGATTGACGATGCGATTGTGGTGCTGGAGAACATCTTCCGGTTCGTGGAGGAAAAGAAGATGCGGCCGTTCGAGGCGGCACGAGCCGCCACAGCGGAGATCGGGCTGGCCGTCATGGCCACCACCTTCAGTCTGGTGGTGATATTCGTGCCGGTGTCGTTTATGTCCAGCATCTCAGGGCGCTTTCTCTACCAATTCGGCTTCACCGCGGCGGTGGCAGTGCTGGTGAGCTTGCTGGTTTCCTTCACCCTGACACCCATGATGAGCGCCCGGCTGCTGCGCGTTGGGAACGGGCGGGAACCCAAATCCGGAGGAGCGGAGCCGCGCTCACGCGGTGGATTCTACCGCCGGATTGACGGCGGATACATGAAGGTCCTGCGGTGGGCAATGGCGCATCGGCTGGTGATCGCCGGGCTGGCAGCGCTGGTCATCGCCTCTTCCGTGCCGCTTTACCAGGTGGTGCGGCAGGAGTATCTGCCGAGCAACGTGGACGAGGGCGAATTCGACGTCCGGGTCACCGCGCCTGAGGGGACGAGCCTCGCGGCGATGAACCACGTGACTTTGCAGGTTGAGGAGGAGTTGCGCTCGATCCCCGGTGTGCGCCTGGTGCTCGCCACCGCCGGGAGCGGTTTCCTGGGCGGGGTCAATGGTGCCAACTTTTTCGTGCAGCTTGTTCCCCACGCAGAACGCACCTTCCGCTGGGGCCGGCTGTTGAGCTGGCCCCCCTGGAAGGCGTTCCGTGGCAACTTCTCCCAAAGCGATGTCCAGCAGGAGATTCGCCGGTGCCTGCGGAAGCTGCCGGACATCCGGGTGGCGGTCCGCAATCCGCAGACGTTCGTTGGCGGCGGCCCCAATTTCGACATTGATTTCGCCTTGCTCGGTCCGGATCTCGAACTGCTGCACGCCTACGCTGAGCGATTGCGCACCAACGCGCCGGCGCTGGGATTGCTGGATGCCGACACTACTTTGAAACTCGACAAGCCCGAGCTGCGCGTCGAGATTGACCGCGACCGCGCCGCGAATCTGGGTGTGAGCACGACGGATATTGCCGATGCGCTTCGCGTGATGGTGGGCGGCGATGAGCGCGTCACACGCTTCCGCGATGATTCGATGAACGAGGATTACGACGTGCAGGTGCGGCTGAAGCCGGGAGACCGCAACGAAGCGGAGCCAATTCGGCGGTTGTTTGTGCCCCGCCAGGGTGGGGGCCTGGTCCGACTGGATAACGTGGTGAAACTGGTCTCGACACAGGCCGCTTCGCGCATTGACCGGTTGGACCGCCAACGGCAGGTCAGCCTGCGGGCGGCGGTGGCGCCCGGTTATGCCCAGGCGGACCGCATCGCCGCGCTGCGCAACGAGGTGGCCAAGATGGGCCTGCCCACCGGCTATTCGACACGCGTCTCAGGACGTGCCCGCGAGCTGGAAACCACTTTCCGGGAGTTCCTGTTTGCGTTCGCCCTGTCGGTGGTTCTGATGTATATCATTCTCGCCTCACAGTTTGAGAGTCTCGTGCATCCGTTCACAATTCTGCTCTCGCTGCCGTTGTCGGTGCCCTTCGCGTTTGTTTCACTGCTGGCGGCCAACCAGAGGATTAACCTGTACTCGGCGCTGGGGTTGCTGGTGCTCTTCGGCGTTGTGAAGAAGAATGCCATTCTGCAGATAGATCATATGAACAAGCTCCGCGCCGCCGGGTTGGAGCGCGCCGCGGCGATCCTGCAAGGCAACCGGGAACGACTCCGCCCGATTCTAATGACGACGATGACATTGATTGCCGGCATGTTACCGCTGGCGCTGGGCACCGGACCGGGGGCCGAGGAACGCCGCGCGGTGGCCGTGGTCGTCATCGGCGGGCAAGCGCTCTGTCTGCTGTTGACCCTGGTGGTCACGCCGGTGACTTACTCGTTCCTGGACGATCTCCGCAACAAGGTACGGGCGCACTGGCAAAGCTGCACCGGCCGCGACCTCCCGGCTGCGGCGGATCCGGCAGCGATGAAGGCTGCCCGCCCGGAACGTTAGGCCTTTGCCAGGTCCCCGGCGTGCTTCTGGATCTTGCGGATGGCTTCGGCCGTCTGGTCCATATCGCTGCGCGAGCCAAGCAGGGTTGTTTGGGTGAACCAGGCGGCTTCTTCGGAGAGCTTGTCATTGGCGGGGCATTCGGTGCGCTGCTCCCAATTCGCCAGCGTCTCCGCCGGGAACAGCCGCTGCCATGAACGCGAAGCGAGGCTCTGCTTGATGAACGCCTCCTTGTTCAGCCGGCCGTAGCCGGGGTTGCAGTCCACGCCCTCGGCTTTGAGCGCCTCCAGGAAACGATTGCGCGGCATCCCGGCGAAGTGCTCTTTCTGGTAGCGGTACATGAACAGGTGATAGGCGTGCCGCGTGCAGCCGTCGTACGTTTTGGCGGGGACAATGCCGGGGATTTCCTGGACCAGACCGCGCAGGTAAGCGGCGTTCTTCTCGCGGATCTTCATCTGTTCCTCGAGGCGGGTCATCTGGGAGAGCAGGATGGCGGCCTGGAACTCAGTCATGCGCAAGTTCGCTCCACGGCTGCTCGTATAGACGGTGTCGTGGCTGGAAGTCCGGCGGGGGCGGCACTGGTTATGGAAGGAATAGCACTTGTCGGCCCATTCGTCGCTGTTGGTGATGATGGCGCCGCCGTCGCCGCAATTGAGGTTCTTGCTGGCCTGGAAGCTGAAGCAGCCGGTGTCGCCCCAGGTGCCGAGGCAGCGGCCGCGCCATTGGCCCAGGTGCGATTGGCAGGCGTCTTCGATCACGGGCAGCTTGCGCTTTTTGGCCACCGCGAGGACGGTATCCAGGTCGGCAGCGGAGCCGCCCAGGTGCACCGGAATGATCGCCGTGGTGCGATCGGTAATCGCGGCTTCGATCTGGCGGGCGTCAATCTGCATCGTTTCGGGGTCGGTATCCACGAACACTGGCAGGGCGTGGTGCAGCAGGACCACATTCACCGTGGCGATGAACGTGTAGGGCGCGACAATTACCTCGTCGCCGGCAGAAACGCCCACGGCGGCCAGGGAGGTGAACAGGGCGCTGGTCCCGCTGTTGGTCAGGAGACAGTTCTTTGCGCCGGTGGCCCTGGCGTAGGCGGCTTCGAACCGGGCGACATTCTTGCCGTTGCCCCGGAACCACTTGCCGCTGCGGACGGTCTCCAGCATGGCGTTGTCCTCGCGCCCGTCGATGATGGGCCATTCGCGCGGAGGTCGGGAGCGAACGGGCTTGCCTCCCAGCAGGGCGGGTTTGCTGTCGGCGCTCTGCGCCCGAGCGTGTGGGGAGAAGCTGAGGGCGAGCCCTGCGCCGGTGATCGTGGCGGCGCCGAGGAACCGACGACGATTCATGCTGTTGTTCATATTGACTGATAAGGGATTATCGTATTTAGTAGAACTATGCAAATCGAAAGCCTGAAGGTTTTCTGCGATTTGGCCGAGACCAAGAGCTTCACCAAGGCCGCGCAGATCAACGCCGTCACCCAATCGGCCGTCAGCCAGACCATCAGCGCATTGGAGCGGCGGTTCAGCGCACTGCTGATCGAGCGCAGCAAGAAGAACTTCCGCCTCACTCCTGAAGGGGACGTGTTTTACGATTACAGCAAGCGGATTCTACAGACCTGTGATTCGCTCCATAGCAAGCTGCAGGAGATTAAAGACGTCGTTTCCGGCAATATCCGCGTGGCGACCATCTACAGCGTTGGCCTGCACGTGCTGCCGCCTTACGTAAAGCGCTTTTTGAAGAGCTATCCGAGCGTCAACGTGCATGTGGAGTATCGCCGGGATGATCAGGTTTACGAGAATGTGCTGGGTAACGTGGTGGACCTGGGGTTGGTGGCGTTCCCCGCCCGCGATGCCCGGTTGGAGATCGTTCCCATCCGCAAAGACACGCTGGTTCTCATCTGCCACCCGCAACATCCTTTTGCCCAGCGGAAGTCCGTTAAGGTCAAGACTTTGGACGGGCAGAAGTTCATCAACTTCGAACGAGACATCCCCACGCGCCGGGCGCTGGACAAAATCTTCAAGCGGCATCATGTGACCGTCGAGCAGGTGATGCAGTTCGACAACATCGAAACCGTCAAGCGCGCGGTCGAGATTGATTCCGGGATTGCCATCGTGCCGCAGGAGACGATCAGCGAGGAGGTGGCCACGGGAACTCTGATGGCTGTGGACCTCGAGAATGGCGCCTATTCCCGGCCCCTGGGCATCCTTTACAAGAAGAGCAAGGTGTTGTCTCCGGCCGTCAAGAAGTTCATCGCTCTGCTCAAAGAGCCGGCCTGACGCATCACAACGCGGCGTGAGAGAGTGATCGCCCGGCGGGCCCGGTAAGCGTCTTTGGAACGCCCCCTCAGTCTTGTCCTTCCGCGGGATAGCTGCCGCCCGCGAGCCAGCCATCGTAGCCCGACTGGTCGGTGCTCCAATCCCGGTTGCGGCGGGCCCCAAACCGCGGCGCGGCTTCCGGCTCGTCCTTCCGCCAGCGAAAGACAGTGGTGGGCAGGCTGTCCACGGTGGAATTTCCAAGAATGCACTCGATGCGGCGCAGCAAGGCGCGGGCACTGGCCGGCGGGCCTTTCCAAAGCGCCTGGCATCGCAGGTGCAGTTTCATCACGGCTCCCAGGTTCAAGGGAGGGTGCAGGAATGCCGCAATCTCGGCCTGCGTGCGCATTCGCTGAAGCAACTGCGTGACTTGTTCCAGGAAAGCCGTGTCGGCTCGCCGCTCCCAGAGCTGCTCCAATTCACCAAAGGCGTCGCCATAGATGACATTGGTGGAGTCGAAGGATTCCTTCTGCTTCTGGTGGATCAGCGGCAGTGAGCTCCAATGCAGCGCCCGGATCCGGGCGTGGACAATTTCGCGCCGGGGGTGGAAACGCCCGTAATTGCACCAAAGATAACGATAAACCTGCTCGGTGGGATCATCATTGCAGGCGCGCAATACGCCCGTGCCGAAGCACAACAGTTCCCCGGCCAGCAGGCCCGGGCCATGCCGCTTGATCTTCAGGCGCAGGTCACGCGCGCAGCGCCGGTCCAACCGGACCGCATCGAAGAAGTTAACGCGCTCGGGGATGCCGGGTTTGTCGCTTTCCCTCACCCGCCATCTTGCCCGGCGCAAACAACTTAGGGATAAGCCGCCCAGGGTGTGGAACAGCGCCAGGGTGTAATAGGCATCCGGCAGGTCTTGTTGCTGGAACTGGTACTGCAGCAGCAAGCGGTGGTCCGGCGACGTCACCGGCCGCAGGGGGGTCTGACGGGTGATGCTCCGGATCAGCCTGTGAACCGGGTCATTAATCACGACAAACGTCTTCGCCATTGCGCGCTGAACAAGCTAAAAGCGTACCACTCGCACGCAGCCTCCGGGCTTGCTTTCTGTCGCGCAGACGCTAAATAACGGCCCTTTCGCACGATGACGCGACGCCCGATAGATAGCTTGCGTGTTGCACTCCTGGCCGGTTACCTGGGCCTTGTGCTTTCCGGTTTGGCGCCGTTGCTGGCCGAGGAACCGCCGCGTTATCTCTTCTTCAACATCGCTCCCGGCGCCCCTTGGAACCAGAATCGTCCCGGGACGTTCACCCGTGCTGTGTTCGACGAGGTCGTTCACACTCTCCAGGCGCCCGACAACCCCCGGCTGCGCATCGGGGTCGCCTTCATTTTCAGCACGCTGGAGACGCCCACCGATACCCTGGTACAAAGCCTTCGCCGCCTCCTGGCTGCCAGTGAGGACTCCGGCGTCCCCGTGCTTGTCGCGCTGGATGGACAGAATTGGTGGCAGCACCGGCCGGACTTGTGGAATTGGTGGGACCCAACAGGCGCCGGCTACAATCCGAGCAATGTCTACAATGTCGAATGGACGGGTTGGAGCCCAACCCAAGCCGTCAAAGTGGGCTGGCGCAACTGGGGCAGCCAGCTCCGGGTGGTCCCGGCGCCGAATATTGCCAGCCCGGCGGTCATAGCGGCCCACCTGGAGGGTGTGCGCGCGCTGGTGCCGGTTATTGTCGAGTGGCAGCGCCGCCTGCCGGCCTCGCGCCGGCATCTCTTTGGCGGCGTCAAACTTGGTTCCGAGGCTGGCATCGGTTACAACGCCTACTATTATCCCGACGGCAATCGCTACCTGGAGCAATGGCCTCATGACTGGTCCCACGATCCGACCAACCTGCTGTCGCCGGCAAAGGGCCTGAGTTGCGGTGTCTGTCAATTGGGGTATGCCGCCGTCAAAACTGCCGGCCTCAAGGACCGCGGCGAGATCACGCGCGAGGACATTGGCAGGGTTACCCAGCTCTACCTGGAGCAACTGTGCCGACTGGCGCGCAAACTTGGCCTCCCGCGCGACGCCATCTTCACCCACCAGGGCGGCACCTATGACCCATGGGAGAAGCACCTGCCGTTTTGGCCGGCCTTCAATCGCTGGTCGTCGCCGGGCTGGAGTTTCTACCACGGCGGGCCGCGCGAGGCCGTGCCGCTGGAGGCCGAGCTGAAGGCGGCGGGACGCCGGCGCTGGGCCGCCGCGGAATGGTGGTGGGGCGGCGCGAATTCCGCGGAGTGGGAAGACCATTTTCGGTCCACGCTGGCCTTTCGCGATTGCCGGTTCATTTGCGTTTACAACTGGAACCAGGGCATGTTCCAGAAGGCCGTTGCCGGACAGGAGGCGGTTCGGAACCTCGTTCGCACCTGGCGCGACTAGGCCGCCAGGGCGCTGGCGGGAACTTTTGGCGCGGCGCGGGGGATTGTGCTATCGTTGATTTGCCTGGCCCGAAGCAAGCCCACGGCCACCGTTTGATTGACGGGGCGGGCAGGTTGTGGCCATCCTCTGACACTAAATGGGAAAGCGCATTAAAGACGAGTTTACCGAGCTGCCGATCTCAAGGCAGTGGCGGTATCAGTTGCGGATGAAGCGTGAGAATCGATGCATCATCTGCGGCGAACCCGCCATCCGGAGCTGGAAATGCCTGAAGCACATGGTCAAAGCCCGCGAACGGCAGCGGAAGAAGATGGGACACAAGCGGCGCCTCCGCAACGCGTTAAGCTACAGACTCCAGCGGGGAATCAAAGGCCGTTAGGCGGCCGTCACGCCACCTTTATGCAGAGGTTATTGAATCTTGCCGCAGGAGTTCTGTTGCTGAGTGTCACCTCGCGGGCTGACGCTGGGACCCTGTTCACTAATCCCGTGATCTATGTTGCGCCGATGACGTTGAATTTCGGGCCGGTGGCAGCCGGCGCCACTGCGACCAATGCCTTCGTCGTGGAGAACATGGGCAGCGGCAAACTGGTTGGAGCGGCTACGGTCGCCGCCCCGTTCCAGATTCTCTCCGGCGGAGATTATACGCTCAGGCACAAGGAGGCGCAGATTGTCACTGTGACCTACAAGCCCAGCGGCGCGGTGTCTGACACGCAAACGGTTCACTTCACTGGCGGGGGCGGCGTGAAGGCAACTGCGGTCGGCCAGCTCGCCGTGCCTCGATCCAACCGCTCCAAACGGAAATAGCCGTTCTGGCCGGCGCCGCCTCAGAGCTTGATTAACCTGGCGGCTTGCGCCACGTCCTTATCCCCGCGACCGGACAGGTTCATGATAATGACCTGATCTTTGGGCAGGCTCGGCGCGCGGCGGATGACCTCGGCAACGGCGTGTGCGCTTTCCAGCGCGGGGATGATGCCTTCCAGGCGGGCGAGTTCCGTAAATGCGCGGAGGGCCTGGTCGTCGGTAGCATAGGTGTACTCCACGCGCTTGAGCTCGCGCAGGTAAGCGTGCTCGGGGCCGACGGCGGCGTAATCCAGGCCGGCGGAGACGCTGTGGGTGAGTTGGACCTGGCCGAACTCGTCCTGCAGAAGATATGAGCGTGTGCCTTGCAGGACTCCAAGCGAGCCGCCCTGAAACCGAGCGGCATGCTTGCCGGCGGCAATGCCCTCGCCGCCCGCCTCCACGCCGATCATCTTCACCGATTCGTCGTTAAGGAAGGGGTAGAACAGCCCCATCGCATTGGAGCCGCCGCCCACACAGGCGACGAGCAAGTCGGGCAAGCGCTGCTTCTGCTCCAGAATCTGGCGACGAGCTTCATCGCCGATAACACGCTGGAAATTGCGCACCATGAGCGGATAGGGATGCGCGCCATAGACCGTGCCCAGGATGTAATGAGTCGTGCGGACGTTGGTGACCCAATCCCGCATGGCCTCGTTGATCGCTTCCTTCAACGTCTGCTGGCCGGCCTTGACCGGGACCACCTCCGCGCCGAGCATCTTCATGCGCAGGACGTTGAGGGATTGTCGTTCGCAGTCAACCGCGCCCATATAGACGACGCATTTCAACCCGAACATCGCGGCGACGGTGGCGGTGGCGACGCCATGCTGCCCCGCGCCCGTCTCGGCGATAATGCGCGTCTTGCCCATGCGCCGGGCGAGAAGAATCTGGCCGATGCAGTTGTTGATCTTGTGGGCGCCCGTATGAAGCAGGTCTTCCCGCTTAAGAAAAACCTGCGCGCCGCCCAGCTCGCGCGTAAGGCGTTCAGCGAAGTAGAGCGGGGTGGGCCGGCCGCAGAACTCCCGAAGGTAGTAGTCAAACTCGAGTTGGAACCCTGGGTCGCGCTGCGCGCGAACATATTCCAGCTCCAGGTCCCGCAGCGGCTGCATCAGCGTTTCCGGCACAAACCGGCCGCCATAGGGGCCGAAGTGGCCACGGGCATCGGGCACCGCATCGCTGGCAGTAGCAGTCATGCTCGAAAGAATAGGTTTAGCGAAGGCATTCGTCGAGCGCGGCGTCGAACCGCCGTTCCCTGATTGCGCGGGAGGAAGAGGTTTATCACGGATACCAGGAAGGTGCCAACGGTGGCTTTCACCCGCACAGCCCGGATGGCGTATCCGCCTTCAAACCGGCGCACTGTCCATATTTTGGACAGTGATTGCTGCCTGCCTGCCCTTTCCAGCCCCCTGACCCCGGCACTTCTTGCTTGGGTTTACGGTGACGGCACGGTGATGCCCCGGTGTGTATCCCATGGGGAGCGCTCCCCATGGGATACACACCGGAGTCCCGCCGGATTGTCCCCGTCAAATCGCCGTAATTGGCTCGGGCGTGGGGTGCCTCAGTCTTGGGGGGCCTGTTCGCCGGGGCGGCCGAACGGTGGCGCTTCCGGCGAAAGCGCCCTGCCAGAGTGAAGGATTTCCTGAAATGAGGGTTTGACCTCCCGCAGCTTTCCGCGTCTAATGCCCGCTGCCAGGCCGCATTCGTCCGATCTCGCCTAATTCGAGCCGCGGAAAAGCGATATCACTGTGCCCGACAGATTCCGCGTTACGCAATCTATGAGCAAAAAAGTCCTGTTGACCAGCGTCTGCCGCCCGATAGGGCCGCGGCAAGGGGACGCACCCTCCGTTGGTTATGAGCTTCTGTACAGCCAAGTGACTCGCGCTCAGGGCCTCTTCAGCCCGCGCACGGTGAACGTTCATTACTCCCTGGAGTACATCGCGGCGAATCTCGACTCCCCGACGGTGGTGCTGCAGTACCCATCGAAGCACGAGCTGATTCAGGAACTCAAGAAAGGTTACGACTATGTAGGCGTCTCCTTCCTGCTGGCGGTCATGCATAAGATGAAAGAGACCGTTGCGCTGATCCGCCAATACGCCCCCAACAGCAAGATCGTCCTGGGCGGCTACGGGACGGTGCTCAAGGACGAAGAGCTCAAGCCCTACGGGGACTACTTCTGCCGGGGGGAAGGGGTGGCATTTTTCCGCGACTTGTTGGGCGAACCGGAGCTGCCGATGCCTTACACGCAGCCGCTGCTGGTGAGCTGGCTCAAGGTATTCGGGCAAAAAGTCTCCGCCACGGGGCAGATCTTCGCCGGGCTGGGCTGCCCGAACGGCTGCGATTTCTGCTGCACTTCGCACTTCTTCAAGCGCCAACACATCCGGCTGCTGCCCGAAGGCAAGGACATCTATGGCGTGGTCGAGCGTTACCTGGACATGGACCCAAATCTGGTCCTCCTCATCATTGATGAGGATTTCCTGCTCAACAAGAAGCGGGCGATGGAGTTCCGCGACTGCGTGATGAAGGCCGGCAAGACCCTCTCAATCTTCGCCTTCTCCAGCATCAAAGCGATCAGCCAATATACCGTTGAGGAGATTCTGGAGATGGGAATCGACGGCTTCTGGATCGGCTACGAGGGGACACGCTCCGGCTACGCCAAGCAGCAGGGCCGGCCGGTCGAGGAGATCCTGACGGAGTTCCGCGAGCACGGCATTACCGTTCTGACCTCGATGATCGTCGGCTTTGACTACCAGACCCCGGAAGTGGTGGCGCAGGAGCTGGCTGGGCTGATGAAACTCAAACCGGCCCTGGCCCAATTCCTGATCTATGGCCCGGTTCCGGGAACACCTTTTCACCAGCGGGTGATAAAGGAAAACCTGTGGCAGGATGTGTATGCCCATAACACCGAACTCCTTTACCGGCGGGCTGACGGATTCGCCACGACGATCAAACACCCGATATTGTCGGCCGAGCAAATCGAGGAACTCCAACGCTGGTGCTTCAGAGAGGATTTCCAGCGGCTCGGCCCGAGCATCTTCCGCACCGTGGAGGCGTGGTTGCTCGGCTACCGAAAGCTCAAGGATTCGCCGAACCGCTTCTTGCGGCAGAAGGCCCGGTTTTACGCCAAGGAACTGCGGGCGTCGTATCCGGTGTTCCTCGCGGGCAGGCTGCTCGGCCCCAACGCGGCAATCCGTCGTTGGATTGGCCAGCTGGAGCGCGGCGTCCAGGCCGAGCTGGGCAGCCCAACGCTCGCCGAGCGGCTCAAATCGGTGCTGGGTGTCGGCGCGGCGTTGTGGACGGGCTTGACGCTGAAGCTGGGCCTTTTCCAGCATCCCAAGCTAATACGCACTTCCTATCGAATGCCGGCCAGGCGCTGGGCCGGCGCCGATCTATGGGAGGAACTCTGTCGCAAAGCCGCGTTTCCCGACCTTTCCATTCAGGTCGAGCGGCAGCATGCCAATCAGCAGGTGATGATGCGACTGGAAGGCCGGCTATCCACTTCGGAATCTGAGCGGCTTGGGCAGCGAATTCGCGAGTCCCTGGCCCGCAGCAAAGCCCGGCTGGTGCTGGACCTCAACAAGCTCCACTGGAACAACATAGGTGACCTGGGGCCGCTGCGAGAGAAGCTGGGCGCCTATCGGTCGCGCATTCGCCTCATCCTTCCCAAGCTGACGGTCGCCCATCCCGAAGTGGTCATGCTCGCCAGCGTGTTCCAGCTCTACGAAGGCTGAACGGCCCTCTGCCGGCACATCGCACCCTTGCGAGGGCGGACCGCGGGCATCCTGCCCGCTTCGTACCTGTTCAAAAACCGGCCTTTCCGCGCCACTCCGGCTTGACCCGCCACGCCCGAACTGCCAAGGATAGCGTCATGATTCGAATTCTCCTGGCCGCAGTTCTTCTCTCGGTCGCTTCAGCGCTAGCCGGAACCACCGAGTTGCTCCATAGCTTCAAGAAAGTCCGGGCCACCGATCAGTTCTGGGCCGAGGGCGCCGACATCGGCGATTTCAACCACGACGGCAAGATGGACGTTGTCTCCGGCGCCTATTGGTATGAGGGGCCGGATTTCAAGAAGCGCCATGAAATCTACGCCGCCAACGCCAGCTTCAAGCGCAAGAAGGCCGACGGCGTGGAACAGACCATCCCTGGCTTCGAAGGCGCCCTGGGGGTCAACAATGCCTATTCGGACTGCTTCCTCACGTTCACCTACGACTTCAATGGGGATGGCTGGACCGATGTGATGGTGTATGGCTTTCCCGGCAAAGAGGTGCCCTGGTATGAGAACCCGAAGAACCGGCCGGGCCGCTGGCAGCGCCATGTCGTCTTCGACGTGCTCGATAACGAGTCGCCCGGCTTCGCTGACGTCACCGGCGACGCCAAGCCGGAGATCCTCTGCTGCTCCCGCGGCTACATCGGCTACGCCGAGGCCGACTGGAAGAATCCGGCTGCGCCCTGGAAATTCCACGCCGTCTCGCCGAAGGGCGATTACCAGCGCTTCAGCCACGGCATCGGCAGCGGCGACATCAACGGCGACGGCCGCGTTGATATCCTCGAGAAGGATGGCTGGTGGGAGCAACCCGCCTCGGTGGCCAACGATCCGGTTTGGACGAAGCATCCCTTTCCTTTTGCCCCTGCCGCCGCGCAGATGCTCGTTTATGACGTCAACGGAGATGGCCTCAACGATGTGATTACCTGCATCAACGCCCACGGCTACGGCATCTCCTGGTACGAACAGGCGCGGCGGGACGGCAAGATCACTTTCCTGGAGCACGTCATTCTGAACAAGGACGCATTGAAGAACCGCTACGGCGTGCAGTTCTCACAACCGCACGCCTTCGCCCTGGTGGATATGGACAAGGATGGCCTGATGGACTTCGTCACCGGCAAACGCTTTTGGGCGCACGGCAAGGACGGTCCCGACCCCGATTCCAATGCCGCCGCGGTGCTCTACTGGTTTAAGCTCGTGCGTCCCGCCAACGACCACGCCGAGTTCATCCCCATTCCCATTGACGATGACTCCGGCGTCGGCACGCAAGTCACCGTCGGCTGCGTCAGCAATCCCAAGTATCCCGATATCGTCGTCGGCAACAAGAAAGGCGTCTTCGTGTTCAAACATGAGGTAAAGGAGGTCACTCGCGCCGAATGGGAGAAGGCCCAGCCGAAACCACTCTCGGGAAGCAAGTAATTGGATTGGACGACGCGCGGTGCCTGGCTCAGATTTCCTGCCATGACACGCAAGCTCCTGGGAATCTGGCGTCGAGCAGGCCGCGGATTGGTTCTGGGCCTGGCGGGCAGCCTCGCGCTCCCGGCGTTGAGCGCCTCCACGAACCGCCCGTCGGCTGCTCTGGCGCGCAGGCCCAACATCATCTTCATCCTTGCCGACGACCTCGGCTACGGCGACCTGGGTTGCTACGGCCAGACGAAGATCAAGACGCCCAACCTGGACAAGCTGGCCGCTGACGGCATGCGGTTCAGCCAATTCTACGCTGGCAGCACGGTTTGCGCGCCCTCGCGCTGCGTGCTCATGACCGGCCGGCACACGGGCCACGCGCTGATCCGCGGCAATGCCAAGGTGGCATTGCGCCCGCAAGACCTGACTGTGGCCGAGGTCCTCCACCAGGCCGGCTACCGCACCTGCCTGGCGGGCAAATGGGGACTGGGCAACGAGCACACCACTGGCGTTCCCCAGAAGAAGGGGTTTGATGAATTCATCGGCTATCTGGACCAGGTTCACGCCCACGATTACTACACGGATTTTCTCTGGCGCTACGATCCGCCGGGCGAGGCCAAGCCGGGCTTCGATGGACGGAGGGACTTTCCCGAGAACCAGGGGGGCCGGAAAGGTCGCTACATGAGTGATCTGTTCACCACCGTTGCGCTCAACTTTGTCCAGATCAACAAGCCGGACCAGTTCAATAAATACCGCCCTTTCTTCCTTTACCTGGCCTATACCATTCCCCACGCCAACAATGAGGAAGGCCGGAGCACCGGCAATGGCATGCAGGTCCCCAGTGATGCCCCTTACTCCGACCAATCCTGGCCGCAACCGGAGAAGAACAAAGCCGCCATGATCACACGCATGGACGCCGATATCGGCAAGCTCATGGACAAGCTCAAGCAGTTGAAGATCGAGGACAACACCATCGTGTTCTTCTCCAGCGACAACGGCCCTCACAAAGAGGGCGGGGTGACGCCGCAGTTCTTCCAGAGCGCCGGCCCCCTGCGCGGCATCAAGCGCGATCTGTACGAAGGTGGCATTCGCGTGCCGATGATCGTGCGCTGGCCAATGAAAATCAAAGCCGGCACCGTCAATGATCAACCGTGGGCTTTCTGGGACTTTCTGCCCACCGTCGCCGAAGTTGCCCAGGCGAAACTGCCGAAGGACGAACCGCTCGACGGCTTGTCCTTTCTGCCGACGCTCCTGGGGAAGCCGCAAACCAATGGGCATGAGTTCCTCTACTGGGAATTTCACGAGCGCGGCTTCCAACAGGCGGTGCGCATGGGGGAGTGGAAGGCCGTCCGTCTTGCGGCTGGCGCGCCGCTCGAGCTCTTCAATCTCCAGACTGACCCCGGCGAGAAGGAAAACGTGGCGGAGAGGAATCCTTCGGTTGTGGCCAGGATCGAGAACTACCTGAAGACCGCGCGGACCGAGTCGGAGCACTGGCCGATCAAACCAGCCACACGGCAATCAGCCAAATAGAAGAACGCCGGGAGAAGCGCCCCGCTCAGCGCCGGGGCATATCCGGGACGGCGTGATTGGTTTGCGGCGCGGGGGCGCTTGCGTCGCGGATGCGGCGTGTCCGCTCGACCTCTTTGCTCATCCACGCTACCGCCAACGCAATCGCCAGGACGACCGCCCCCAGCACAATCCACGGCCAGGTGTAGCGCGGCCTCTTCCCGACATCCGGCGGGTCACCGTTCTCGTTCCTCATGCAATGGCCCAAGCATGGAATGAACTCGTTGCGAATGACAATACGATTCGTTCAGTTCCGGCTCCACCCAAGACTGAAGGCCTTACGGGGCAGTTCTATTCTCCTCTGGAAAAGCCGGCTGGCCGGTTTAGAATGCGCCGCATGGCTAAGACCCGACATTGTTGGAAGTGCGGCACCGAGTACAAGCTGCCGGGTGCTCCGGGCCGCTCGGAATCCTGCCCCCGCTGCAACTCGGACCTGAAGGTGTGCCTGAACTGCGTCAGCTACGACCCGCGGGTTGCCGAGCAATGCCGCGACCGCCGCGCTGAGCCGGTGGCCGAGAAGCACCTGGCCAACTACTGCGAGTACTTCGAGTTCGTCCGGCGCGAATTTACCCCGCCCGTGGAGGACACCTCGCGCGAAGCCAAAGCCCGCGACACACTGAAGAAACTGCTGGGGGATTGAAACGCCAAACGGAGCGCGACCGCCTCTCTCGGGTAAGGCGTCAGCCGGCGGTGCGGGCAAACTTGACCGAGTCGCCGTAACGCTTGTTGTCGGTGCGGATGCGCGCCGAGAGGGTCCGGCCCACTGCGCGCAGAAACGGCGTGGCGATGTCCGGTGCGGCTTTGGCCAGTTCATCGAATGCAGCGGCGGAAATCTTCACCACCGTGCTGTCACAATTGGCCACCACGTCCGCCGAGCGCGGCCCATGGTCGAATAAGGATACATCGCCGAAAAACTCCCCGGCGCTCAGCGTGGCCAGGATGCTCTCGCTGCCCATCACGCTCAAGCGCACACGCAGTTCGCCGTCGAGGATGAAGTACATCACGTCTCCGGGGTCACCTTGCTTGACGATCACCGACCACTGGGGGACCTTCTCCACTTCCACGAACTGGGCAAAACGCTCAAGCTGGTCGTCAGTCATGCCGGCCAGAATCTTGATCCGGCGCAACGCCCGCGGATCAATTCCCCTAAGGCTGGTCACCGCGTCCGTGTCGGCAGGACGCGCTCCTCGCTTTGAACGAAAGAACATCTGAAGTTCGGGTACGTCCGCGGCCTTCTGCCAGGAGGCGTTTTGGGCGGCATAGATCCAGGTGTCAGCCGTGACGCGCTCGTCCTTGACCCAGGAGACGAGGGTGGGAAGCTCGACGGGTCCGTATGCGGTCTGGTCAATACCCCAAACAATAAAGCCCGTGTCTGTTGAAACCGCTGCCATGGCAACATCCACTATTACCACATAAACGGCCACAGGCAATCAGGTAGTTATCCGGAATTGTACGGATGGCGAGCTTTTCTGGGCTGAGCCTGAACCGCCAACGGCAGTCGCCGCATTCATTCGACGGGAGAAATAGGAACGCCGACAGAAACGGCGACCCCGCCGCCGTGAACCAGCCGGGCTAGAATGTGTACGCGATGTTTGCCAGCAGCATATAGCTGTTCTTGAGCGTGGGGGCACCCGGGGTGGTCCCGCCATAGGCGGGTTGGCCCCCGGCGGCATGATCCCAGCGGAACTCGATCCGGCTCAATACGTTCTTCCACAGGTCATATCGCACGGTGGCGGTCGTCGCGAATACCTTGGTGGCGCCCAGCAGCGGCGTGGCACCGGCGGTTTGCGCGTCGCTCGAAGCATACTCGCCGCGGGCATGCAGGCTCAGTCTCTCTGTGGCCTGGTACGAGGCATACAGGGCTACTGCGTTGGCGTAGTTGGCGCCGAATGGGTCCTGCCGGCTCACGCCGGCATAATCGTAAGCCGCGCCCAGCCTTAGCCCGCTGAGCGGAGTGTTGATTGTGGCGCCCACATACCAGCTGGTCTGGTTGGCGCCGTTGCCGGCGTTGGCGCCCGAGCTGAAACCGTTGATCACGCAGCCACAGAGCATTGAGCCCGCCAGGAAACCCCAACTCTGCGGCGCGGTCAGCGCGATCGAGCCCATATAGGTCTTGTAGGATTCGGCCTGGGGATTGGTCGGCGAAAGGAAAGCGCGCTCGTTGATCTTCGGGCCGAAAGTGTTGGCGACCCCGGCGATCGCGGCACAGGCTTCGCTGATCTGGTAGGCGGCCTGAATGCCCGTGTGGGCCGGCGGTTCGATGGTATAGCCGTAGGAACGGGTGAAGTTCGCATTCGCAATGGCATCCGTCACCTCATACCCAATGATCGTATCCCACACCCCGACCTTGAAATCCATGCCGTTGCCGATGGGCGCATGCAAAGCCGCGTAGGCCTGCTTGATGCCGAAGTCAGCCGCAGTGCCGGAGGACTGCGTGGCCAGAGTGTTCGCGTCCGGGCCAAACAACAGCTCCACCTTGTATCCCGCCGCCCACCCGTCCTTGATGTCAACCGGCCTTTCGAGAGCGAGCTTGACCACGTTCAAGTTGAAGCCGTCGGCTTTGCTGGTCCCGCCAAAGGCATAGGGCGGTGTGTTGGCGTTGCCTGTGCCGAAGTTCCACTGGGCGGACGTGTCCACATAGCCGCCCAGCGTCGTCGAAGCCAGTCCGGTCATCAGGGCACTCGGTTGTTCCTCAGCCACGGCCACTGCCGGCAAAGTAACCAACCCAATACCCGCCAGGGCTTTTGTCCAGGAATTATAATTCATGCTCTACAGTTATACGTTGCTTGCTGGTTTCCACTTAAGACGCGCCCCGCGGGGTTCCGAGCCGCAGGTGCGATGCGTCGAAAGCGTATCGCAGCCGGCATGCCGGGTGCAGCAGAAAATGCAACCTGCTGCAAATGCAGCGCTTAGCAACCATGGCGCCCAGGGGTAGAGCTGGTTGAACCGCTGATTCCTGCTCCCGATGGTCAAAATGCGACAGCAAGGATTGACCGGGAAGCGAAGGAGAAGCGGGGGTGGTGGTGGAGCAAGGAGTTCTCCAGCCGCTCCATGAAAAAACCCCTCCCGATTCTCTCGGGAGGGGTCTCAAGTTTGGTTCTAACTCAGCTTAGAACTTGTAGATGACGTTGAGCGCCACCATCCAGGCGTTCTGTAGGTCGGCTGCCGCGTCCGCAGTACCTGCTGCGGCATTAGGATCACCGCCGAACAGATCGTTCCCGAGCAGGGAATGATCCCAACGGAACTCCAAGCGGCTGATAACATTCTTCCACAGGTCGTATTGAGCTGTGGCAGTAAGCGCCAGAACCTCAGCCTTGCCCGCACCACCCAAGCCACCATCGGGATTGAACAGCAATGCATCTGTGGCATCCAGCTTGTCCTTAAAGTACTCGGCACGGCCGTGGAAGCTGAGCTTCTCGGTCGCCTGATACGACAGATAGCCGGCTACCGCCCAGGTGTTATTGGCCGCATGATGGATATCAAGCAGGTCAAACGACGCACCAGCCCGCAGACCCGTCACCGGCGTGGCGATCGTTGCGCCAACGTAGTAACTGGTCACAGTCGTGCTATCGCTGCTGCCGGCGGTAGTGTCGAGATCACTGCGATCCGCGAACCCGTTCACAATTCCGGCATACAGGGTGGAACCGGACAAGAAGCCCCATTCATCCGGGGCGGTCAGGGCCACCGAACCCATGTAGGTCTTGTAAGATTCCGCCGTCGCCTGGGCTCCGCCTGCGTTGAGAGGGAAGAACGAGCGGTCATTGATTATCGGCGACCACGTATCGGCTACACCAGCCGCGGCGCTGAAGAAATCGCAGAAACGGTAGGTGGCCAACAGACCCGTGTGCGTTTGCGGCTCAATCGAATGGCCGTACGACCGGGTGAAGTTGGGGTTATTGCCGGCCTCGATGGATTCATACCCGATGATGCTGTCAAAAACACCCATCTTGAAATCGAGCCCTGTCCCGATTGGGGCGCGCAGCGCGACATAGGCTTGCCTGACCGCGAAGTCGCTGGAGAAGGCGCCGGTCGAGGTTGTCCCGAGCACGTTGGCATCCGGTCCGAACCACAGGTCCGCGCGGTATCCGGCGGCCCAATCCTGTTCGTCCAGCGGCTTGTCAATTCTGAGTTGGAGAACATTCAGGTTGAATCCGTCGGCCTTGCTCGTGCCGCCGAACTTATACGGCGGCAGATTATTGTTGCCCGTGCCGACGTTCCACTGTGCCGATGTATCCACGTAGCCACTGAGGGTCGTGGAAGCGAGTGCGGTCATAACCGAACTGGCCTGTTCCTCGGCTTTGGCAGCGGATGCAAAGCTGACCACCCCGAGGGCCGCCAGTGCTACTGTCCATTTATTATACTTCATTCGTTCCTCCGATGTTGATCGTATGATTCAGTTGTATAACTTTGTATTTATGCATTTCTCGGGGCAAAACCAGTTTGCCCCAGCACCAAAACCGGTGCACTTTCCGGCATAAATAGGCCATCTCCGGGGTTTTGACAATACTTTTTTCACTATTTTTTGCCGCCCCTGCTTTTCCGCGGGTTTAGGCGAGGAACGTCTTAATTTCGAACGTGAGGGGGTATTTCGCGGCCTGTTTAGGTTTGGAACAAAGGCTGCTTTACTCGGACCCGCAAATGTTTGGCGCTATTTCCATAAACCGCCCGATCCTCCCGAGGACCGAGGTCGGTCAACCTTGAACGGACCTCAATCATGGCATCCTTCGTATACGTAGCACGGGAAACGGTGTCTGGCCGGGAAATTCACAGTTCGGTGAACGCGGCGACGGAGCAGGCGGCAATCGCCGCGCTGCTGAACCGCAACATGCTGGTCCTCTCGATCCAGGAAAAAGTGGGCCGGCAGGGCAAGAACAGCGGCGGCCGGGTGGCTTTGGCCGACCTGGTCATCTTCACGCGGCAACTGGCGACCATGGTGGACGCCGGCCTGGCCATGGTCCAGTCGCTCCAGGCGCTGGGCGAACAGACCACCAACAAGGTGATGCGGGATGTGATACACGACGTGTGCGCCCGCGTGGAAAGCGGCGACAGCTTCTCCGAGGCGCTCCAAAAGCACCCGAAGACATTCAGCCGCCTTTACACCTGCATGGTGGCCGCGGGCGAGAAGGGCGGTTTGCTGGCGGAGATCCTGGCCCGTCTGGCCACCTACCTGGAAAGCACTGCTCGGTTGAGGAAGAAGGTCAAATCGGCGATGATGTACCCGGCAGTGGTGACGGTCGTGGCGATCCTGATCACCATCTTCCTCCTGGTGCGAGTGGTGCCCGTATTCGGCGAAATCTTCGCCAGCTTCAACGCTACGTTGCCGGCCCCGACGCAGTATTTGATCAATCTCAGTGAGTTCGTGAAGAAGTACTTGTGGCTGCTTCTGCTGGTTGCCGGCGGCGCCGGCTATGGCTGGTGGTATTTCATCAAGACTCCGACCGGCCGGATGTTCTGGGATTCGCGCCGGATCAAGTTGCCGATCTTTGGGAGTCTGGCGCACAAGATCTGCCTGGCGCGGTTTAGCCGCACGCTGGCCTCGCTCATCCGCAGCGGCGTGCCGATTCTGGACGTGCTGCAAATCGTCTCCCAGACCGTCGGCAATATGGTCATGGAGAAGGCGATCAAGACCGCGGCTGTGGACATTGAGCAGGGCGAGGGCATCGCCGCCGCCTTGTCCAAACATCCCGTGTTTCCCAGCATGATCGTGCGCATGGTGACCGCCGGCGAGCAAACCGGCAAGATTGACAACATGTTGGAGCGCATCGCGGACTTCCTGGACGATGAGATCTCGACGACGCTGGCTGGACTGACGGCCCTGATTGAGCCAATTCTGATTGTCTTCCTGGGTGTGGTGGTGGGCGGCATCGTCATCTGCATGTTCCTGCCCATCTTCAAACTGCCCGAAATCGTCAGTCGTTGACGCTGGAAATCGCGCCCCGGGGCTGCCGCGCGGGACGGCACGGCAGCCCACCTGCCTCATAGGGCAATCGAGACCTTAGCGGATGTGGCGGAGCGCGTTCGTCAGGCCGCGAATCACATCCTGCTTCTCGTCGGCCCTGTTCAAAATCCTCGCCCTTTCAGGTGGCCGCACCGCGCCCCGGAGGTTATGGGCGGGGGTGAAACTTGCGGTGGATCTCGCGGAGGCGGGTGGCGGCGACATGGGTGTAGATCTCGGTAGTGCTGATACTGGCGTGGCCGAGAAGTTCCTGGATGACGCGCAGGTCGGCGCCGTGGTCCAGCAGATGGGTGGCAAAGCTGTGGCGTAACATGTGGGGGGTGACGTTGCGGGAGATGCCCGCCCGGCGCACGCGCTGCTTGACGCGCAGCCAGAGCGTGACGTGGGCGAACGGCGTGCCGCGCCGGGTGAGAAACACGTTGGCAGTGGACCGGGGGGTCACCAGCTTGGGCCGGCTCGCCGCAAGGTAGCGTTCCATCGCGGCGACGGCTTTGCGTCCGGTGGGCACAACGCGCTCCTTGTTGCCTTTGCCGATAACGGTGACAAAGCCGGCGCTAAGGTGGAGCTGTTCAAGCCGGAGGTTGCGGAGTTCCGCCAGGCGCAGGCCCGAAGCATAGGCAAGTTCCAGGACCGCCTGGTCGCAGAGGTTCTGGGGCGTCTCGGGGATTTCGGGCGCCAGTAGCCTCTCGATTTCCACACTGGTAAGGGCTTGGGGGAGCCGTTTCCAACGGCGCGGCAGCGAGAGGTGCTCGGCGACGTTGACTGGCAGGAGCTTCTCATTCTCGGCAAAGCGGTAGAAAGCGCGCAGGGCGGCAATCTCCACGTAAAGGCTGTCGCTGCTAAGGCGGCGGGGAGAATCTTCTGGTTGGTGGGCCAGCTTGCGCCCGCGTTCATGCTGGAGGAATGACATGAGGTGCCGCAACTCGACGGCTTTCCAGTCTGCCAGACCCTGTTGCTCGGCCCAGGCGACGAACTTGCTCAGCAACCAAGCGTAGGTTCGCTGGGTGTGCTCGGCTTGCCCGCGTTCGTGTCGGACATACTGGAGGAAGTCCTCGACCAGTTGATTCATGCCAGCTTCTGGCCGGTTAACCGCTCGTAGGCCTCCAAGTACTTGGCTTGGGTCCGGGCGACGACGGCAGGCGGGAGCATGGGCGCGGGCGGGGTCTTATTCCATACCAACGTTTCCAGGTAATCGCGGACAAACTGCTTGTCGAAGCTGGGCTGGCTGGCGCCGGGCTGGTACTGGTCCGCCGGCCAGAACCGGGAGGAGTCAGGGGTAAGGACTTCGTCAATGAGGATGAGTCTGCCGTCCAGCAGCCCGAACTCGAACTTGGTATCCGCGATAAGGATCCCCCGGCGGCGGGCATAATCGCGGGCAAAACGGTAGAGCTTGAGACTGGCGGCGCGGACCTGCTCCGCACGCTCGCCGCCCACCATGCGGGCCGCTTCGACAAAGGAAACGTTGAGATCATGACCCGATTGGGCCTTGGTGGCTGGGGTGAAAATGGGCGCCGGCAATTCGGAGGATTCCTGCAAGCCGGGCGGCAGCTTGATGCCGCAAACAGTCTGCTGCTCACGGTATTCTCTCCAGCCCGAACCGGCCAGGTAGCCACGGACCACGCACTCAATGGGCAGTGGTTGGGCCTTCTGAACAATCATGCTGCGGCGGTCGAGTTGGGACGCATACGGCTGGAGTTCGGGCGGCAAGGTATCACCCGGCCGCGAGAGAAGATGATTGGGCTGGAAGGCTTCGGTCTGCGAAAACCAGAAATGCGACAGTTGGGTCAGCACCTCGCCCTTGCGCGGAATTCCGTTCGGCATAATGCAGTCGAAGGCGGAAATCCGGTCAGTGGCGACCAGGAGCAAGCGCTCGCCCAGGTCGAAAACTTCCCGCACTTTGCCGCTCCGGAGCTTGGGAATGCCGGGTAAGTCGAGTCGCAGCAATGGTTCGCTTGCCATGGCGGGCAATATGCGAGCAGATGCGCCACGCGCAAAGCGCAAAGTGCGGCCGCCAACTCTGCCCCAGCGCGTCTGCCTGAAGGCGCGCTGGACGTGACGCTTCTATAGGACTTTTCATTCGACAATTGGGCGGAACTGGACTATATATATCGGCCGGGCGCGGTCGGGCAGCGCCCCTGGGCTGAGGGAGGTCCGGGACAGGGCAATCAAGGCCCAATCATGGAGTAATCATGCTCCAATCATGCTCCAATGATGCTAGCAACACCGGGACAACACGCCGGCAACCCAATCCAATCCCGCGCGCCTTCATGCATACGCGCTGGCCTGCCCGGCCCCGCCAGGCTATCCCTCCGCCGCGCCGCGCGAATAGTGCCAGCCGGTGCTTGCATTCAGACTGGAGCCGCTCCATGCTGCACAAGCGGTATTTGCAAGGCGCGCCGCAAAATGCGCCTGATGTGAAGCAATGAGCATATTGCCTGATAGCGAACTCGATCTGGACAAACTCTTTCTGCCCGCCTGGGCGCAAGAGCCTTCTGCCTCGAAATACGCCCATTACGAGGGCGAAACGGAGCGACCCGACCGCCGCGGCGACCGCCATCGCCGGGGCCCCCGCCCACCACGACGGGAAGGGCCGCCTGGAGCACGACGCGATGATAATCGCCCCCGCGGTGAGCGCCGCGGCCCGCCCCGACGAGAAGGGGGGGCACCTCGACCCGAAGGTGGTCGCGGCCGTTTCCCCGGCGGACAGAGATCCGATTCACGCTGGGGCGAACCGCGCGAACGCCGCGCCCCACCGCAGCCGCTGCCGGAAATCGAGGCAAGCCTGCGTCCGGATGATAAAGGCGTCGAGTCCCTTGCGCGGCAGATCAAGATGACCGGGCGGGCCTATCCCTTATTCGACATCGCGCAGATGATTCTCCAGAAGCCGGAGCGGCACCTGGTGCTGTTCAGCGTGAAGAAGAACGCCCAGGGACAGCCCATCCAGCCGCTGTTTGTCTGCGCCCTGGACGACACGCTCTGGCTGTCCGAAGACGAGGCCGTTGCCCATATCCTCAAGAAGCATTTCACAACGTTCTACCAGGCCGAGCGGACGGCGACCGAGCCGCCGAAGGGCAGGTACACCTTTGTTGCGCAGTGCAGCTTAAGCGGCATCATCCTCGGCCCGCCGAACCATCACGACTACCAGAACCAGTTGCGCAAACTTCACGCCGAGCGATTCTCCCGCATGCCGTTCGAGGAGTATAAGTCGCGCGTGCGCATCGTGCGCGACGAGGAGGTCGTCAAGAAGTGGGTGGATGACCAAAGCTGGAAGACGGATTACGTCTGCCTCAACATGCCCGAGCCGCTGCGGCTGGCCAACATGGAGGCCGTTGAACAGCACTTTCGCCAGGCGCACAAGGAGAACATCATCAAACCGGTTGAGACTCACACGCTCAACGGCGCGGCGGCGCGCGCGCTGCGCAGCCCTGATCTGGCGCGTCTGGTCCGCAGCGTCTGCGATGACCAACGGCGGTTCCCGCTCCAGGTCGCCACGGTCCTCAGCCAGCAATTCGCCGGGCACGGCCTCCAGTTCTTCAAGGTCAACCGGACATTAACGCATGTCTGCGTCGCGCGTCCGCGGTACCTCGACATGACGGCGACGCCGGTATCCGAGGGCGTGAAAGCCATCGTGAATTTCATCAGCGTAACTCCCAAATGCACGCGTCGGCAACTGGTCGAAGCCTTGGCACCCTCCCCCGCGCCGGTGGCCGCCGCAACCGAGGCGCCGCCGGCACCTCAGCCCGAGAATGCCCAGCCCACACCGGAACAAACCGCCATTATCGCCGACTTGCACTGGCTGATCCACGAGGGACATGTGATCGAGTTTGCCAATGGAATTATCGAGCTGGCGAAGAAGCCCCTGCCGAAACCGGAGCCCAAGCCAGCACCTGCGCGCACCAAACCTGAGCCGGCAGCCCAACCGGCTGCCGAGGTCCAGACGGCCACTTCGGAGCTGCCCCCTGAGGACGTGCCGCCGGTTCCCGCCGAGGGAGCGCCGCCGTCGCCAGGACCCGCACAACCTGTGCAAGACACCCCGGCACCCACAAGCCAAACGGCGCAGATAGAGGCGCCGTTGGAACCTCCGGCAAGCGGAAGCCCGCCAGCCGCGATTGACCAGTCCCCGGAAGATTCCCCGGTCTTGCCGGATAAGTCGCCTTCCTGAGCCGGGTGGTGATTATGTCTCGTGAGCGAGCAGGCGCCGACGACAGTCGGCGCATTATTCCCGCACCCAGGATGACGCCACCCGACGCCGGGGCTAAGGACGCATTTCACAATACTGCTTATGCCATTTACTAAGTTTGGTCTTTCCGCCCCCATCATCCAGGGGGTGCGAGCGATGGGATACATCGAACCGACACCGATTCAGCTCCGCGCCATCCCGCTGATCCTCGCCGGAAGAGACGTGATCGGAAGCGCGCAGACCGGGACGGGCAAGACCGCCGCGTTCGCGTTGCCGATCTTGTCAAAGCTTGGGCAGCACCAGCCGCAGCCCCGCCTGCTGGTCCTTGAACCGACGCGCGAGCTGGCCGCGCAGGTCGAGACCGCCATTCACGATTTCGCCCGCTTCACCAATTTGCGCACCGCCGTCGTCTTTGGCGGCGTCGGCTATGGCCGTCAGTTGGACGCTCTGCGCGACGGCGTGGATGTGCTGGTGGCGACGCCCGGCCGGCTGCTCGATCATATGCACCGCGGCACGTGCAAGCTCGATCGAGTCCAGTTTGTGGTGCTGGACGAGGCCGACCGCATGCTCGACATGGGTTTCCTGCCGGATGTGCGCCGCCTTCTCGACCGCTGCCCCCGCGACCGCCACACCTCGCTGTTCTCCGCCACCATCCCGCCGGAGATCGAGACGCTGATCCAGTGGGCCATGCGAAATCCGCAGACTATCGAGATTGGCGTACGCCGCAGCCCCAAGGACACCGTCAAACATGTGATCTACCCGGTGTCCGATTTCCAGAAGACCGACCTGGTTCTGGAGCTTCTCCGGCGCGTGAACTACGACTCGGTAATTGTCTTTTGCCGCACCAAGCACGGCGCCGACCGGGTCGCGGGGCTGTTGAAACGGAACAATCATGCCGTGGCGGTGCTGCACTCAAACCGCACCCAGCGCGAGCGCGAGCAGGCGTTGCGCGGCTTTCGTGATGGCCGCTTCGAAGTGCTCGTCGCCACCGACATCGCCGCTCGCGGGCTGGACATTGCCGACGTGAGCCACGTAATCAACTACGACGTGCCGCAGCATCCGGAAGACTACATTCACCGCATCGGCCGCACCGGGCGGATGGAAGCCAAGGGCGACGCCTTCACCCTGATGGTGGCAGAAGACACCCGGCACGTGAACGCCATCGAGCGCTTTATCAGCCAGAAGATTCCGCGCGTGAAGCTGGAGAACTTCGACTACCGCTACACCGCGCTGTTTGAGCAAGACAAGCCGGGCCAGCCGCATGGTGGCGGGGGCCGGGTGCGGGGGGCGCGCGTCCGGGGCGGGTATTTCTACGGGCCAGCGCGCCGCCGGCGCTGAGGAGGAGGCGTTCGTGGGAGATCGTCGAGCTGGCATGAGGAGACACATCTGGCTGGTGGCGATGGCCTGCGCGGGAATGGCGGGGCCGCCAGTCGGCCTGGCGCAGTTTGCGACGAGCGGAACCGCCATTGGCCGGCAGGATTTGGAGTTGCGGGAGGGAGGCATCGTGCGGGGGCCGACGTCGTCCCGAAGAATGGCGATCGTCTTCACCGGGCACCACTTTGCGGAGGGCGGAAAGACAATTCTGAACGAACTGGCAAGGCACAAGGCGCGCGGTTCGTTCTTCCTTACGGGAGACTTCCTGACCAATGCCAGTTTCCGGCCGCTGATCAGGCGCATTGTGACGAAAGGCCACTACCTGGGACCCCACTCCGACAAGCACCTGCTCTATTGCCCCTGGGAAGGCCCCAGGCGAACCCTGATCTCCCGCGCCGAGTTTCAGGCGGACCTGGAGAGCAACCTGCTGAAGATTGAGCGGTTTGGTGTGAAGCGCGCGCAGATTCGCTATTTCATGCCGCCGTATGAGCACTACAACCGCGAGATTGTGGACTGGTCCAGCGCGATGGGCCTGACCCTGGTGAACTATACCCCCGGCACGCGCTCGAACGCCGATTACACGGGTGAGGCCGACAAGAACTTCGTCTCGTCGAAGGTCATCTTCGAGAGCATCATCCGCAAAGAGCAGCAGGACTCGAACGGCCTGAATGGATTTATCCTGCTGTTGCACATCGGCGCCGGGCCGGGCCGCACGGACAAGTTTTCGCTGCGCTTTGGCGAGCTGCTCGACTATTTGGCGGCCAAGGGGTACCGCTTCGTCCGCGTGGATGAACTGCTCAGTCCGCGTTAGACACCCGCAGCAATGGCCGCCGCAGCCGCCCTGCGATCAGCCCGGTTGAGGGAAATCCCGTTGCACTTTGGCGGTTGGAATCTACACTCCCGCGCCATGCATTACTTTCATTATGAGGGCAACCGGCTCTGCTGCGAGGGCATTGCGGTCGAAACCCTTGCCCGGAAGTTCGGCACGCCGCTTTATATCTACTCGCAACGCACGCTGACGGAACATTTCCAGGCCCTGGACCAGGCCTTGGCCGGGGTGGACCACCTGGTCTGCTTCGCCGTAAAGTCCAACTCCAACCAGTCCGTGCTGCGCACGCTGGCCCGTCTCCGCGGCGGATTCGACATTGTCAGCGGGGGCGAACTGCAACGGGTGATCGCGGCTGGCGGCGATCCGCGGCGATGCGCGTTTGCGGGCGTGGGCAAGACGGAGGAGGAGATCGCGTTTGCGCTGCGGCAGGGCGTCTATACGTTCAACGCGGAGAGCGAGCCGGAGCTGGAGCGCATCAACCGTGTGGCGGCGCGGCTGAACAAGCGGGCGCCGGTGGCAGTGCGCGTGAATCCGGACGTGGAGGCGCACACACACAAGAAGATCACCACCGGCACCTACGAAAACAAGTTTGGCATCGCGTTGGAGCAGATCGAGGGCGTTTATGCGCGCGCGAGCAAGCTGCGGCATTTGCGCCTGCGCGGGGTCCAGATGCATATCGGCTCCCAGATCACGGAGGTCCGTCCGTTCGAGCAGGCGGTGCGCAAAGTGCTGCCGCTGGTGACGCGGCTGAAGGAGCGGCATGGTCTGGAGTTCTTCAGCCTCGGGGGCGGGCTGGGCATCGTCTATCAGCCGGCCCTGGCGAGCGGGCCCGCCACGTGGTGGAACTCGGCCGCGGCCCGGCGCATCATAACGCCCCGGAAGTACGCGGCCCGGCTGCTGCCGCTGCTCAAGCCGCTCGGCCTGCGGATACTGATCGAGCCGGGGCGGTTTATCTCCGGCAACGCGGGCATCCTGGTCACGCGAGTCGAGTACTTGAAGCGCACCGGGCGGAAGAACTTCCTAATTGTGGATGCGGCGATGAATGATCTCATCCGCCCTGCCTTCTACGAGGCCTATCACGAGATTGTGCCGCTGACCCGGAAGCGGGGCGCATGGGTGAGCTCCGATGTGGTTGGCCCGATTTGCGAGTCAGGCGATTTCTTCTGCCAGGATCGGCCACTGCCAAGGACGGCGCAGGGCGATTATTTGGCACTAATGAGCGCCGGGGCGTATGGTTGTGTCATGGCCTCGAACTACAACACGCGCCCGCTGGCGGCAGAAGTCATGGTCAAAGGCAACCGGGCCGCGCTGGTGCGGGCGCGCCAGCCGGTCAAGGCGATCTGGAGCGGCGAAATGGTTGCGCCGTGGCTGAAATAGCGGAAGTCAACATGTCCGCAAACTGCTTCAACCAACTGGTTTTCGCCTCGTCCCAGCGCCTGGCGCTGCCGATTGCGACCTACCCCGGCCTGGCGCTGATTGGCGCGACCGTGCGGCAGGCGGTTAACGATCCCCAAGTCCAATACGACGCCGTGGCGGCGTTGCATGGTCGCTACCAGACACCGTTCGTGCTGTCGGCCATGGACCTCAGCGCGGAGGCGGAGGCCTTCGGTTGCACGCTGCATGTGTCGGACAATGAGATTCCGTCTGTAACAGGGCGGTTGGTGACGAACCTGGAGCAGGTCGCGAAGCTGGCCGTGCCCCAACCCGGCGACCGGCGCACCGCGGTGTACCTGGAGACCGTGAGGCGTTTGCGGAAGCTTCCATCCCGACCGCTGGTGCTGGGTGGCTGCATCGGGCCGTTTTCGCTGGCCTCCCGATTGGTGGGCGTCAGCGAGGCGCTGGAACTGACATTGGCCGAGCCGGAGCTGATGGCCGCGGTGCTGGAGAAGAGCACGGCCTTTCTGGTCGGTTACGCGCGCGCTTTCAAGGAAGCCGGGGCAAGTGGCTTGATCATGGCCGAGCCGGCCGCTGGGCTCCTGTCGCCGCGCGGCGTATCCGCCCATTCCTCCGGGTATATCAAACGCATCGCCGCGGCAATGGCGGGCGAGGGATTCGCGTTGATTCTGCACAACTGCGCCGCCCGGCTGGTGCACCTGCCCGCGATTCTGGAGACGGGCTTGAGCGCCTTCCACTTCGGCGCGCCGATGGCTCTGCCGGCAGCGTTGGCCAAGGTTGACCCGGAGGTGGTGCTGTGCGGGAATCTCGACCCCGCCAGTGTATTCTGCCAGGCCGGGGCGGCCGAAGTGCACACGCGCACCGCGCAACTCTTGTCGAGTGTTGCGGCGCATCGCAATTGTGTGCTTTCCTCCGGTTGTGATGTGCCAGCCGCCGCGCCGCTGGCGAATCTGGACGCGTTCTATGCGGCGGTGAAAGGCTCTTGAGCGTTCAGGCTTCCGCCGCCCGGGTTCTAGGTAGCCAGGATCAGGCGCATCAGGACCACGGTCCCGAAGACGAGGACCATGATCAGCACCGTTTCCATCACTCCGAACCTGGGTTCCTGCCGGCAATTGACGGGAGCCAACGTGGTGGAGACGAAGCCTCGCCTGGGCTTCGGATTTTTACGGGCAGTTTTCGGCGCTGCACACCGGGGCGGCACATCTTGAGCCATAGGATCGGAAGAACTACTGGACGCGGATACGATAGAAGCGGGGAACGGCAGTCGGGTTGGGATCGGTGAGGATTGCATGGGTTCCAGTTCCCTGCGTGGAGCCAATTGCAGTCCAGGCAATCGGTGGGGTGAGGTTGGTCGTGTATTCGAGGTAATACATGACAACGGGATTGGCGATGGTCGGGAAGCTGAAGGTGAGGCCGGCAGTGTAGGAGCCTGAAATGGTCACCGTTGGCCGGGGGATGACCGGGGCTGCCGGTGGAACAAACGTCATCAGGAAAGCGCGGGTTCTTGCCGGGGTGTTGGTGGTTAGGCCCACACCCCCAATCACCAGGCCGCCCGCCGCGCTCGTGCCAATGCTGTGCGCGCGGGCCAACCGCGCGAAGATGCCTGAAGACCCGCTCGCCGCAACCACCTCCGTCAAATCCGTGACCGTCCAATTCGTCGGGTTGGAGCCGCTCGTGTCCCAGAGGACGGCTTTCTCGATCCCGCCGCGGTAGTTGGCGCCCACGGCGTATCTCCCGTCCGCTGTGCAGCCGTATGGAATCGCAAGGCTGGTCGGACCCCCGGTGTCCGGGAAGTTGGGCAATTGGCCTGTGCTTAATTGCGCCGCCATCCCTGGCATTGTCGCATCGAACACCGCTTTGTAACCATAGTTGTGGGTCACCCCGCCGACCGCGGGCGGCGACAGGCCAAAGACAACTGTGCCGTCGGCGCTGACCGCGTAGGCCTGTCCCGCCGTGGTGCCATCCAAGCCGCGGGAACTCCAGAGAACCGGCCCGGTAGCGTCTATCCAATCGGCTATATAATTGACATAGGTCCCCGTGGTTCCATCTCTCCGCCAGCCTACGCCCCGCCCGTTGCTTGAAACGCCGTTCACCTGAAGTGTGCTGGGCTTTGCGGCATCCTTTTGCGCCCACTTCGGCGTTGCCGGCCATGGCCCTGAGAATCGCCCAACCCGCAGCCCCCAGTTGTCAGAATCTCCTGTCCCTTCGTCGGTCCACACCGCATAGAAGACGTCCGACGACGTCCCCGCCAGGCTGTTGGCCACGGCAACCGTTGGCAATTTTGGACCGCCAGGATACTGAACCCGGTTGCCCCAACTCAGCCCACCATTGGCAGTCATCCATGTGGTAAACCGGTTGTTATTCGCCGCAAGGCCGGAAACGACAAGTTGCTTCCGCGGCGGAACCTGGTTGGAATCTGTGCGATAGGCTACGCCGGTCAGGATTCCAGCCGCAGTACCATCGGAACTGATAGGCCGGACCACCGTGTTGCTGGCTGAATCGTAGAGGAACCCTTTGCCCGTGCCAGACAGCCCTGCTACAAATCTGCCGTCCGGGGTCATGCCGCGCGCTTCGTTATTCGTGTCGCCTGACAGCGTCGGGATGCTGGTCAGCGTGACCGACCCAAGGGCGTTGGTTGCCACCAGAAGGGTTGCGGGGCTGCTGACCACACTCCCGTAGAGATTGGTCACCACGCAGCGGTAGAGGGCCGCGTCAGCGACATCCGCTCCGGTGATCGTCAGGGTTGGCGTCGCGCATCCGGAATAGTGTCCGCCATCGGCAAGGTTGACCTGGTTTTGCTGCCACCGGTAGCTCAAGGGATTGATGGCGGAGGCAACGACGGTGAAGCTGGCCGATCCGCCCGGCACGACGATTTGGTTGTCGGGCTGCTGGATGATGGTCGGCACGTCGGCCAGGGCGGAGGATTCGCCCGCCATGAACGAGTAGAGCGAGGCGTTCTCCAGGATAAACCGCAGGCTGATGGACGGCGCGTTGGCGGGGAGCTCGTTGTGGGCCGTCCAGGCTACCGCCTGGGCGACGCTGTCGCCGGTCAGCGCAAGGCAATCGGCCTGGGTGTAGCCCGGCAGCACGTTGTTATGCTCGTCAAGCACCTCGACCTTCAGCGACCCGCCCGCCGCGCGGTAGTTGACCAGCAGCGCTCCGCCGACGCTGGTGAGGGGCTTGGTGAGGATGATCCCGGTGGCCGTCCCCGCCGCATCCAGGGAGGCAAAGCCATCCTTGCGCAACGTAGCCAGGCCGATTGAGCCGGACGTGATATTGAGCGGCATGCCGTGCTCCTGGTCGCAGCCGCCATACCACAGCTTGAGGAAGTCGCCTTCGACGATGGGCGCCCGGGCAGTAAAGATCATGCCGTCATCCCACGCGCCGGATGGTCCCAAAGGGAGAATCGGCGGCCGGGGCGCCTCCTGGCGGGTCCAGTGGACCCCGTCGTGGCTGCTGATCAGCTCGACAAAGCACGGGCCGATGAGATAGCCGGGCATCTCGCCGTCCAGTTCAGTCGCGCGAAAGATCCAGAGGAACCCGAGATACATGGACTCATAGGCGAAGGCCGACAATCCGTAGAAATGCGTCCGCTGAACGGATCCCGGGATGATCCAACGGTCGTCATAGGCGTCGGGCCAGAGGATGAGGGATTCCTGCGGCCAGCTGGCGATGTTGGTGGTGGTGGTGAGCGCCACGGCGCGGCGCTTGCGCCCGTTCCAGTCATACCAGGCGTTCTTCACGTAGCCCCGGAAGAGCTGCTTATGGGGGTCCCACCAGAATTGGCCCACGTCGCTCCCACCGGGGAGCGCGGGGTTGGTGGGCGAGTCGGTGACGTGAATGCCGTCGGGCGACCACGCGGCCCAGTAGCCGGGCTCATCGAAGTTCATGAACTGGTAGGCCCGGCCGGGATCCGATTCCCAGGGCGTGTGCATGACCGAGACGATGCCGTTGAGGGTGGAGCGGATGAAAAACATGTTGTTGGCGGTGGAGCCGTGCCAGGAACGGAGGTTGAGGATCGGCTTGGTCCAGTGGATGCCGTTCGTGCTGGTGGCGTAAAGCTGAAGGCTGCCTTCGTTGCTTTCGTCGCTGGGGCGCAAGGTCTGATACCACATCCGGTAGCCGGTGCGGGTTTCGTTGGGCAGCACGGTGCCGTAGATGTACACCATTTCTTCCCAGGGTCGGTCCGCCACCACGACGGGATTGTTGGCGTATTTCTGGAAAGCGTGGTAGGTCCGAACCACGTTGGTCTTGAATAGGACCGGATAGTCGTCCACCAGCAATTGCCACGGCCCGGTCAAATCGTCCAACGCGGCAGCGGCCCGCGCTTGAGGGACAGTGCAACCGAGCAGGAGAAACACACCGAGCGCCGTGAGCTGGAGACCGCGCATGCGCAAGGACAGCGGACCGCGCGCGCGATCAGGAATGGGGTGAAGCATACCGATCAATCAGTCATTCGCAGCGCAGGCGGCGGGGCCTGCCGAAGGCTTGAGTTGGCGCCGGCCTGGCGGCCTTCGTCGAAGCCAGTAACATGTGGCCATGGTGGAAGGATAATTTGAGGAGGTGGTAGCGGCTAGCCGTATTCTGGCAAAGGCGCACCATTTTTAAACGGCTGCCTGAGGCGGCGTTGGCGTCCCGCAGCAGACGCCACGGAAGCGGGCTTCCGTTCAACGGGCCAAAAATGAAGCAGGGGATCGGTTCGCCGGACGGCTATTGGAGGACAGGCGGGCCGATCGCCTCGCCCTTGCGTTGGGCCAGTTGGTCTTCCGGCAGGTAAGCGCCGTAAAAGGGGGCGTTCGCATCGAGCCAAAGATAAATCGCCCTTCTCTCCAGGTCGGTCAACTCCAGCTTCGATCCATGGCTGGAGTCGGAAAGAATGGAGGTGAGCTTGCTTTCATCGGCGCCCAGATGTCCCGGGCGTGTGGCGATCTGGCTGATGCTTTGATCGCCCCACTCGTACCAGCGGACATAGGGGCGAAGGCTCGCGTAGGATTTGACAAAGGGGCCATCCACGGCGGAAGTGAGGATGACCTTGGTGTCGGGATTGGCGTCCGAGTGGCAGGAGACGCAGCGGCTGTTCAAAATGGGTTGAATGAGGCGCATGTAACTCATGGGACGACTGCCGTCGGGGCCGGGCTCGATGCGGGAAGGCGGCCGCGCCTGGCTCAACGTTTGCCGGCGGCCCGGCGAAGCGGAGGCCGGCTCATGGCAGCCAACGCAACCGCGCTTTTCGCCCGGTTGCAGGTAAAGGACGCTGCGCATGCCTTGCACCGCCCGTCCCCCGGCATCCACAGCCTGCAAGTACAAGGGTTTGCGGGCGGGTGCGCGGAAATAGGCGGAACCATCCGCCTCCACCGGGACGGAACCCAGGAACATGCGGGCGCTTTCCGCGTTGGCGTAGCCGATGCGAGGTTGATTGGCCACGTGACTCCCGGTCTTGGGCAGGACCTGGAAGATCCGCAGCTGCGTCACTGTTCGAGAGCGGGGAAGGGACGCCAGGCTGTGATTCACGTCGGCAAGCATGAGTTCTCCCTCATCGCCGAGCGTGGCATCGGCGACTCGAGGTATGACCGGCGGTTTGGCGCGAGCGCCCAAAGGAGTGGGGTACATGCAGGAGATCTCCGGATCGCCGTAGAGCAGTTCCAGGTTCCCCCAACGGTCAAAGTAGTAAAGACCGGTGCGGGAATCCTGATCCACTTTCGGCCCCATCCCGGGCAGCGGCGCGAAGCTGAACGAGACCAGGTACCGGTCTTCTGACAAAGGCCAGGGACTGTGGAAATAGCTCGAAGGCCAGCCGGGCGCCTCCGGGAAACAGACTTCGGGGGTGAGCCTTTCTATCGCGTCCAAAGAGTCTTCGCCTGACTCAGCGTCCAATTGAGCCCGCCGGGGGTCCAGCAACACCAGCGATCCCCCGACAGCGGCATGATGGGCGCCGGCAATAAAAGCAATTTTGTGGGATCCCGGGACCGGCCGCGGCTGGTAACAGGCATTGATGCGCATGGTGTAGTTGCCAAACAGGCTCACCGTCCCGGTGCCATCCGGGTTGGTCAGCCATAGCCCGTGGAAATTTGCCGCCGAGCGATCCACATAATCCCAGCGGGTGTAAATAATGCGGCCATCGGCGGTCACAAACGGATGCCATTCATTGGTTTCATGGAATGACAGGCAAGTGACTTCGCCCGTGGCCAGGTCAAGTTTGTGCAAGGTATAAGCGGGCAGCGGCTCCCACACACCATGGCAGCGGCCAAAGCCACCGCGACGGCTGGAGATGAATGCCAGCGAGCCTTCGGGCAACGGGCAGGGATCGAAATTGTCGTCGGTCCCGTCCGTAAGCTGGCGCAGGCCGGCCCCATCGGCTCTCATCTCAAACAGTTGGAAGCCGCGGCGGTTGGGAGAGTAGAAATCCGGTTTCCGGTCCGCGCGCGCGGCAAACGCGAAATACAGGGTGTTGCCGTCATAAGAGCCCGCCAGGGTGGCGAAGTTGCCTTTGGGCAATCGTGATTGGACCAAGTCCACGGTTTCGAAGGATTGCCCCGGTTGCGGGAGAAGGTAGATGCCGCCGCCGGCGATGTCGGCATAGTCATAGAAATACCCCAGATACTCATGCAGCATCTGGCAGATGAAGCGTTTTCGCTTCATGAAGGCCAGTGGTTGGGAGCTGACCAAAGGGTGAGACAGCGCGATCTGGCGGCATAGCCAGCGCACCTGGTGGTAACGCGCCAGCCTCTCCGATGGCTGCCACTGCGCCATTTCACTCGCATTCCGGGTTAACGCCTCAACCTCGGCGAGGGGTGGCGGCTGAACGCGGGGGCCATTTCTTTCATTGGCCACCAAGGCATCGAGTCGTGTCAGCGCGGCGCGCAAGGCTGCCGTGTCTTGCGGCGTTCGGCCCCAGCGCTTTTCCTGGCGGGCCCAATCGGCTTCAACGCGCTGACGATAGGCGGGGTCCTCGGGTGCCGGAGCAAGGGCGCAAACCAGCGCGGGGCAGGAACAGATGGCTAAGAGGACAAACAAAATGCCGCTGTGTCTTTGCCGCAGCCAGGCCATTTGGACAGCAGTCTTCAGGTCGTGCCGCCCTTTCAGGGCTTGCGGGGGTGGGGCGGGATACCCAGGGCGTTGCCCTGGGCTTTCACATTCGGCCCCGTTGGGGCCAGCGAATACGGCGGCGCGGGAAGATGAGACGGATGCGGCAGCAGCGCGACAGGGTGAGGGGGATGCGGTAACGTGCCAAGGTGAGGCGGATGCGGCAGCGCGGCAAGGTGAGAAGGATGCGGTAGCGCGGCGAGGTGCAGCTGCCGCAACGCGGCAGGATGAGACAGCCCAGGGCAACGCCCTGGGAACGAAGCCATCACACCAATCAAGCCCTGAAAGGGCGAAACGGGGCTCAATCCCACACATAACGTTCATCGTATGCGACGCCGTATTTTTGGAGCAAACGCCGGTATTCCTCCTGGAACGTCACGACCCGGTGATGCTCGGCCTGATGGCCAATGTATTCCTCAAGCGCCGTGCGGTGGGAAGGGCTGATCGAGAAGATGCCGTAGCCTCCCTGCCAGTGAAAGCGGGCGTAGCGATCCGCCTTCGTTTTGACCCATTTGGATGAGCCGGTCTTGATCTCCTGCACCAGATCGGCGGGCGAACAGGTGCGAGGCATGGCGATCAGCAGGTGGATGTGGTCGGCGACGGAGCCAGCCTTGAGCAGCGTCCCGTTTTGGTTCGCCACGATGCCGCCGATGTAGGCGTGGAGTTCACCGCGGATGTCATCGGGCAGGACCGCCTCCCGGTTCTTGGTGGAGAAGACCAGATGCGCGAGGATTTGGGCGAGGGATTGCGGCATGTGGTTACGCCCCTTCAGGGCTTAAGCATGTGGGTCAGTTTCCCAGGGCGTTGCCCTGGGCTGTCACAGGATGCCCCTTCGGGGCAGGGGTGAGAGGATTCATAATTGGTTCGGCAAGAGGCCGTGGATGGGGCGGGGTCGGGATGATTCATCGTGTTGCCTCCTGCGTAATGACGGCCAACTCGCCCACCGTCATGGGGCGGTAGGTCCTGGCGGGCGAGAATATGTCGTGCTTGCCGAGCTGGGCGAAGAGCGAGTCTTGCGCGCTGAAGGCGGAGGAAAGGGTCAGGTTATCGAGGCGGAAGTCGCGCCGTTGGAACTTCCCCTTTCCGAGGCAGCCCCACTCGGCGACGATGATCGGCTGGCACGTGTGCCTACGCATGGACGGGGAGCCGCCGTGGGTGGCAGAGGGTTTGCAGCTTTTGCGGCCTTCGGTGCGCGTGCGCATGGCGAGGGCGTCGCCGTGGATGAGGTTCTGCGAAAGCACGAAGGACGCGGCGCGATAGAGGTCGTCGGCCGGATCGAGTTTCAGGTACTCGGTTGAGCATGGCCTCGCCCATCCACGGGAGCGTGAAGACCTCGCCGTGGTCGGCGACGCGTTGTTTGAACTTCACCAGGCTCATGACCAAATGCGGCGGGAGAGTATCCCGCAGGCAGGGTGGTGTCGAGGCGTGAGCGGCAGGCGAGGGAGAAGACTATATCATAGGACGTTCTTACCCAGGGTGGCGCTGGTTCAGCGGCTGACGCTCTGCATAGTCACACTAAATCGCTTGGGGATTCCCATCCGCGTGCGGAACCGGTGTGATGCGGCGGGGCTGTCGGTGCCGGGAGGGGGCTCTTTGGCCCGCGGAATCGCTGCAAGTCATTCTTCAACAAGCACTTATACTGGTTTTGCGGGGTGTTTGGGGGCGCGTTGGCCTAAGTCAAATAGGCACAATGGGTTAAGCTATTGAACCTACGGTGTGGATACGGTGTGGATACGGTGCGTATACGGTGTGGTTCCCATGCGCGCCGGGCGGGCAGGGCTGCCTTGCTTAAACACAATAAGTGGTTATCATACACAGCATATATGAGTATTTCATCCAAGAACCTCAGCACGCAGGCATTGCATGCCGGCCAGGTTCCTGATCCGACGACCGGGGCACGTGCCGTGCCGCTTTATCAGACCACATCGTTTGTCTTCAAGGACTCGGACCATGCGGCAAACCTGTTCGCCCTGAAGGAGTTCGGGAACATCTACACGCGGATCATGAACCCGACGACCGACGTGTTCGAGCAGCGGATCGCCGCGATCGAGGGCGGCACCGGCGCGCTGGCGGTGGCGTCCGGGCAGGCGGCGAGCACGCTGGCGTTGCTGAACATTACCCAGGTGGGCGACGAGATTGTGTCGGCAAACAACCTTTACGGGGGCACCTACCAGCTCTTTCACTATACGCTGCCCAAGATGGGCCGGACGGTGAAGTTCGTGGACTCGCAGAAGCCGGAGGCGTTTCGGCAGGCCATAACGCCGAAGACGCGGGCGGTGTTTGCGGAGACGATCGGCAACCCGAAGCTGGACGTGCCGGATTTCGAGGCGCTGGCGAAAATTGCGCATGGGGCGGGCGTGCCGCTGCTGGTGGATAACACGGTCGGGGTGGGTTTGGTGCGGCCGATTGATTATGGCGCGGACGTCATCGTGAGCTCGGCGACGAAGTATATCGGCGGCCACGGCACGTCCATCGGCGGGGTGATCGTGGACGCGGGCAAGTTCAAGTGGGACAACGGGAAGTTCCCGGAGTTCACGGAGCCGGACCCGAGCTACCACGGGCTGAAGTTCTGGGACGTGTTCGGCAATTTCCCGGGCCTGGGCAATGTGGCCTATATCATCAAGGCGCGGGTGCAACTGCTGCGGGATATCGGCGCCTGCCTGAGCCCGTTCAACGCGTTCCTGTTCCTGCAGGGGCTGGAGACGCTGCCGCTGCGGCAGCGGCAGCATTCGGAGAATGCGCTCGAGGTGGCGCAGTGGCTCAAGCAGCATCCGCTGGTGAGCTGGGTGATCTACCCCGGGCTGCCGGACAACCCGAACTACAAGCTCGCGGCCAGATACCTGAAGCGGGGCTTTGGCGGCATCCTGGGTTTCGGCATCAAGGGCGGCCTGGAAGCGGGCCGGAAGTTTATCAACTCAGTGCAGCTGTTTTCGCACCTGGCGAACATCGGCGACGGCAAGAGCCTGGTGATTCATCCCGCGTCCACCACGCACCAGCAGTTGAGCGCGAAGGAGCAGGCCGAGACGGGCGTCACGCCGGACTACGTGCGGCTGTGCATCGGGCTCGAAGACGCAGCGGACATCAAAGCCGACCTTGACCAGGCGCTCAAGGCCTCGCAGAAGTGAAGAAGCGTCCCGCGCCGGAGTGTGGCTTGGAGCGCGCCCGCGCGCGTTGCCAACGCGGGCTGCTTACGCCAGAATGACCGCCGTGAGCCAGAACCCGTTCGAGAGCAGTGACACCACCCGCCACGCCAAGCCGTTGCGTCACGCGCGGTCGGCGAAGCTGGAGGAGCCTTTGGCACTGGAGCTGGGCGGCCAGCTGGCCGACGTCGTAGTTGCTTACGAGACATACGGCGAGCTGAACGCCGCACACGACAACACGGTTCTCGTTTGCCACGCGATCAGCGGTGATTCGCACGTGGCCCGGCACGACGAGCAGGACGATCCCGGCTGGTGGGATATCGCGGTCGGCCCGGGCAAGACGATTGATACCGACCGCTATTTCGTCATCTGTCCCAACCTGCTCGGCGGCTGCCGCGGCACCACAGGCCCCGGCAGCATCAACCCCGCCACTGGCAAGCCTTACGGGCGCAACTTCCCCACCATCACGGTCGGCGACATGGTGGAGGTGCAGCGCCGATTGCTGGTCAAGCTGGGGATCCACCAGTTGCTCGCCGTTGTGGGCGGTTCGCTCGGCGGGCATCAGGCTTTGACGTGGGCAACCCGTCATTCGGACCGCGTGCGGGGCGTGGTGGCATTGGCAACTTCCGCGCGGCTGACCAGCCAGGCACTGGCCTTCGACGTGGTTGGGCGCAACGCCATCCTCCGGGATCCGCACTTTCACGGCGGGCAATACTATGACCGGCCGCAGGGCCCCAAGGTGGGGCTGGCGCTGGCCCGGATGATCGGGCATATCACTTACCTCTCTCGGGAGGCCATGCGCGACAAGTTCGAAGCCGACCGCCTCAAGCCGCGGGACGTGGCGATCGAGTTCGAGAAGCGCTTTTCGGTCGGCTCCTATTTGGGTTACCAGGGAGCCAAGTTCGTCGAGCGCTTCGACGCCAACAGTTACCTGACGCTCTCGGTGGCGATGGACCTGTTCGACCTCGGCAGCACCCCGAACGAGCTGGCGGCGGCGCTCGCCCATTCGCGCGCCAGGTGGCTGGTGGTCAGCTTTTCCAGCGACTGGCTGTTCCCGTCCGACCAGTCGCGCGACATCGTCAATGCCCTGATTGCCAACAATGCGCCCGTCAGCTACTGCGATGTGCAAAGCAGTTGCGGCCATGACGCCTTCCTGCTGCCCAACGACTTGCCGGTGTATGGCGAATTGACGCGGGCCTTCCTGGACCATCTGGCTCCCACACCCAGCGGGCGGACGGCCGTCGCAGACGAGGGGCACGGCCCAACCAGCATTTTCCACCAGCACCGGCTGGATCATAAGCGCATTGCCGAGTTGATTCCGCCCGGCGCCAGCGTGCTGGATTTGGGCTGTGGCTCCGGCACCTTCCTGGCCGGGCTGCGGGAGACCAACCACCGCCGCGTGGTGGGCGTCGAGTTGGACGAGCAGAAGGTTCTGAGCGGCGTCCGCCGCGGGCTGGATGTCATCCAGGCCGACCTGAACCAGGGCCTCGGCGCCTTTGCCACCGGGCAGTTTGACTGCGTCGTCCTGTCTCAGACGCTGCAGGCGGTGCAGGACGTGGAACGCGTGCTGACGGAGATGGTGCGCATCGGCCGCACCTGTATCGTGAGCATTCCCAACTTCGGCTATCACCGCCTCCGCACGATGCTGGCTGAGACGGGGCGAGCGCCGAAGTCTGCCGGTGTGCTGCATTACGAATGGTATAACACCCCGAACATTCGCTTTTTCACCATTGCCGATTTCGAGGACTTCTGCCGCCAGAAGAATTTCCAGGTGCACCGGCGCATCGCGTTGGATACCGAAGCCAGGGCCGAGGTGTTTGAGCATCCGAACCTGAACGCTGACCTGGCGATCTTCGTCATCAGCCGCGCGGATGCAGCAGCCGAGCGGGATGTGGCTGAGCGGTCGGCACCCGGCTGAGGCAGCGGGCCCGGCCCGTTCTTGACGCGGGCGGAGGCGCCCTCCCAACCCCCTTATGCTTCACCGCCGCGGCGCAAGCCGAGTGGCGGACGGCGCGGCGCGCTGGTCACGCGTGGTTAACGATGGCGTCGCCGATGATGCGGGCCGCCTCGTCGCAGGCGATGCTGTCAGTATTGATAATCAAGTGGTACTGCAGCGGATCGTCGGGGTTCATGCCAAAGTACTTTTTCAGGTAGCGCTTGCGGCCGCGATCTTCCCGGCGGATGATGTCCAGCGCGGCTTCCTTGCTTATACGGTTCAACTCCTGCACATGCTTCACGCGCTTCTCCAGCGAGCCCACGATCCGGACATGGAAGACGTAATCAAGCCTGGCGGTAATGACTGTGGCGCCGCGTCCAATGAGGATCACGTTGCCCAGCTCGACCAGGCGCAGGATTGTGTCCGTGGTCTGGCGCACCAATGTCCAGGAAGGGGGGTGCAAGCCGAGCAAGTCGTCCACGGTGTCTTCCAGTTCGGATACCCGGTCTTCGGGCATGAATCCGGCCAGGCGCTGGGGGAGATTATGATCCTCCAGGACTTTCTCCACCAGGTTGCGGTCGAAGACGGTCCAGGGGCAGGAGTCTTTGGGGCTGTGAGCCTGCAGGTGGGCAGCGAGCTTCTCTGCAACGATGTGCGCTCCCGAGCCGGTCTGGCGCGACATCGTCACGGCGCGGAAGGCCAGGCCAGCCCTGGGGGGAGCAGACCGTTTGCGCGAGGGTTGCAACTGGCAGTTAAGGAAACTTAAGGCACGGTCTAAACCAGGTTGTGTTTGCATAATTGCTCGTAGTTTCAGTCGTTTACTACCATCCCCACGCACCGACATTCCGGTCCTTCGGGTCGAGTCTAACGTAATTTACGCTACCTGCAAGGCTTAACCAACTCGCCCGGCATGAACTGAGCCGGCATATTTGCGAGCATTATCGAAACCGACCGGCTCAGCAAGTCCGCGTTGCCCGGGGGCGCTTGGGCACCCCAATCTTCAGCGATGGCAGGGCGGTTTCGCCGTAAACCGCCGTCTCCCGGCGCTCTCGGCGAGAGCGCCCAACCTTCACCAATCGGCATGGAGCGGAGCCACGTGCTGAGCATCTGCTCTTTTCCAGGACACGCTGTCTGAAAACCTGCCCGCCCGGGCCTGACTGGGCGGGGTGGTTTGAGTGTATTCCAGCAAAGTTCAGTTCGCTGCGCCAGTCCGGGGTAAGGGGTGTTTATGCGTAAATGCACTTGATTCAATGGGTTATTGCATAGGGTGTGCTCCATCAATCCCGGTTCCGGCCATCCTGACAGACAGCCCTCGGGGCGGGCTGCCGATCGGTTGGCAGCGTTTATGCATTGCCGGGCGCGTAGTATGTTGTGCTTAGTATCTTCACCTCGTGGGAGGCGCGCGGTTCTCACATCCATTATCCTGGGCTCTTGCTTTGCCCTAACACCGCTGGCCTCTGAAGCCGCCGGGGTCGTCACATTGGCCTGGGACAAGAGTCCCAGCACGAATGTCATCGCTCAATACAAGGTGTACTATGGTGTGGCCAAGAACACCTACACCAACTCTGTCTCTGCAGGCACGAATCTCACCGTGTCTGTCTCCAATCTGGTAGTGGGCGCAACCTATTATTTCGCGGCCACCGCGGTGGACACCTTCGGCCTGGAGAGTGATTACTCCACTGAGGTGTCAACGCAGATCATTCTGCCGAACCAGGCGCCCACGCTGAACGCCCTGGCCAACGTCACCATTAACGAGAGCTCCGGCCTCCGGACCGTTAACCTGAGCGGTATCAGTTCCGGGGCGACTGGCGAATCCCAAACCCTTGTCGTCACCTCCTCCTCCAGCAATACGGGCCTGATACCGAACCCAACGGTGAATTACACCAGCCCCAGCGCCAGCGGTTCAATCTCTTTCACCCCGGTCCCGTATGCTTATGGGTCAGCCGTCGTTAGCGTCACTGTCAATGACGGCGGCGCGAGCAACAACATCGTGACTCGCACCTTCACCGTCACCGTTAACCCGGTCAACCAGCCTCCCACGCTCAACAACCTGGCCAATGTCACGATTAACGAGAATGCCACCCTCCAGACTGTCAACCTGACCGGCATCGGCACCGGCGCGGCCAACGAGTCCCAGACTCTTACCGTCACTGCCACCTCCAGCAATACGGGCCTGATTCCGAACCCAACGTTGAGTTACACCAGCCCCAACACTAGCGGTTCGATCTCCTTCACCCCGGTCGCCAACGCCTATGGCGTTGCGACTATTACCGTCACCGTCAATGACGGTGCCTCGAGTGACAACACTGTGACCCGGACCTTTACCGTCACCGTCAACTCGGTCAACCAGGCTCCCACGCTCAACACCCTGGCCAATGTCACGATTAACGAGAATGCCACCCTCCAGACCGTCAGCCTGACTGGCATCGGCACCGGCGCGGCCAACGAGTCCCAAACGCTCAGCGTCACGGCCTCTTCCAGCAACACAGGCCTGATTCCGAACCCAACGGTGAGTTACACCAGCCCCAGCGCCAGCGGTTCAATCTCCTTCACCCCGGTCGCCAATGCCAACGGCGCCGCGACCATCACCGTCACCGTCAATGACGGCGCCACGAGCAACAACATCGTGACCCGCACCTTTACCGTCACCGTCAACTCGGTCAACCAGCCTCCCACGCTCAACAACCTGGCCAATGTCACGATTAGCGAGAATGCCACCCTCCAGACTGTCAACCTGACCGGCATCGGCACCGGCGCGGCCAACGAGTCCCAGACGTTGGCGGTTACCGCCACCTCCAGCAACACGGGCCTGATTCCGAATCCGACAGTCAGTTACACCAGCCCCAATGCTAGCGGTTCAATCTCCTTCACGCCCGTCGCCTACGCCAATGGCGCGGCCACTATCACTGTTACCATCAATGACGGCGGCGCGAGTAACAACATCGTGACCCGCACTTTCACCGTCACTGTCACCCCGGTCAACCAGCCTCCCACGCTCAACAATCTGGCCAACGTCACGATTAACGAGAATGCCACCCTCCAGACCGTCAGCCTGACCGGCATCGGCACCGGCGCGGCCAACGAGTCACAAACATTGGCGGTCACCGCCACCTCCAGCAACACGGGCCTGATTCCGAACCCAACGGTGAGTTACACCAGCCCCAGCGCCAGCGGTTCAATCTCCTTCAGGCCGGTCACCGACGCTAACGGCTCCGCGACCATTACCGTAACCGTGAATGATGGCGGTGCCAGCAATAACATTGTCACCCGCACGTTTACTGTCACCGTCAACCACGTCAATGAGCCGCCGACCATCTCCGCTATCGCCGACCGGATGATTGCGGCCAACACCTCCACTCCGGCTATTGCCTTCACAATTGCCGACGCCGAGACCTCGGCCGCGAGCCTGGCGGTTTCCGGCAGCTCGGACAACACCAGCCTGGTGCCCACCTCGCGCATCGTTTTTAGCGGCAACGGCGGCAATCGCACCGTAGTCATCACGCCCACCACCGGACAGACGGGCTCCGCCAATATCACCATCACTGTCAGCGACGGCACCGACACGGCCAACCGCGTCTTCCAACTGACCGTGCGCTCGCGGCCGGCGGCGCCCGGCAACCTTCAGGTCGTTGGCACGCAGCCCTAGCGTAGAGCGGCTGTTGTCCTCCTGACCCCGGCAATCCCGGGCGGCGATTCACCGCCCGGGATTTTGCTTTAAGCCTGGTGTCCGCGAGCCGCGCAGCAGCGCGCCGGGCGCCAGCCGCTCCGCGTGCGAGAGCATCCCCCAGGTCATCACTTCCCACACCATCAGGCGTGAGACATTCGGATCGCCGTCTTTCAGCAGCAGCTTGCCGATGTACTCCAGCTCGCCGTCTGCAGCCGCCCTCACCCCGCGCCACCGCGGCGACCGACCGGCAAACCCGTACATCAGGTAAGGCAGCCCCGCCAGGTCCACGTTCCGCTCGGTGTAATCGGGCACATCCGCCCCGCGCGTCTTCTGGTTCTTCGCCATCCACTCCAGCGCCAGGTCAACCTGCCGCCCGGCGGTCTGATAGCTCCCGCTGTCCGGCGCCAGGTGCTTCCACCCCGCCAGGTAGAGTTCGAAGCAGTAGAAGATGGTTCCGGATGGCCGCTGCTGAAACGTGATGGGTTTCAGTTCGCGGAAATCCTGCCCCAGCAGCCAGTTCATCGCGCCCCTGGCCACCTTCAGATACTTCTCCTCCCCCGTCTCCTCATAGAGAATGAACGCCGTCGTCCCGAACGTCGCGCTCGAACACCACCATTGCCCCGCATACTCCGGCCACAAGCCGTTGCTGATGCCCCCCTCCGGCCCGACGTAGTTGTCCATGGCCAATTGCGCGAACGCCTTCACCGACCGCAGGTAGCGTTCCCTGTCCGCCGTCCCCGCGCAGCGCGTTGCCGTCGCCAGCACCCCCGCGGCCACCGACCCGCTGTCCGCCAGGTTCCATTGCCCCTGGTCCTGGCCCGGCGCCCGCCCGTGGTTCATGTAATACGCCCCCCTCGGAATCATCCGGTTTTGATATGCGATCATCCGGTCCGACCACCGCCGGCACGCGTCCAGGTAAGCCCGCCGGCCCGTCAGGTCATAAGCCACCGCCAGCGCCCGCACCGCGTGCGCGTCCTCGAAGAACGGCATGTGATGCGTCGCCGGGTCGGCATTCGTCCGGCTCGTGAACCCTGTAATCTCCTTGTTCAACTCGACCGTCGCCAGGTCGCAGAACTTCAGGAACCGGGCCTCGAACTTATCTCGCAGCCCGTCCTGCGCTCCTGCCTCGGCGGCCGATCCGCTCCCGCACGTAAGCGAGATTGCCAGGGTGCCGCAAATCCATAGAACTCGTTTCATCCGGAGCATCGCATCACTTTCTTCTCCGCCCAATCTCGCAGGCTTGTGGTCGCAGCGCCAACCAGAAAGTGCCGCCGTGCCCTGCATCCGGCAGCTAAAGGCATCATGGCTGTCCCTTTCTACGCCGGACTTGCTCGCATCGCCCGGCCCGGAGTAGGCTTCGCCGATGCCAGCAAATAACCATCTCCCGCGACGCCTCCTCATTCCGCTGCTGCTGCTAACCTTCGGTGCGCTGCCCGCTCTGGCTGCCAAAGAGACTTTCTACGCCGTCGGCGCCGCACAGGTGGACATCACGCCGGACTATCCGATCCGCCTCAACGGCTACGGGGCGCGGGTTAAGGAATCCGAAGGCATTGACCAGCACATCTATGCCCAGGCCCTGGCGATCGGCAGCAGCAAGCGGAGTTTGGCGATCGTGGTGACCGTGGACAATGTGGCCGTGCCGGCCCATTTGCGCGAGGAAGTCGCCGCGCGCCTCGCCAAGAAGGCCGGCCTGCGCAATGAGCGCTTTGCCCTCTGTTCCACCCACACCCACACCGCCCCGATGCTGACCGGCTCCTGCCCGAATATCTTCGGCGCGGACCTCCCGCCCGACCAGCAGGAACGAGTTGACCGCTACACCATCGAGCTGACCGACAAGCTGGAACAAGTGGCCCTTGCCGCGCTCAAGGCCCGCCAGCCCGCCACACTGGCCTGGGGCCAGACCAAAGCCGGCTTCGCCGCGAATCGCCGCACCAAGGACGGCCCGGTGGACCACGACCTCCCTGCCCTCGTCGCGCGCGACAAGTCCGGCCGCGTCCGCGCTCTCTTCACCAGCTACGCCTGCCATTGCACCACGCTCGCCGACACTCCCAACCGCATCTGCGGTGATTGGGCCGGCTACGCGCGCGAGCACCTCGAGGGGGATCATCCCGGCGCCATTGTGCTGGTCGCCCTGGGCTGCGGCGCGGACGCCAATCCCAACCCGCGCACCGGCCTCGAGTTCGCCACGCAGAACGGCAACGCCATCCGCACCGCCGTCAATGAACTCGTGCGGCGGCCCCTGTCCCCCCTCCGGCAGAAGCTCGCCTGTCAGACCAAACCCATCTCCCTGGCCTACGACACCCTGCCCACCCGCGAGCAGTGGACCGCGCTGGCGCAATCAGACAATCATTGGATCGCCTACCATGCGAAGAAGAACCTGGCCCGGCTCGACCGTGGCGAGAAGCTGCCTACCCGGCTGCCCTACCTCGTCCAGACCTGGAACTTTGGCCAGGAGCTGGCGATGGTGTTCCTGCCCGGCGAAGTGGTCGTGGACTACTCGCTGCGGCTGAAGAAGGAATATGACCCGACCCGGCTCTGGGTGAACGCCTACGCGAACGATGTGCCCTGTTACATCCCCTCCAAGCGCATCTGGCGCGAGGGCGGCTACGAGGGCGGCGACGCGATGATTTACTTCGACCGCCCAACCCGCCTGGTTGAGGGGACGGAGGAGCTGATTGTCTCCACCGTTCACGAGCTGCTCCCGCCCGCATTCCTCGCCCCAAGATAAGTTCCGAGGTCGCAGCTGCCGGGGTCAGTCGGTGCTCCCCTCCAGGTCGGGACGGCGAGCGTCCCCGCGAGCCCTGGTATCCCTGGCTTTCCATCGGTATTTGGATTAGCACACGCACTGGCAGCCCGCGCCCGGCGTCCTGGACTGCGGTGGCAAGCGCAGCGCGACACCGCTCTTGCCCCACCCGTGCGCGCCTCCGAACACCCCTGCTTGACTGCGATCCGCCCGGGCTTGCCCGGCGTGCCGGCTCCGGGATACACTCCACCCGTGCACCATCTCATGCCACGCCTCCTCCTTTCGCTCCTGTTTCTGTCCCTCAGCCCGCTCCTCTCGCACGCGGCCCGGCCGGTTTACTACTCCGTCGGCGCGGCGCGGGTGGACATCACGCCGGACTACCCGGTCTGGCTCAGCGGCTACGCCGCGCGGCAGAGCGAACACGAGGGGGTGGACCAGCGCATTTACGCCCAGGCCCTCGCCATCGGCAGCAGCCGGAGGACCCTCGCCCTGCTGATCACCGTGGACAACGTCGGCGTGCCGGCCGCCGTGCGCGACGAGATCGCCGCCCGTCTCGCCAGGAAGGCCCGTCTGCGCAACGAGCGCTTCGCCCTCTGCTCCACCCACACCCACACCGCGCCCATGCTGGCCGGCTGCCTGGCCAACCTCTTCGGGAGAGACCTCCCCTCGGATCAGCAGGCCCGGGTAAACCGCTACACCCGGGACTTGACCGACAAGCTGGAGCAAGTGGCCTTTGCCGCTCTTCAGGCCCGCCAACCCGCCACGCTGGCGTGGGGCCAGACCAAAGCCGGCTTCGCCGCCAACCGCCGCATCAAAGACGGCCCGGTGGACCACGACCTGCCCGTCCTCGTCGCGCGCGACAAGTCGGGCCAGGTCCGCGCCTTGTTCATGAGCTACGCCTGTCACTGCACCACTCTGGGCGCCACCCCCAACCGTATTTGCGGCGATTGGGCCGGCTACGCCCGCGAACACCTCGAGCGCGACCACCCTGGCGCAGTGGCGCTCGTCGCCGCGGCCTGCGGAGGCGACGCCAACCCTCATCCCCGCCCCGGCCTGGAATTCGCCCAACAGCACGGCAACGCCATCAGCACCGCCGTCAACACCCTCCTTCAGCAACCGCTCACTCCCCTGCGCGATAAACTGACCTGCCAGGCCAAACCCATCGCCCTGCCCTTCGACACCCTCCCCACGCGTGAGCAATGGATGGCACAGGCGCAATCCAACATCCAATACGTCGCCTACCACGCACAGAAAAACCTCGCCCGGCTCGACCGCGGCGAGAAGCTGCCCACTGAACTCCCTTACCTCGTGCAGACGTGGAACTTCGGCAAGCAGTTGGCCCTGATATTCCTCCCCGGCGAAGTCGTCGTTGACTACTCCCTGCGCCTCAAGCGGGAATACGACCCCTCGCGCCTCTGGGTTAACGCCTACGCCAACGATGTTCCCTGTTACATCCCCTCCCGGCGCGTCTGGCGCGAAGGCGGCTACGAAGCCGGCTACGCCATGATCTACTACGACCGCCCTACCCGCCTGGCGGAGCAAACCGAAGACCTGATCGTCTCCACCGTTCACCAGCTCCTGCCGCGCACGTTCCGCGCCCCCGGCCAACCGCCCCAGCCGTAGCCGGCTACGGCGATGATACGGCGCCAATCCGGCGTGACCACGGTGTGTATCCCATGGGGGTCGGGCCCCATGGGATACACACCGGGTAATAACGGGTGTCTCAGCGTTGTCACACCGGCATTTCCGGCTGTGGGGAGTGCACTCGGGAACCACCACTGTCTCAAAAATGGACACAACACCGATTTCTATCGGAGCGGCCGTCCGGTACAGGACTATGGAATGGCAGTAGCTATTGCGCTTCAGTTAGCGGGTCATTGACCGTAGGAAACCCTGCGCGACGCACCCGTTCCGACTGCTTTACTCTTGTCGTGCCTTGGCCCTTTCCTGGTGCAATTCCGCCCAGGGTGCGTTAGTCTCTCGCCGCCCAACGAACCGATGGACGAGACAAGTCATCAATAAGAATCCGAAGCAGCCATGAAAGCCACGCTGGCAGTCATTAACGGGATGCAGGCCGACGGCGTCATTGACCGCTACGCCATTGGCGGAGCCGTGGCGGCGACCTTTTATGTGGAACCCTCCGCCACCCTCGACATTGATATCTTCCTCTCCTTCAAGGATGGCCCCAGCCATTCGTTGCTCACACTTGGCCCGATTTACGACTAATTGACTGCCCGCGGTTATCAAGCCCAGGGAGAATACGTGATCATCGAAGGTTGGCACGTTCAGTTCCTTCCTCCCGGCGACGCTTTGGGTGAAGAGGCGCTCGCGCAAGCGATCGAAACCCGGCTCGATGATGTCTCGACCTGGGTTATGACCGCCGAGCACATGGTCGCTCTGGCTCTCCAAGTGAGCCGCCCCAAGGATTGCACTCGCATCCTCCAATTCATCGAAGCCGGAGTCATTGACGCTGACAAGCTCGACCAAATCCTGGCCCGTCATGGCCTGCTTGCCAAGTGGGAGAAGTTCGGTGATAAGTTCCTGCGGGACTTATGAATGACTGGATGCGCCGAGTGTTGGAAAGCAAACGCGAGACGCGAAAGCGCCTGGCCGCGCTCCCCTTTTCCGAGAAGGTCATTCTGCTCGAAAAGCTCCGTGACCGCAGCCGCTTGATTGCCTCCAGCCCGCTGCGACGGCAGCAGCCGCTTCGCAGGAGTTAGCCGCAAAGGGCTTCGGGAATTGCGGGGTGCGTGCGAAACGAAGCGGGCGGTTTGCCGCGCCGGGCTTCTCGCATTTGATGGGGCCGTAAGCCCTTCAGTCCTGGGTGGGGCCGCCTCGCCGAGGCGGCCAAACGGTGGCGCTTGCGGCGAAAGCGCCCTGCCAGATTGAGGGATTACATGGGGCCCAAACATTCCTTTCCTCCACTCCGGCTAATGGCTAAGCTGCCAGATCACATGCAGTCCAGATACCAATGACCTACCATATGAATACCGCCAGACCTATTCTCTCCAGGATTACGCTTAATCTTGCCCTTTTGGGTGCCTTGTCATGGGCGAGCGGCCCGGCCTGCCTGGCCCAACCTGACCCGAACTGGATTGATCACGACCGCAATCGCCCCCAACCGCCCGTGGTGGCCCCGGCTACCGCCAGCACACAGGACCAGGCCGGCAAACCGCCCTCCGATGCCACCGTGCTGTTCGACGGCGGGAACCTCTCGCAATGGGTCAGCATGGACGGCAGCCCGACCAAGTGGATTACCCGCGACGGCTACATGGAATGCGTCAAGGGCAGCGGCTACATCCGCACTCTCCAATGCTTCGGCGATTGCCAGCTTCACGTCGAGTGGGCCACGCCGGTGCCGGGCGAGGGCAAGGGCCAGGGCCGCGGCAACAGCGGCGTCTTCCTGGGCCTGACCCGCTATGAAATACAGGTCCTGGATTCCTATGAGAACACGACCTACGCCGACGGCGGTGCCGGCTCAATTTACGGCCAATACCCGCCGCTGGTTAACGTTTGCCGCCCGCCGGGACAATGGCAGACCTACGACATCGTTTACACCGCCCCGCGCTTCGACGCGGAGGGCAAGCTCATCTCCCCAGCTTACATGACCGTGTTCCAGAACGGCGTGCTCATCCAGAACAACGTCGAACTGACCGGCCCCACGGACTGGCTCGATCGGGCCCCCTATCAGCCCCACCCGGAGAAGCAGCCCATCTCGCTGCAGGACCACGGCAACCCGGTCCGTTTCCGCAACATCTGGGTTCGTGAACTCGGCAAGCCCGGCAAGAAGGAGTTCATGCTGCCGAATGCCCGGCTCGACAGCTATGCGGGCAGCTATGATCCCATCGAGATCGGCCGCGAGGGAAGCCAACTGACCGCTCGCTTGGGCAGCCGCAAGTTCCTGCTGTTCGCGGAGTCTCCGACGAAGTTCTTCGCCAAGACCACCGACGTGCAAATCGAGTTCCCCGGCGGCGGCCAGGGCAAGCCCGACCGGCTGATCTGGTCAGTCGGCGAGGGCGCCAACGAGGCGAAGCGCACGAAGTAAACGCCAAACCAAAGCACCGGCCCGTTCAACAAAAGCGGAGCCCCGGTTGTCCCCGGACGTTTACCGAAGCGCCAAAGTGGCATTTGACTGATCGCGCGGGATTGCTCAATATGGCCCGCGCTTGCAACTCAGGCTCCAAACCACATTAATGCACACATATGCCTCCCAAGACTCCTGACAAATCCGCTGCCGCCGACACGAAAGCCGCCGAAGCCGCCAAGGTTGCCGCGACCCGCCAGCGGGACCTTGACGCCGCCCTTTCCGCTATCACAAAAGCCTACGGCGACGGGAGCATCATGCGCCTGGGCGACGCCCGCGCGCTGAGGCAAATCGAGGTCATCCCCACCGGCGCGCTGGCCATGGACCTGGCGCTGGGCGTCGGCGGCATCCCGCGCGGGCGCGTGGTGGAAATCTTCGGCCCCGAATCCTCCGGCAAGACCACCTTGATGTTGCACGTGATCGCCAACGCCCAGAAAGCGGGCGGACTGGCCGCGTTTATTGACGCCGAACACGCCCTCGACCCGGTCTACGCCAAGCGGTTGGGCGTGAACCTGGATGATCTGCTTGTGTCGCAGCCGGACAGTGGCGAGGAAGCCCTCTCTATTTGCGAGACCCTCGCCCGGTCCAACGCGCTGGACGTCATTGTCATTGACTCCGTGGCGGCCCTGGTGCCCAAGGCCGAACTCGAGGGTGAGATGGGCATGGCCACGATGGGCATGCAGGCGCGGCTGATGAGCCAGGCGCTGCGCAAGTTGACCGCCATTCTGGCCAAGGCCAAAACCACCTGCGTCTTCACCAACCAGATGCGCGAAAAGGTCGGCGTGATGTTTGGCAATCCCGAGACCACGCCCGGGGGCAAAGCCCTGAAATTCTACGCGAGCGTCCGCATCGACATCCGCCGCCGGGACACGCTCAAGGACGCCGCCGGCAACGCGGTGGGCAACCACGTCAAGGTGAAGATTGTGAAGAACAAAGTGGCCCCGCCCTTCGCCGAGGCCGAGTTCGACATTATTTACAATCACGGCATCAACCAGGAAGGCAGCATCCTTGACGTCGGCGTCGAATGCGGGGCGGTCGAGAAGAAAGGGGCCTGGCTCCAATTCGAGGGCGAGTTGATCGGCCAGGGCAAGGACGCGGCGCAAAGGGCGCTGGCGGAGAAGCCGGAGCTGGCGAAGAAGATCGTCAACGCGATCATGGCCCGCCGGGCTGCCGCCCCCGCGTAGCCGGTTCAGGGCGCCGCCAAGCGCTGTCCATCGGAGTGCCGGCTCCCTCCGGCCGGGGCCAAAGGAGCCACTGGGATTGCCTGGCCGGTTCCGCGTTCGCCGCGGCCCGCTGGCATTTTGGGGGCTGTTTGAGTGGTGCAATTAACTGCTTGCCATCCTGGCGCCCAGGAGTTAATAAGGGCGTGTTATTTATAGCGGTCAAAATGTTGTCATGGTTCAGGCAATAGCTGCATGAATAAGCCCCTATCGAGGAGGGCGTCTTGAGTCGCCCCTTTGCTTCACGTCGCGCTCCTGCCGGTCCGTTCATCAGGGTTAATGGGAAAATTCGCGCCCGCGAGGTCCGGGTCATCGGGACCGAAGGCAACCAGCTCGGCGTCTTCTCCCTGGGGGACGCCCTAATGCTCGCGCGGGCCGGCGGTGTGGACCTGGTTGAGATCGCCCCGACCGCCAACCCGCCCGTCTGCCGGCTCGTGGACTACGGCAAGTTCCGCTTCGAACAAGCCAAGCGCGACAAGGATTCCAAAAAGCACCAGCACGCCAACAAGGTCAAAGAGGTGCAGCTCAGTCCGAAGATTGATCGGCACGACCTGGGCGTTAAGCTGCAGCGCGCCATTGAATTCCTGTGTGAGGAAATGAAGGTCAAGGTCACGCTCAAGTTCCGTGGCCGGGAAATGGCCCACACCGAGTATGGCTTCGAGGTTATCCAGGATTTTCTGACCGACATTGCCGCTTACGGGCATCCCGACTTTGAACCCAAGCTGGTCGGGCGCGGCATCCACGTCATGATTTCCCCCCTGCCGCGTAACAAGCGGGCTAAGGCCCCCCTTCCGGGCGAGGTTGCACTGTCCCCCCCCTCTCCTCCAGCCCCGGCGCGCGGCGCAAACAGGTTGCCAGGCCAGCCCGTGCAGATCGAGCGGGCCGCCAGCGCGCCGCAAGACGAGTCCAGGACCGAAGGGTTCAAGAACAACCCGTTTGCCGAACTCGACGTCAATGGCTAACCTTGACAACGCACTTCGTCCGAACCGCAACCGGCCCCGGCTGGCAACCGCGGCTGCCCGGATATGAAGTAAGCCGGACCAGGACTCGCCATGTCCCACACCAGCCGCCAGACCGCCAACACCAGCCATGTGCTCTCCGTGATCATGGGCGGCGGGCAGGGCACGCGCCTGTTCCCGCTCACCAAGGAGCGCGCCAAGCCGGCGGTGCCGCTGGCCGGCAAGTACCGCCTGGTGGACATCCCCATCTCCAACTGCATCAACTCCGGCCTGCGGCGCGTCTATCTGCTTACCCAGTTCAACTCCGCCTCCCTGCACCGGCACATCGCGCAGTCCTACAAGTTCGACCATTTCACGGGCGGGTTCGTCGAGATCCTCGCCGCCGAGCAGACCTACGCCGATACCTCGTGGTACCAGGGCACCGCCGATGCCGTGCGCAAGAACATGATTCACTTCATGAATCATGAGTGGGATTACCTCCTCATCCTCAGCGGCGACCAGCTCTACCGCATGGATTTTCGCCAAATCATTCAACAGCACGCGGAAACCGCCGCCGACATCACGGTGGCCACCATTCCCGTCGGCCGGCACGCGGCCCAATCGCTGGGGATCATCCAGGTGAATGCCGAGCGCCGCATCACGCGCTTCGTGGAGAAGCCCAAGGATCCGGCGGTGCTGGATTCGCTCAAGCTGCCGCCGGACTGGCATGGTCCGCTGGGCATCGAGGGGGAAGGCGAAATGCTGCTGGCCTCCATGGGCATCTACGTCTTCAACCGCGACATTATTCGCCGCCTGATGGACAACAAGCTCACCGACTTCGGCAAGCATGTCATTCCCAACGCGATCCAGGACCTGCGCGTGTTCTCCTATGTCTTCCAGGGCTACTGGGAGGACATCGGGACAATTCGCGCCTTCTTCGAGGCCAATCTCGACGTGACGAGCGAGCTGCCGCGCTTCAACTTCTTCGACATGGCCGCCCCGATTTTCAGCCGGCCGCGCTTCCTGCCCGGCTCAAAGATCAACGGCGCCCAGATTGACCACGCCGTGATCTCGGACGGCTGCATTCTGAACCGCGCTGTCATCGCCCACAGCATCATCGGCCTGCGCAGCAGCGTCGGCGTCGGCACGGTGTTGAACCGGGTGATCCTGCTGGGCAGCGACTACTACGAGTCGCTCGAATCCATCCAGGAGCACGAGAAGGCCGGCAAGCCGCGCATCGGCATCGGCGCCAACTGCCGCATCGAGAATACCATCGTGGACAAGAATGCGCGCATCGGCGACAACGTGATCATCTCCCCGGCGGGCAAGCCGGAAAAGGTGGACCATCCGAATTATTTCATCCGCGACGGCATTGTCATCATCCCCAAGAACGGTATCATACCGCACGGAACAGTGATCTGACCCCCGGCCTGACCCGTAGGTTTCTTCCCTCTGCCCGCGCAGCCAGCCCAGGCCCGGTCCTTTTATCGGCTTGGATCGACCGGGCGGATTTGTTTTGCTGGAACGATGCAGCCGGCCTGTTACTCTTAGCTCCGCGTTTACCGCTCAATCGAAACAACTATGAAGACCACCCCACAAAAGACCGAAACCACTTCCACCAGCCGTCGCGACTTTCTCAAGACCTCAGCCACTGTGGCCGGGACCGCGTTGATCGGCGCGCTCGACGTGGGCCGCTTCGCCCACGCGGCGGAGACTAACATCATCAAGCTCGGCCTCGTGGGCTGCGGCGGACGCGGCACCGGCGCGGCCGGCGACGCGCTGACGGCCGACTCCGGCACCCAGCTCTGGGCTGTCGCCGACATCTTCCCGGAGAAGGTCGAGACCGCCCTCAAGACGCTGACCCCGATGTTCCCCAATCGGATTCAGGTCCCCCGCGAGCGGCAGTTCACCGGGCTGAGCGGCTATCGCGGCGTCATCGAGAACTGCGACGTCGTGCTGATCGCCTGCGCCTCGCGCTTCCATCCGGAATACGCCCTGGCGGCTGTGCAGGCCAAGAAGCATGTCTTCGTCGAGAAACCCGCCTCGGTAGATGTCGCCGGCATCGGGAAAATTCTGCAAGCCGACGAACTGTCGAAGAAGAACGGCACCGGCATGCTCGCCGGCGTGACTTACCGTTACCACCTCGGCCGGCGCGAGGCCATCAAGCGCATCCACGCGGGCGAGATCGGCGACATTGTCGCCATTCAGTGCGATTACCTGCGCGGACCCTACCGTTTGATTGAGCGCCAGCCGGAATGGAGCGAGATGGAGTATCAGCTCCGCAACTGGTATCACTTCACGTGGCTTGGCGGCGACGACATCCCCCAGTCCCTCATCCACAACCTCGATTCAGCCCTGTGGGCACTCGGCGACGTCATGCCGGAGGCGGCCTATGGCATGGGCGGGCGCTCGACGCATTTCCAGACCTCCATGGGCACCTCGTTCGATCATCACCATGTCACCTACGAGTATCCCGACGGCCGCCGCATCTACGGTTCCTGCCGGACCGCCGTCGGCTGTTACGGCTACAACCACGACATCTTCCACGGGACCAAAGGCCGCTGCCACTTCGCCGCCTTCGACCGTCCGCATTTCACCGATCTTAAAGGCAAAATGACATGGCGCGCGGATGCTGCCTTATCAAAGAAGTCGCCCTACGAACAGGAACACCTGGAGTTCCTGCAATCCATCCGCGCCGGCAGGCCCTTTCAGCGCGCGAAGACTCTGGCCGACTCGACCCTGGCGGCCGTCCTGGGCCAAATCGTGGTCTATTCCGGGCGGAAGATCACATGGCAGGAAGCCCTGGATTCCAAGTTTGCGTTCCCACCGGCGGGCGAGATCACGATGGACACCGAGCCGCCGGTGAAACCAGGCGCCGACGGGCTTTATCCAGTCGCCATACCCGGCCAAACCAAGCTGGTCTAAGCGCCTGACTACAACCTTTGGGCCGCGTGAACTACCCGAGGTTCACGAGACGATGCTGGCGCTGGGTGGCCTGCGCCTTGAAGCGTCCGAACAACATCTACAGGCCGCCCCGCTACCGCTGCCGACCGTGAAGCAAATAGCTCAGGCCCTGCTATTGGTCACCTCACCTTTGACAGGAGTGGTGGAGCCAGCAGGCCCCAAAGGCTTATCCTTGCACGGCGGCGCGGACCGCCCCGAGTTGTCCAGCCGAGCCGAGTAACTGGTTTCGGCTGGCGATGAACTTGGAGTATTCCTCGATGAAGATCTTGCCCGGCGGGCGAAAGTCGAACTCGGCCGGCTTGTCGCGGAAGAACTCGCGATGGACACGTGTCCAGACCAGGCGGCCGTCGGTGTCAATATTAACCTTGGTGACGCCAAGCTTGGCGGCGGGGAGATACTCGTTGGGGTCTACACCCATGGAACCGGCGATCTTGCCCCCCGCTTCGTTAATGCGGTCAACTTCTGTCTTGGGGACGCTGGAACTGCCGTGCATGACCAACGGGAAGCCGGGAAGCCGGGCTTTGATCTTCTCGAGCACGTCGAAGTGGAGGGATTGTCGGCCCTTGAACTTGAAGGCGCCGTGGCTGGTGCCAATAGCGCAGGCCAGCGAATCGCAACCGGTCAGTTTGACGAATCGCTCGGCCTCGGCGGGATCTGTCAGGCAAGCGTTGCCTTCCTCAACCTTGATGTCCTCCTCAACGCCGCCCAGCATGCCCAATTCAGCCTCGACGCTGATTCCCTTGGCATGGGCGCGATCCACGACACGCTTGGTGATCGCGACGTTCTGCTCGAAGGGATCGTGCGAGGCATCAATCATCACCGAGCTATAGAAGCCCGAGTCAATGCAGTCATAGCAGCTCTCCTCGTCGCCGTGGTCGAGGTGCACAGCGAAAATTGCATCGGGGAAGATCTCGCCGGCGGAGCGGATAATGGCTTCCAGCATGCGCTTGTCGGTGTACTTGCGGGCGCCTTTGGAGATCTGAATGATGAAAGGCGCCTGGCTGGCGAGGCAGCCTTTGAACAGGCCCATAGCCTGCTCGGCGTTGTTGATGTTGTAAGCTCCGATCGCGTATTTGCCATAGGCAACCCGGAAAAGTTGGGCACTGGTGACTATCATGGTCTTTCTTTGTTGTATCTCTTACAGATTATTTTGTTTAAGAATAAAAGGGATGGGAAGAGGATAGGGTTTGTTCCGGGCCTTGGCTAGCCTTAGTTCACAAGGGATACAGATTGTGGCAAGCTTTGGAGCACGCTACCCGTGTAAGCGGGCAGGATGCCCGCGGCCCGCCCTCGCAGGTGTGAAGTGTTCCGGCTAGGATGGGGACTTTGCCGGCCCCATGCCCGTCCGCAGGAATTCGATGCGGTAGTTGGCCTCCGGATTACGCGTGGACGGTCCGGCCACCAGCATAGCAACCGGACTGGTGATCTGGTGTTCACGAAGCCACCGCCGGGCGAAGTCGCCCCAGCCCTCCGGATCCTCGGCTACTTGGACGGGGTGAGTGCCGTAGGAGAAAGCCAGCCCCTGGCAGATAGCTTCATCCCGGCTCAAGGTGACGATCCAGACTGGTGGATTGAAGCGTGAGATCATTCGGGCCGTGGTGCCGGTCCGGGTAGGCACAAACACGGCGGCGCACGGGACCGTCTCCAGCGCATTTTCCACCACCGAGGCGATTGCTTCAGCCGCCGTCGCGGGCTGGCGATGGCTGCCAGGCCCCTTTAGGTCGATCAGGCGTGTGGGTGGCCGATGGGCTTCCGTGAACACCGCAATTCTCGCCAGCATGGCCACGGCTTCCTCAGGATACTTGCCCACTGCTGACTCGCCGGAGAGCATGATGCAATCGGTTCCGTCGAGAATCGCGTTGGCCACATCTGTGGCTTCGGCGCGTGTCGGCAGACGGCTCGACACCATGGATTCGAGCATCTGCGTAGCGGTGATGACCGGTTTGCCCGCCTGGCTGGCCTCGGCGATGAGCTTTTTCTGCAAGGTAGCCATTTCCTCGATGGGCACCTCCACCCCGAGGTCGCCGCGCGCCACCATGATGCCATCGGCCGCCTTGAGGATCTCGTCGAAGTGCCGGAGCGCGCCTGCCCGTTCGATCTTGGCAATGACGAAAGGCTGTTTGCCGATGGCCGCAGCCGCAGTGCGCACGGCCTCAATGTCCGCAGCGGTTTCCACGAACGACTGGCTCACGGCGTCCACGCCCGCCTGGAGGGCAAACTCCAGGCACGCGCGGTCGTGCTCGGTGAACGCACTGATGCCCAGATCAATGCCCGGCAAATTGAGGCCCTTTCTGGAACGAAGCTCGCCGCCGACCGCGACCTTGCAGTGGACCTCGGTGCCCGCCGCGCGTTCGACAATCAGTTGCACCAATCCGTCGTTGAGGAAGAGTTGGTCGCCCGGTTTGACCACCTTGGGCAGTCGCGCAAAGCTCATCGAGACCCGCCGCAGGCTGCCGACCATGTCCTCGCTGGTCAGCGTGAAGCTCTCGCCCGGGCGCAACTCGATCGGCTCGGGCTCGATCCTGCCCACCCGCATCTTGGGCCCCGGCAGATCGGCCATGATGGCGACGCGCCGCCCGGCGGCTTTCGCCGCGGCGCGAATGCGGGCGATCCGCTCGGCGTGGCCGCCAAAGGCGCCGTGCGAGAAATTGAGGCGCGCCACGTTCAGGCCGGCGCGGATGAGGCGCTCCAGCATCTCCGGCGATTCCGAAGCCGGCCCAATGGTGGCAACGATCTTGGTCTTGTGATGTGGCAGCAACGTGTGCATGGCGAAAAGTTATCCAGTTGGGAATCTAGCGGCTGCCGGATTTGGCTTGAGCCGCTTGGGCCGGTGCCTGCCAACCGCCGCCAAGGGCGCGGTAGAGCTGAACCACGCTTAGGAGTTCATCGAGGCGCGCGCGGGCCAGGCCCAACTCGGTGTCGAACAGTTGCTGCTCGTTGTAAAGAACCTCCAGATAACTCGTCACGCCGCCTTCGTACCGGATGCCGGCGAGTTTCGCCGCGCCACGGTTCGCCTCGGTGAGGTCCCGCTGCTTGGCGAAGAATTCCCGGGTGCGTTGATAGGCAATGAGTGCGTCCGACACTTCACGAAACGCGCCCTGCACCGTTTGCTGGTAGATCGCCAGAGTCTCGTCAAAGCGGGCTTTGGCCTGGCTCAGTTCCCCGCGCAAGCGTCCGCCCGTGAAGAGCGGCATCGTAACCGATGGCCCGAACTGCCAGGTCCGCGCCGGGCTGCTGAATAGATCGGAAAGAGATGTGGTCTGGTAGCCGTAGATGCCGGTAAGTGCGAGTTGCGGAAAAAAGGCTGCCCTGGCCTGGCCAATGTCGGCGGTGGCGGCGATGAGTTGCTGCTCCGCGCCGCGAATGTCCGGTCGGCGCGCGAGCAGCGAGGACGGCAGACCGGCCGGCACATGCGACCGCAACGGCTGTTTTGCCAGCGGGATGCCGCGGTCGATCTTGCCCGGATTACGACCCAGGAGGATGCTAAGCTCGTTCTCTGCCTGCTCTCTCTGTCGCAGCGCACTGACGATGGCCGCTTCCGCTGTCGCGACCAGTACCTTTGCCTGATAGACATCCTGAAGCGAGGCGACACCGCCTTCCTCGCGGGTTACGGTGAGCGCGAGCGAGTTGGTGCGACTGGTGTAGCTGTGCCGGCCGATCTCGACTTCAAGGTCGAATTCGAGCAGCCGGAAGTAGGTCGCCGCAACCTCGGCGACGAGGGTCTGGCACACGGTCCGCCGGGCGTCTTCCGTGGCGAGGAGGCGGGCGCGGGCGGCCTCGTTAGCGCGGCGGATGCGGCCCCAAAGGTCCACCTCGTAGCTCGGCATGGAAACGAACGTGTCGCCGAATTCAGCCTGCGGGTCCAGACTGCTGGGGATGGGGCTGGGACCGCGTTCAGAAGCACGGCTGGTAACGAGATCGCCGGCGGCGCTGACGGTCGGAAAGAACTGGGAACGCGTAATGCGGGCGGCGGCTTGAGCCTGCAAGATGCGCGCCGCGGCGATTTTCACATCCCAACTGTTCGTGAGCGCCTCGGCGATGTACGCCACAAGTTGCGGATCGTCATAGATTTCCCACCAGCCGAGGTCGGCGAAGGAATTCGTGCCGGAAAGCGCGTTGGGGTCCGAATCCGCCAGGCGGTAGGCGGCGGGTGTGTTCACGTTGGGCGGCCTGTAATCAGGGCCTACGGCGCAGCCCGCCAGTGCCGCGGCCAGGGTAAGAGGCAGTATGGACTCCAAAGGGGCCGTGCTGGAAATCCGAGATGCGCAGTTGGAGATTCGAATGAAGGCCCGTTTCATTAATGCGGCTCTCCTTTCTCCGCGTGCGCGGCAGCCGTGGCTGGCGAGGTATCAAGAGGTTTCGGCTGCTTGCCTCGCTCGGAGAGGGTCTGCACAAACACGTAGCAGACCGGGATGATGAACAGGCCCGCAGCGGTGGCGATGGTCATGCCGAACACAACGCCAGTCCCCATCGTGCTCCGCGCGGCGGCCCCCGACCCGGAGGCCAGCATCAGCGGCACGCAGCCGAGAATGAAAGCAAACGAGGTCATGAGAATCGGCCGCAGCCGCAGTTTCGATCCCTCCACCGCCGCATCCAATATCGCTTTGCCCTCCTCGCGCCGCATCTTGGCGAACTCGACGATCAGAATCGCGTTCTTGGCCGCCAGCCCGATGAGCATGACCAAGCCGATCTGGGCGTACACATTGAGGTCATACTGTCGCGCCAGCATGCCGATCAGCGTGCCGAACACGACGGTTGGCGTGGCGAGCAGCACTGAGAAGGGCAGACTCCAGCTTTCGTATTGAGCCGCCAGCAGTAGGAATACAAACAGCACCGCCATGCCGAAAATGATCGAGGCCTGGCCCTCGGATTTCTTCTCCTGCAAAGTCAAGCCGGACCATTCGTAACCGGTTTCGCCAGGCATCGATTTCATGACCTCCTCGATGGCCTTGATCGCCTGACCGGAACTGTAGCCCGGCGCCGGCGCGCCCATCATCTCCGCGGAATTATAAAGATTAAAGCGGGTGACGAAGTTCGGGCCAGACATCTTGCTGACATTCACGAGGGTGCTCAAGGGCACCATCTTGCCGCTGTTATTACGGACATAAAACTGGCCAATGTCGTCCGGTTTGTCGGTGAACTTTGATTCGGCTTGCAGGAATACCTTGTAGACCCGGCCGAAGCGAACGAAGTCATTCACGTACAGCCCGCTCAAGTAGGCCTGCAGCGTGGCAAATACGCTATCCACCGGCACCCCCAGCGTCCGCGCCTTTTCGCGGTCCAGCTCGACCTTCACCTGCGGTGTCGCCGGGTTGAAGGTGGTGCTGAGGCGGCCAATTTCCGGCCGCTGAGCGACATCCGCGGTGAGTTGCTGGATATAATGGGCCAACTGCGCAATCCCGCCGCCCGACCGGTCCTGCAGCTGCATGGTGAAGCCCGATATATTGCCATAACCCGGCAGTGGCGGCGGTCCGAAAGCGAAGGCGCGTGCGCCGGGGATGGCGAAGAACTTTTTGTTCCACTCGCGGGCGATGGCGCGGGCGTGCAAGCCGGGCGCTTTGCGTTCCTCCCAAGGTTGGAGCCCCACGAACATGAGAGCAGCGTTGGGGACATTCAACGAGTTGAGGATATTCATGCCGGCCAGGCCGACCGCGGAGCGGACCCCTTCGGTATTACAAACAATGCCCTCCACCCGCTTGAGCGCCTCGTCCGAGCGCTGCAACGAGGCCCCTTCTGGCAGTTCCACCGCCACGAACAGAAACCCCTTGTCCTCGTCCGGTATGAAACCGCCCGGCACAAACTTCCCGATCACCCAGATGCCGGCGACCACCGCGACCAGCAGAAGCATCGAGCGCGCGGCCTTGCGGGCCAATCCGCCCACGATCGCGCCGTAGCGGTCGCTTAACCACTCGAACATGCGGTTGAACCACTGGAAGAACTTGGCGATCGGCCCACGCCCGGGCTGCGGCTTCCGCAGCAACAGGGCCGACAGCGCGGGGCTGAGCGTCAGCGCATTGATGACCGAGAAGATTACCGCCACGGCGATGGTGAGCGCGAACTGGCTGTAAAGCTGGCCGGTCACCCCGCCCATGAATGCCACCGGCACAAACACGGCGCACAGGACCAAACCGATGGCCACGACCGGCCCTGACACTTCTTTCATCGCCTGGCGCGTCGCTTCAACCGGGGTCTTCCCATGCTCGATATGGTGCTGCACCGCCTCGACGACGACGATCGCGTCGTCCACCACGATGCCAATGGCCAGCACCAAGCCGAACATCGTCAGCACGTTGACGCCGAAACCCAGCACCGGGAACATGATGAACGCGCCCAGCAGGGAGACCGGCACGGTGCACATCGGGATGATGGTGGCGCGGAAGCTCTGCAAGAACACGTAGACGACAATGAGCACCAGGACCACCGCCTCGAACAGCGTGTGGACGATCTCCTCCATCGAGGCCTTGATCGGCAGGGTGGAATCGAGCGTGATGTCGTAATCCATGTCCGGCGGAAAGCGCTGCTTGGCCTCCTCGAGGACCTTCCTCACGTTATCCGCCGTTTCGATCGCATTGGCGCCCGGCGCCAGGTAGATGCCGATGGCGCCCGCCGGCGATCGGTTCAGCCGCGCGCGCAGGTCGTACGTTTGCGCGCCAAGTTCCACCCTCCCCACGTCCTTGACTTTGACCTGGGAACCATCCGGATTGGCGCGAATGATAATCTCCTCAAACTCCCTGGGATCCTTCAGCAGGCCGAGCGCGCGGACGTTGAACTGGCTCTCCTGGCCGAACGGCGCGGGTTCGGCCCCGATCCGGCCGGCCGGCGACTGCGCGTTCTGCTCCTTGATGGCGCTCTGAATGTCCGAGGGCGTTATGCCCAGAAGCGCGAGCTTGTCGGGCCGCAACCAGATGCGCATCGTGTAATCCTGGGCGGTGAAGTTCTTCACGTCGCCAACCCCTTTCACGCGTTTGATGGCATCCACCAGGTTGATGTCGCAGTAATTGGCGAGAAAGACGGCGTCGTAGGTGTTCGTGGGGGAGCAAAGCGCGACCACCATCAGGATGTCGGGGCTGGAGCGGTTGACGACTACGCCTTCGCGTTTCACCGCGTCCGGCAACTGCGCCTCCGCCTGGCCGACCCGGTTCTGCGTGTTGACCTGCATGATGTCCACGTCAGTCCCAACGTCGAAATACACATTCAGCGCCATCTTGCCGTCGTTCGCGTTGTAGGACTGGAGGTAGAGCAGCTTGTCCACCCCGTTGATCTTTGACTCGAGGGGCGTGGCCACCGACTCCATGACCGCCTCGGCGGCGGCCCCGCGGTAAGTGGTCGTGACCTGGATCATGGTCGGGCTGACCGACGGATACTCGGAGATGGGCAGGCGCTGGAGGGTCACCAGCCCGACGATCACTGTCAGGATGGCGATCACCATCGCCACGATGGGGCGCCGAATGAAGAATTCAGCCATGCCGCTACTCCTTCCCGTGTGTGGACGCAGCCGCTTTCTGGGCCGCAGCGGCCTGCGCCAACTGCTCCGCCGTCACCGGTTGGACCAGCCCCCTATCGCGCAGCTTCTGGAGTCCTTCCACCACGATGCGCTCGCCGGCTTGGAGGCCCTCGAGGAGGAGCAGGCGCTCCCCGACCTGGATCGCCACCTTGACCGGCCGTTGCGTCGCTTTGTTATCCGCGCCGATGACCCACACGAAGCTCTTGCCCTGCAACTCCTGCACCGCCCGTTCCGGAATGACAATGATCTCCTTCTCGATCTTTATGTTGACCCGCGCCCGAGCGAACATGCCGGGACGAAGCACCTTCTTCGTATTCGGGAACTCCGCGCGCAGCCGGAGCGTGCCCGTGGTCGGGTCCACGGCGCGATCCAGAAACACCCACTTGCCTGGATACGGCAACTCCCAACCGTCGGCCAGGACCAACGTCACCGGGAGATCCCCAATTCTTTGCCCGCTTTCCACCGCCCTTCGCTCCGCCCGGAGGTATTCCACCTCGCTGACGCTGCAGTAAAACCAGATCGGGTCCAGTGTTGAGATCGTGGCCAGCAACGTGGGCGTCCCCTTGCCCACCAGCTCGCCGATGGACACCTGCTTGGCCCCGATCAGCCCGGATATTGGCGCCCGCACATCGCAGTACCCCAAATCCAATTGCGCCGATTGCACCCGCGCCTCCGCCGAGATCACGCTCGCCTTGCCCACGTCCACGGATGCAAGGGCATTATCCAGGTCCTGTTGGGGTACGGCTCGATTCGTGGCCAGCGGGGTGAGCCGGGCCACGTCCTTCTCATACTTGTTCAACGCCGCCTTGGCCTCGGCCAGGGAGCCTTCAGCGGCGGCCAGCCGTTCCAGAAACGGCTTCTTGTCCAGCGCGAACAGTGGGTCCCCTTGCTTAACTTCCGTTCCCTCGATGAACAGCATCTTGTCCACAAACGCCTCCACCCGCGCGCGCACCTCGACGTTCTGCGGCGAATCAAGCTGCCCGATGAACTCGACGGGGATCGTCACGTTGGTCGCGCTGACGTTCATCACTTGAACGATCGGCGGCGGCAGTTGCGTCGGTGCAGCTTTCTGGCAGCCGCCCGCAGCGACCGCCACCGCCGCCAACGCCAGAGCGACTCTGATGAAATCAAGCAAGCGCGGCACCCGCGGAGGGCGGGCGGATTTCCAGACGCGGAGGAAATGTTCGGGTTTGCCATTCATAATCTGATGCCTGCGAATGCGCGCAGTCCATGCGACGCCAGATTGCGATTTGTTCCTGATGCGTGTCTTCATGTTCGTGGTTCGGGCACCGGCGTTCATCCATGGCGTTGACGGAGCTGGATTTGTGGGTGCCTCAAGGAGCTTGAGTGAAGAGCGCTCGCAGAAGCGTCGTTCCCGTCCGGGAATGTCTCGCCAAGGCGGGCTTTTGCGCATGGCCGCACTGCTTCCAATTTCGCTGCGTCAGACTGCTTTGCCGCAATTGCCAGATCCGTCAGGACAGCCATATCATCAGCCGCAGCGTTAACCTACCATTCCCCCTCGGCAAGCAAATAAGTTCGCCTTCTGCGAGCAAGCGAGTCGCTTCAGTTCGATGGCCAGACGCGGCCCAGCATAGTTCTCCGGTTCCGCACACCGGCGTTGGCTGGCGGCTGGCTGGAGGATGGCTTGTTAGTGCGGTGATGCTACGGTGTGTATCCCATGGGGAGCGCTCCCCATGGGATACACACCGGGGCACCACCGTGCCGCCACCGTAAACTCGGGGTGTTACGGAGAAGGCTGCAAAAGCAAGGTTGGGGCAGTGTGTGCCATCGTCTGTGAGGCTGAGATGTTCGAGTTGGCGGTGAAGCGGCCCACCTGAAAGCCTTTGAACGCCCCGCGTCGCCGCGGACCGAAATCGCAGGTTAGTTGGTGGCGGGTTTGGCTTGGCCTGCGTCTGCCGGCATAGCGGGCAGTTCGACGGCTTTCAACTTCTCATCCAGGATTTCGACTCCGGCCTCTGTCTTGAGTTTGGCAATGTAGTCCGGAAGTTGCTTCTGGAGTGCCTGGCCAGTCAGGCCCTCTTTGATGTCGGGGGCTACCTTTGTAAACTCCAGCTTCCGGGCGGGAATCTTCTCGTGCAGCTTGATGATGTGGTAGCCGTACTCCGTCGTGACGATGTCACTGATCTGGTTGGTCTGGAGGGCGAAGGCCGTGGTTTCGAATTCAGGTACCATGCGGCCACGGGGGAATTGGTATTCACCGCCTTTGTCTTTGGAACCCGGGTCTTCCGAGTGCTCCTTGGCCAGCTTGGCGAAATCTTCGCCGGCCTTGGCGCGTTTCAGGAGGTCCTCCGCTTGTTTGCGCTTGGCGGCCTTCTGCTCGTCGCTCAAGGCAGCGCGAGTCTTGGGGTCCGTCGTTAAGAGGAGAATATGGCTGGCGCGGACCATCTCCTCCTGTTCGAAGCGCGCCGGGTTGTCCTCATAGAACTTCTTCACATCCTCGTCGGTGACGTTGACCTTGAGTTCGCGTCTGACCACGCTCTCGGCAATCGCGTTGTCGGTCCACTGGGCGAGCACTTGTTCGCGGGTCGCGCCCATGAGTTTCAGCTGCCGGTTCAGGTCTTCCTCCGAGCCGAGGCGGGTTTTGGCGTCCTCTAGGCGCTTCTCGGCCACCGCTTTGCCTGCCGACTTCTCCGCCTCGGAGGCTTTGGCATGCAGGAGTTGGAGCTGGATGAGCCGATCCAGCACGCTCCGCTCCAGCATTTGCATCTGCTGGGGTGCAATGGTCTGGTTCTGGGCCGCCGCCTGCGCCTTGATGCGGATGACCTCCTCATCCAACTGGGCGCGGCCGACTTCGACCCCCTTGCCCTTCGCCACAACGGCATTGCCGAAGAGGTCCGAGGGCTTGAGTGCCGGCTTGGAAGCCGCGGCGGCGTTTGTTGAGGCTGGCTGATCCATTGCGGCGCCCCACGCCGAAGGCGCGGACCCCAGGAAAAGCAGGACTAGTGGCGTTGCCACCCAGTTAAATAACATATTGGATCTTTCGTTTTTGACTATAGTTCGACCACCTTGACATTGCTGATGTCCGGGTTCTTCTGGATCTCGTCCAGCACTTCCTGGGGCGGCACGCTATCCAAATTCAAAACCGTTAAGGCCTGGCCGCCAGCAGTATCACGGCTCAGGCTCATGCTGGCAATATTAACCTTGTGCCGCGCCAGGAGGGTCCCCATGTAGCCGACCATGCCTGGGAGGTCCTTGTTGCTGAGCAGCAGCACCACGCCGAAGGGCACAATCTCGGTCGGCTGGCTAAACACCCGCACGATGCGCGGATTGTCGGGCGAGCCGAAGAACGTGCCGCCGGCGGAAACCACCTTCTCGCCGTTGCGGAAGGCCTGCACGTGCAGCCACTCATTGAACGTGACCGGCTCGTTCGATCGTTTCTCCTCGACCGTCAGCCCCAGGGTGGAGGTGATGCTGCGAATGTTGACGTTGTTAAGGTCTTTCACCGCCGAAGCGAATGACAGGAACCCCAGCAGCACGGCGCGGGTCACCGGGTCAATGTTCGGCAACTCCTGGGCCTTTCCGCCGAAGGTGATGTGGAGACGGTCCACCTGCGGCGGCGCAAGCTGGCCAAGCAGGCGGCCGAGCTTCTCGCCGAGGGTGAGGTAAGGTTTGATTTGCTCATAGGTCTTCGCGTCCAAGTACGGCAGGTTGACGGCGTTGCGCACCTCTCCGGTAAGCAGGTAACCCGCGATGACCTCCGCGACTTCCAGCCCGCACTTCTCCTGCGCTTCCTTGGTGCTGGCGCCCAGGTGCGGTGTCAGCGTAATGCCCGGGTGCTTGCGGAAGGGATGATCGGCCGGCAGTGGCTCGGTTGCAAAAACGTCCAGGGCGGCGGCCGCGACTTTCCCCGAATCCAGCGCGGCCAGCAGGTCGTTCTCAACGATGACTTCTCCCCGGGCGCAGTTGACCAGGCAAACCTTGGGCTTCATTTTGGCAAACGCCGCCGCGTTGAGCATGCCGCGCGTCTGCTCGGTTACCGGCATGTGCACGGTGATGAAGTCCGCGTCCCGATACACATTGTCCAGGTCCCCAAGCAGGTCAATCCCCAGCGCCTTGGCGCGCGCCTCTGTCACGAACGGGTCATAGCCCCTCACGCGCATGCCAAAGGCCAGGGCGCGCCTGGCAACCTCGCTGCCGATGCGGCCCAAGCCAAGGACGCCAAGTGTTTTGCCCGCCAGTTCGGTTCCCTGGAACTGTTTTCGATCCCACTTGCCCTCCGTCATGGAAGCGCTGGCCTGGGGCACCTTGCGGGCGAGGCTCAGGATCATGGCGAACGAAAGCTCGGCGGTGGAGATGGTATTGCCGCCGGGCGTGTTCATCACCACGACACCATGCTGCGTGGCCGCCTCGACATCCACGTTGTCCACACCCACACCGGCCCGGCCCACCACCCTCAATTGCGGCGCCCCCTCGATCACTTTACGGGTCACTTTGGTCTCGGAGCGCACGACCATCGCCACGACGTCTTTGACGACAGGCAACAGCTCTGATTCCGAGAGTCGCTTGGGCAGAACCACCACGTCGAACTCGGGCCGCTGCTGCAGCAATGCAATTCCCTTGGGGGACACAGGGTCACATACCAGAATCTTCATAAGAAAGCGCTGAATCTATGGGAAGCCATGGCGGAGGTCAAATGCGCAAACAGCGACGGAATAATCCCTCAGTCGGGCAGCTCTCGCCGCACTATGGCTGGCGGCTTGTGGGATGTTGAAGAAGTGGTTAGTTTTCAGGCAGACAATGTCGCCAGCAATTTTCAGTTGTTCGCTCGTGCTGCGGGCCCGGTGGCGGTGGCTCGCCTCGGGCTCCACACAAACCCAGCTTGCGGGTCCGCCACGCAAGATGATGGTGATAGGCCCGATCACCAAACTTCTGGCCGGGCTTCTGGTTCTGCCCTTGCTGATAATGCCCGCGCGCGGCGCCTCCAGCCGCCCGCCCAACATCGTCGTCATCCTTGCCGACGATCTGGGCTATGGCGATGTGCGGTGCTACAACGCGCAGTCGAAGATTCCCACACCCCACCTGGACCGGCTGGCCGCCGAGGGCATGCGATTCACGGACGCGCACGCGCCGGACGCCGTGTGCACGCCGACACGCTATGGGCTGCTGACTGGCCGCTACGCCTTCCGCTCACGCCTGAAGTCCGGCGTACTGCCGCCGTGGGGCGGGGCGCTGATCGAGGATGGCCGGTTCACGGTCCCGGCGCTGCTGCGTCAGCGGGGTTACACCACGGCCTGCATCGGGAAGTGGCACCTGGGCTGGGACTGGCCGACCAAAGACAATCTGCCCGCTGCCAGCGAAGATGGTATCGGCAACGCGGATTTCACCAAAACCATTGCAAACGGTCCCACGACGCGCGGGTTCGATTACTATTTCGGCGTGGATCTGCCCAACTTCCCCCCTTACTGCTTCATCGAAAACGACCGCACCGTCGGGCTGCCCTCGCTGGCCGCGCCGCTCCAGAAGGGCGCGTTCAACCGTCCCGGGCCGATGGTGTCCGGCTGGAGCCTCACCAACATCCTGCCGGAGATCACCCGCCGCGCCGCGCGCTACGTCGAAGACACCGCAAAGAGCAGCAAGCCCTTCTTCCTCTATTTCTCACTCACCGCGCCGCATTATCCCGTCGTGCCCACGGACGAATTCAAAGGCCGCAGCCAGGCAGGCGATTACGGGGATTTCGTCGCGCAAGTGGACGGCGCGGTGGGCGAAGTCCTCTCCGCGCTTGCCCGCGCGGGCAAGACCGCCAACACCCTCGTCATCTTCACCAGCGACAACGGGCCGGAGTGCGTGGAAGTTGATCCCGGGGCCTATGACCGCATCCGCCGCTACGGCCACCGGAGCATGGACGGCTTGCGGGGCGTCAAGCGCGACATCTGGGAAGGCGGCCACCGCGTGCCATTCCTGGCGCGCTGGCCGGGGCATATTCCCGCCGGAACCACCAACGCCGAGACCATCTGCCTCGTGGACCTGATGGCCACCTGCGCCGCGCTCACCGGGGCGAAAGTGCCACTCAATGCCGGCGAGGATAGTTACAACATCCTTCCCGCGCTGCTGGGCAAGAAGGGCGAACGCCCCATTCGCGAAGCCACCGTGCTCCGCGGCGGCCGTGGGGATTTTGCCATCCGGCAGGGCGACTGGGTGCTGATTGACGCTGTCAGCGGCGACGGCAATCGCGGCAGGAACCGCCCGGGCGAACCCGAATGGTTCCAGCAGGAGCGCGGCTATGTGACCAACCAGTTCTCCAGTGAACTTTACAATCTGCGCGAGGACCTTTCCCAGCGCCAAAACCTCTACGGCGTGAAGCACGATGTCGTCCGACGTCTCAAGACGGTCCTTGAAGACTACAAGACCCGCGGCCGCAGCACGCCAGGGCCACAGATGAAGAGCACGCCCGCAACGGAGTAAAGCCGCGCATGACTCTAACGCAGACCTGTTTGCGCCGTCGTTCCCGGGGTGATCAGGCCAGCAAACCCGAAGCCCGAGATCGTTCTCCTCGGAGCCAATGGAACCGCATGTCAGATAAGACTGCTGTCCCCCGCCCTCGGTCCCCAAACCGACGCCATGCCAGCACCGCTTTGGGGCCGCTTCGAGTTTCGGTTCTCCTCCTCTGCGCACCGTTATCCACGCCGCCACTGTCAGCCTCCGCCTCGCCCGCCCCGCAGCCCAATGTCGTGGTCATCCTCGCCGACGACCAGGGCTGGGGCGACCTGAGCGTGAACGGCAACTCCAACCTTGCCACGCCCAGGATTGATTCGCTGGCCAAAGACGGCGCGCTGTTCGAGCGGTTCTACGTCAGCCCCGTCTGCTCGCCCACACGCGCCGAGTTTCTCACCGGTCGTTACCACCCGCGCAGCGGCGTGCGCGGGGTATCGACCGGCGGCGAGCGGATCAACCTCGACGAGAAGACCATCGGCGACACCTTCAAAGCCGCCGGCTATGCCACGGGCGCGTTCGGCAAGTGGCACAACGGAACGCAGTACCCGTATCATCCCAACGCCCGCGGGTTCGACGAATACTACGGGTTCACCTCCGGCCACTGGGGCATTTACTTTGACCCGCCGCTGGACCACAACGGCAAGCCGGTCCAGGGCAAAGGCTTCATCATAGACGATCTGACCGACCACGCGCTGAAGTTCATTGCGGAGAACCGGAAGCGCCCGTTCTTCTGCTACCTCCCGTTCAACACCCCCCACTCGCCGATGCAGGTGCCCGACCGCTTCTATCGCAAGTTCGCGGATGCCGAACTCAAGCTGCGCGCCCGCAACCCGCGGCAGGAGGATATCGCTCACACCCGCGCCGCGCTGGCTATGTGCGAGAACATCGACTGGAACGTGGGCCGCATCCTGGACCGGCTGGAGGAACTGAGGCTGGCCGACCGGACCATCGTGCTTTACTTCAGCGACAACGGCCCCAACGGTTGGCGCTGGAACGGTGGCATGAAAGGGCGCAAGGCCTCGACGGACGAGGGCGGCGTGCGCGTCCCGTTCCTGGTCCGCTGGCCCGGGCACATTCCGGCCAACTCGCGCATTCCCCAGATTGCTGGCGCCGTGGATCTGCTCCCCACTTTGGCTGACCTGGCGAACATCCCGGTGGCTGGCGCCAAACCCCTCGACGGCGTCAGCCTCAAGCCGCTGCTTTCGGGCGGGGCCGGCGATTGGCCGGACCGCATGGTCTTCTCCCACTGGAACGGCAGAGTCAGCGTGCGCACCCAGCGTTACCGGCTCGACGACAACAACCAGTTGTTCGACATGCAGGCCGACCCCGGCCAGGACCACGATATCTCCGCCGCCGAACCCGAGGTGAGTTCCCGCCTGTCCACAGCCCGCTCGGAATGGATGGCCGACCTATTGTCCGGTTTCAAGGACCACCACCGCCCCTTCACAGTCGGCTATCCTCAATTCCCCGGCAGCCAATTGCCCGCCCGCGACGGCGTGCCACATGGCAACGTCCAGCGCAGCGCGAACGCGCCAAACTGCTCCTACTTCAAGAACTGGACGGGCACCAACGACAGCATCACCTGGGATGTGGAAGTAGCCACGACCGGTAAATATGAAGCGGTCATCTACTACACCTGTCCCGGTGCGGACATTGGCTCGCTCATCGAACTGAACTTCCCGGGGAGCCGCGTGCAGGGGAAAGTATCACCGGCAAATGACCCTCCCCTGAGCGGTGCCGGGCACGACCGCGTTCCCCGCCAGGGCGAATCCTATGTGAAGGACTTCAAACCGCTGCGTCTGGGCACCGTCGAGCTGAAACAAGGCCGCGGCTTGATGACCCTGCGTGCCTTGTCCGTCCCCGGCAAGCAGGTCATGGACGTGCGCTCGGTAGTGCTGACCCTGCTCAATTAGCTCGTGCCTGGGTCGGGGTGGATGGGTTTGGCGTGGTGCTTTGAAGGCGGTTCATTATAATCCGGCCATCGCAGAGTGCTTATGACAACCTCGAGAACACACTTGAACGGCAGGTGCATCACATTCTGGTCATTGGTTTTCCTGGGCTGCTGCATGACGCCGGGCTCCGGGGCGGGGGCTCCGGCCGCCTCCAACGGGGCCGCGAACACGCTATCGGTGGACGCGGTCGTGGAGGCGGTCGTGCGGCACAATCCCGAGTTGGAGTTCTACCACGCGGAAATTGCCGCGGCCAAAGCGGGCCGCCGGACGGCGGCGCAGTGGCAGAACCCGGAGGTGTCGGCCGACCTTGGCGGCAAGCGTGTCTGGGATCGCGGCGGTCACGCATTGGGCGACGGGGCGGCGTGGTCAGTGTCCGTGGGGCAAGCCTTCGAATACCCGGGGCGCATTGCCTTGCGGAAGGCGATTGCCAACGGGCAGGTGGAACTCGCCGACCTCGGACTGGCGCAGTTTCAGGCGTCGCTGGCGGCGCGGGCGCGGACCAAAGCCCAGTTGGCACTGGCGGCGCAGCAGAAAGCCGACGCGGTGCACGAGGTGGCGCAGCGGTTCCGTTCATTGCTCGACGTGCTGGTGCAGCGCGACCCGGCGGGGGTGACGCCGCTGCTTGACCAGCGGATCATCGAGGCGACTTCCGTCACCCTGCAGCGCCGCGCAGCGCAGGCCGGGCGCGAGGTCCAGGGGGCGTTGCTGGAGCTGAACCAGTTGCGAGGCTCTCCGGCAGGAGCGCCGCTGCGGCTCACAGGCAGCTTGGAGGTGCCGACAAACGCGCCGTCGCTGCCGGTGCTGCTCGAGGCGGCAGCAACGAACAGTTTCGACTTGCGGATGCGCCAGGCCGAGCTGGCGCAGCAGGGATTCCGGGTGCAACTGGCCCGGAACGAGCGCTACCCAACGGTGACCCTCACGCCGTTTTTTGCTTCGGAACGGGCCAATGACGAGCAGCAGATCGTCGGCCTGGGTGTGAGCGTGCCGGTGCCCCTGTGGACCCGAAACCAGGGCAATATCGACGCGGCGCGGGCGCGCGAGCAGCAGGCGGAAGCCTCCCTGCGCGCTACCCAGCGGGACGTCGAGCGGCGGGTGGCTGACCATGCGCTGGCGCTCAGCACCCACCTCGTGGAGATGGCTCAGTGGCGCCCCGACGCGCAAGCCCAATTCCGCGAAGCCGCCGAGCTGGCCGACCGGCATTTCCGGCTCGGCGCCGTGCCGGTGACGACCTACGTCGAAATGCAACTGAAATACCTGGACGCGCTGGAGGCCCTGCTGGCGACCCGCCACGAGGCTCTTGATCAGCGGCAGCAGTTGGAGGTTCTCGTCGGGAGATCGCTCGATTCCCTGGTCGCGCGCTGAGCGACTCGCCATGCTGCACCGTCTCATTGATGCCTCGCTGCGGCAGCGGCCGTTTCTGCTGCTGGTGGCGGCGGTGTCCTGCGGCATCGGCCTCTGGTCGGCCTATCACCTGCCGATTGACGCGGTGCCCGACATCACCAGCCCCCAGGTGCAGGTCAACACCGAGGTGCTCGCGCTCGCGCCCGAGGAAACCGAGAAGGCCGTCACTGTGCCCCTCGAGATGGAGCTGTCCGGCATTCAAGGGGTCGAAGAGATGCGCTCCCTGACCAAGTTCGGCCTCTCGCAGGTCACGCTCGTCTTCCGGGATGGCATGGACATCTACCGCGCGCGGCAACTGGTCGCCGAGCGGCTGCAGGCGGTCGCCGACCGCTTGCCGCCGGGCCTCACCCCCAAGCTCGCCCCGATCAGCACCGGCCTGGGGGAGATTTACTACTACACGGTGGCGTGGCGCGCCGATGCCACCAACCGGCCGGCCGACCGCCTCGAACAGTTGCGCGAGCTGCGCGAGCTGCACGAGTTCACCATCAAGCCCATGCTGCGCACCACCCCGGGCCTCGCCGAAATCAACGCCAGCGGCGGCCACGAAAAGCAGCTTGTGATCCAGCCGCGCCCGCGCGACCTGGAACGCGCGGGCTTGACGTTCGACGACCTGGCGATGGTCGTGGGCGAGAACGTCGAAAACACCGGGGGTGGCGTCATTAACAGCGGCGACAACCAGCTTACCGTTCGGACGGTAGGCCGCGTGCGCAACGTCGAGGAGATCGCCGGCCTGCCAGTCAAGTTTGCCGGCGACGTCAAACCGCTGCTGGTCGGGGACGTCGCCGACGTCGCCATCGGCTCCCGTTTCCGCACCGGGGCGGCGACCGAGAACGGCGAGGAAACCATCCTCGGCACAGCCATGATGCTGGCCGGCGAAAACAGCCGCATCGTCGCAAGACGCTTCGGCGAACGCCTCCGCGAAGTCGCTTCCCGTCTGCTCCCCGGCGTCGAAATCCGCACACAATACGATCGCTCTGACCTAGTGGACCGCACCGTGGCCACTGTGAAGAACAACCTCTTCGAAGGCGCCATCCTCGTGGTGGTGGTCTTGCTGCTGATGTTGGGGAACTGGCGCGCGGCGCTGATCGTGTCGGCAGCGATTCCCCTGTCGTTCCTGTTCGCCCTCACGGGCATGGTGAGGCTCGGCGTCTCAGGCAACCTGATGAGCCTGGGGGCGGTGGACTTCGGCCTTATCATAGACGGCGCCGTGGTGATGGTGGAGAACATCGTCCGGCGGTTGGGCGAGCGGCAGAAGGAACTGGGCCGGGTGCTGAGCCCGGCCGAGCGTTTGGAGACGGTCGGCGCCGCGAGCAAACAAGTCGCCAACCCGATGTTTTTTGGCGTGCTCATCATCACGATTGTCTATGTGCCGCTACTGGCCCTGACCGGCGTCGAGGGCAAGATGTTCCATCCTATGGCGATCACCGTGATGCTGGCGCTGGGAGGCGCGCTGGTGCTGGCGCTGACGCTGATGCCCGTGCTCTGCTCCTACCTGTTAGGCGGCAAAGTGAGCGAAGCCGACAACCCACTGGTGCGCCTGATGAAGCGCCTCTACGCGCCCTCCCTGCGGCTGGTCCTTGCCCAGCCTTGGCTCATCGCGGTGAGCACGGTGATCTGGACCACGCTCTCGGTGCTGGCGTTTCTGAAGCTCGGGGCGGAATTCGTGCCCAAGCTCGACGAGGGCTCGCACACGGTCATGGTTTATCGCACCAACAGCATGAACCTCGATGCTTCGCTGGCAATGGAGATGGCGACCGAGCGGCTGCTGCTGAAAATTCCGGAAGTGGAACGGGTCTTCTGCCGCCTGGGAACGAGCGAGGTTGCCACTGACCCGATGCCCCCCAGCCAGAATGACCTTTATATATTCTACAAACCGCGCGAGCAGTGGCGCCAGGCGGACGGCCAGCCCATCACCAAGTCCGCCCTGGCCGCGCTCATTGAGCAAGAAATCACCAGGGAATTACCCGATCAGAGTTTCCTCTTCGCGCAGCCCATCGAAATGCGTTTCAACGAACTGCTTGAGGGCGTCCGATCCGACCTGGCCCTCAAGATCATCGGCACGGATTACGACCTGATGGAGAAGCTGGCGGCGCAGGCCAAAACGATTCTGGACCAGGTGCCGGGCGCGGGGGAGGTCGAGTTCGAGGCGCAGGGCCGCGCGCCGGTGCTGGAGATCATCCTCAACCGCGAGGCGTTGCGGCGCTACAATCTGCATGCGGCCGACGTGAACCGAACCATCGGCACGGCCCTGGCCGGACAGACCGTCGGCCTGATCTACGATGGCAACCGGCGGCACGAAATCGTCGTTCGGCTGGCAGGCAACCTGCGCGAGCGCCTCGAAGAAATCCGCGCTCTGCCCGTGCGGGTCGGCGAGCATGGGCTGGTGCCATTGGAAAAGCTGGCGGAGTTCCGGAGCGTCGCCAGCGTGGACCCGATCGTGCACGAAGAAGGGCACCGGCGCGTGGCGCTGATGATCAATCTGCGCGGCCGCGATGTGGAGGGTTTTGTGAACGACGCCGAAGCGCGGATCCGGGCTCAGATTCGGTTTCCCGAGGGCTACACCTACGAGTTTGGGGGGCAGTTCAAGAACCTGCAGGAGGCGCGCCTGCGGCTGCTGATCGTCGTGCCCGCGGCGCTGGTGATGATCTTCCTGCTCATTTTCGTGGCATTCGGCAGCCTGCGGCAGGCATTCCTGATTTACACGGGCATTCCGCTGGCGATCACCGGAGGCGTGCTGGCGCTGTATGTGCGCGGCATGCCGTTCAGCATCACCGCCGCGGTGGGCTTCATCGCGCTGAGCGGCGTCGCCGTGCTCAACGGCGTGGTGATGATCAGCTACTTCAACGAACTGCGCGCCCAGGGCCACCGCATTTACCAGGCGGTGTTCGAGGGCGCGCTCACGCGGCTGCGGCCGGTGTTGATGACGGCATTTGTGGCGAGCCTCGGGTTCGTGCCCATGGCCCTGGCGACCGGCCCTGGCGCCGAGGTGCAGCGCCCGCTGGCGACGGTCGTGATTGGCGGGATTCTCAGCTCGACCTTTCTGACACTGGTGTTACTGCCCGTGCTCTATGTCTGGTTCGAACGCGAACGATGCGCAGCGCCGAACTGAAGCAGGGCCGCCGTTTGATGACCCCGGCACGGGAGCAGTTGGCGACAGCCGGGCAAATTTCTTGAGAGCAGGAGGCCGATTACCTGCCGCCCGTCAAACCCTTGCGTCGCGGGCGTGAGCTTCGCGCAGGCCTGGCTGGAGGAATGCCGCAACATCCCGCCTCGCCGGTCGAAAATTTCCTCGCGGCGGTTTCCGGAGCCCTATAACCTCGCCGTCGAATTATGAAAGTGTTCCGCCTTGTCTCCGTCGTTCTGGTGGCTGGTTTCGCCCTCCTCTCCGTTGCCTCCTTCGCGGCGGATGTCCGACCCAACGTGCTCTTCTTCCTCGCCGATGACCTCGGCTACGCCGACGTCGGGTTCACCGGCAGCAAGGAGATCAAGACGCCCCACCTTGATACGCTCGCCGCCGCCGGCGCGCGCCTGGAACAGTTTTACGTGCAGCCGCTTTGTTCGCCCACCCGCGCGGCGCTGATGACGGGGCGTTATCCCATGCGTTACGGCATGCAGGTCGGCGTCATCAAGCCCTGGGAGCACCGCGGCTTGTCCCTGGAGGAGAGGCTGTTGCCGAAGGTCCTCCAAGACGCAGGCTACACCACCGCCATTGTCGGCAAGTGGCATTTGGGCTGTTACGAACGGGCTTACCTGCCGACCTCACGCGGCTTTGTCCATCAATATGGCCATTACTGCGGCGCGCTGGATTACTTCACGCACGTGCGCGACGACGGCTTCGACTGGCACCGCGACGACCGCGTCTGCCGCGACGAAGGCTACAGCACCCATCTGATTGCCCGCGAAGCCCAGCGCCTCCTGCGCGAACAACCGGCCGACAAACCGTTCTTCCTTTACGTTCCTTTCAACGCGGTGCATTCACCCCACCAGGTGCCGGAGAAATACTGCGCGCCGTACGCCAGTTTCCCCGAACCGCGCCGCACCTACGCGGGCATGGTGGCCGCGATGGACGAGGCTATCGGCCAGGTCCTGGCCACGCTCGATGCCCGCGGCTTTCGCACCAACACGCTGATCTTCTTCTCCAGCGACAACGGCGGACCCGCCCCGGGCCGCGTCACCAGCAACGGCCCGCTCCGCTCCGGCAAAGGCACCGTGTACGAGGGCGGCACACGCGTCTGCGCCTGCGTCGCCTGGACGGGGCGCATCAAGGCGGGCGCCGCGATCTCCCAGCCGCTGCACATGGTGGACTGGTATCCCACGCTGCTGAAGCTGGCCGGCGCCTCGCTCGAACAAAAGCTCCCGCTCGATGGCCGCGACATCCTGGGCGTGCTCACCCAGGGCAAGCCTTCCCCCCACGACCAAATCCTGCTCAACACCACGCCGCGAGGCGGTGCCATCCGCGTCGGCGATTGGAAGCTGATCGTCAATGGCGTGGTCGGCGTTGGCGAGGAAGACGTAAGTCCCCCACCGGCCAAACGCAAGAAGGCCGCCCGGAAAGACCAGCCGCGCGGCGTGGAGCTGTTCAATTTGGCGCAGGATCCCTCCGAGCAACGCAACCTTGCCGCCGAGCAACCGGACAAGGTGAAGGAACTCCGCGCCCGCTATGACGCACTCGCCAGGCAGGCCGTCGCGCCTGGCAACCAACCCCAAACCGCCGACTACAAGGCGCCCAGGATTTGGGGTGAAAAGGATTAACGATATGAAGACCGAGCTTGTCACCGCCTCCCGGGACATTTCACGCATCACCAGGCACTCGAGATCGCGGCCGGCCACCGCCTCCAGGCCGGCGGGCATCCTGCCGGTCCTCCTGCTGCTGCTTGCCGCTGTCAGCCTGCCCGCCGCCAGCCTGACCTTAAAATCCCCGGTCGTTTTGCTCGAAGCCGAGCAGTTCGCGGCAATCGGCGGCTGGGTCGTGGACCAACAGTTCATGGACCAAATGGGCTCGCCCTATCTCCTCGCCCACGGTTTGGGCGAGCCGGTCCGCGACGCGCAGACCACCGTCCGGTTCCCCGCCGCCGGCAAATACCGCGTCTGGGTCCGCACGCGCGATTGGGTGGCGCCATGGAAGGTCTCCGGAGCGCCGGGCCGGTTCAAGGTGCTGATCAATGGCAAGCCGCTGGCCACCACGTTTGGCACCGAAGGCGCGGCGTGGCATTGGCAGGATGGCGGCACAGTGAAGGTCGGCCGCGAGGCCAAGGTCGCACTGCACGATTTGACCGGCTTTGAAGGTCGCTGCGACGCCATTCTATTCTGCCGCGACCTCGGCTTCAAGCCACCCAACGAATCGTTTGCCCTCGCAGCCTTCCGCCGCCAGGCCCTCGGGCTGCCCGAAGCACCGGAAGACGGCGGGAGCTACGACCTGGTAGTGGTCGGCGGCGGCATTGCCGGCACTTGCGCGGCTTTGTCCGCCGCGCGCCAGGGGCTCAAGGTCGCCTTACTGCAAGACCGCCCCGTGCTGGGCGGCAACAACAGCTCCGAGGTTCGCGTCTGGCTCGGCGGCGGCATCAACCTGCCACCATACCCGCGCATCGGCGACATTGTCGCCGAACTCGAGCCCAGCAAACGCGCGCACTACGGTGAGGGGAACACCGCCGAGCTCTACGAAGACGATCGCCGCCTGGCGCTGGTCCGCAGCGAGCCGAACATCAACCTGCTCCTCGAACAGCGGGTCAATGCCGTGGAGGCCGTGGACGGCGTGATTCGGGCCGTCGTGGCGCAGCATATCCGCACTGCCCGGCGCGTACGCCTGGCCGCCCGCTGGATTGCGGACTGCACCGGCGACGGCGCGGTCGGAGCCCTGGCCGGGGCGGATTCCGACACCACGCTCTCGGGGCACATGGGCCCCAGCAACCTGTGGCACGTCAAAGATACGGGCCAGCCCGAGCCTTTCCCCAAGTGCGTGTGCGACGACACCAACGCGCTGAACATGACCTTTGCCGCCGGCAAGGACCCCGCCCCCTTCCCGCGTTGCCCGTGGGCGATTGATCTGCGCGACAAACCCTTCCCCGGGCGGCAAATGCCCGGCGGCAAGGAAGTCAAAGACCCGCTGCGCAAGCTGGGCGCGTGGTACTGGGAGAGCGGCTTCGACCGCGACCCCATCGCCGACGCCGAGTGGATTCGCGACCAGAACTTTCGCGCCATGTACGGCGCCTGGGACACCCTCAAGAACGTGGACAAGGTCTTCCCCAACCACAAGCTCAACTGGGCCGCCTTCATCGCCGGCAAGCGCGAGTCCCGGCGCCTGCTGGGCGACGTCATCCTCACCGGGGACGATTTCCGCACCAACCGCTTCTTTCCCGACGCCTCCTTCCCCTGCACCTGGTCCATTGACCTGCACCTGCCCGATCCCGCCTTTGACAAAGGACACCAAGGCGTGGAGTTCATCTCCAGGGCCTCCTTCGGCAAATACCCGACTCCCTACTGGGCCCCTTACCGCTGCCTTTACAGCCGCAACGTGAAAAACCTCTTCATGGCCGGCCGCGACATCAGCGTCACCCACGAAGCCCTCGGCCCTGTCCGCGTCATGCGCACCTGCGGCACCATGGGCGAAATTGTCGGCATGGCCGCCTCCCTCTGCAAACAGCACGACTGCAACCCTCGCGCTGTCTATGAGCAACACCTCGACAAGCTCAAACAGCTCATGGAGCGCGGCGCAGGCCGGGAAGCTGCTAAAGCTCTGCCCTGAGTCGTATCCTGCCGCCGCGACGATGGATGTTGGGGGCAGAGTGTCCGTGCTCCATCGCAACTCCGCGGAGGGTGAATGAGCACGGCACTGCTCTTCGAGCACAGTTGCGTTGCCGAAAGCGGCGTGGCGCTTCGCTTCCCGCCGCAGTCCAAGACTTGGTGACCTCTCGGGTGCTTCCTGGCGCAACCTGCTGTATTTGCCTCACTTCCGACAGTAATGCCGCGTATACGGCGCAATTCCAGAAGATACGGAATATGGGCGCTCACCGAATCTGTTTGGTATTGGCCGGAATCGGGCCCCAGTCCACAAGGGAGTCTCTCCGTATCCACACCGTATCCACACCGTAGGTAGATATGGGTAACCCACTGTGCCTATTTCACTTATGCAATTGCAGCCCCGCAGCGCGGCCCGAGGCCGGCCAAGTTCATCCTGGCGGCAGAAGTGCTGCCGCCACGGCCTGTCCCAGCGCGATGCCGCCGTCGTTGGGGGGGACGCGCTGGTGCCAATAGGGGCGAAAGCCTTCCGCCTGCAACCGCCGGACGCACCGCTCGGTCAGGTAACGATTCTGGAAGCAGCCGCCGGAAAGCACCACGCGCTGCTGGCCCATCCGTCGCGCGACCCCGAGGATGCTCTCCACCAAGGAGTTGTGGAAACAGGCAAAGATACGGCCGATGGGGACGTTGCGCTGCAGGTCGGACAGGATTGACTCGATCAAGGGTTGCCAATCGAGCTGGAGCGGCGCCCGGACCGGGGCGTTGGATTGGTGATCGGAGCGGAAGGGCAATTCGTAGGCTTCGTCGGTTGGCTCGGCCTCTTGGAGGGCGAACTCGAGTTCCATGGCAGCCTGGCCTTCGAAGCGCACCTGCTGGCGCAGCCCGGCAAGTGAGGCGACCGCGTCGAAGAGCCGCCCGACGCTGGAGGTCAGCGGCGAGTTGAGGTTGCGCGCCAGCATGGTCTTGAGCGGCCCCAGTTCGGCGGACGCAAAGGCGCGCACCGGGGCCAGGGTGGACATGCCGAACGCGGCTTCGCCGTACATCTCGAAGAGCAGGCCCAGGGCGGTTCGGCGCGGTTCCTTGATGGCCTGGTCGCCGCCGGGAAGACGGAACGGCCGGAAATGGGCCACGCGCTCGCAGGCGGTTCCCGTCACCAGGAAGAACTCGCCGCCCCAAACAGTGCCGTCGAGGCCATAACCGGTGCCGTCCCAGGAGACGCCGAGGACGGGTGGGTCCAGCTCATTCTCGGCCATGCAGGACAACACGTGGGCCTTGTGGTGCTGGATGGCGACGAGTCGAGGGGGGGGGGAAGTGGGCCGCGCTGTTCCTGCCGCGCTGGCGTCAGCACGCCCGGCCTCCGACACGAGTTCGCGGGCGAACCTGGCGGAGAGGTAATCGGGGTGAGCGTCGGCAGCGATGGTCGCAGGGCGCGCCTGGTAAAGTCCCTGGAAGTCGGCAATGACCCGGCGGAACGCTTCGAAAGCCTCGTCAGTCTCCAGGTCGCCAATGTGCTGGCTGATGAACGCCTGGGATCCCACGGCCAGCGCGACGCTGTTCTTCAGGTGGGCGCCGACGGCCAATACCGCATCGCCGGTCGAGGGGCGGAGCGGAATGGGCAGCGGGGCATACCCGCGCGCGCGGCGCAAGACCAGTTCGCGCCCCGCCATCAGCCGCACGATGGAATCGTCCACGTGCCGCACGATGGGACGATTATGGACCAGGAACAAATCGGCGATGCCGCCGAGGCGTTCGAGCGCCTCGTGCTCGTCGGTGCAGATCGGTTCGTCGCTCAAGTTGCCGCTGGTGGCCACGACGGGAAAGCCCAGCGCGAACAGGAGCAGGTGATGCAGCGGGGTGTAGGGAAGCATCACGCCGAGGTTGGGATTGCCCGGCGCAATGGCCGGGGACAGGGCCGCTGCCTGCCGGCGGCGGCACAGGACGATCGGGGCTTCCGGCGAACGCAGCAGGCGCTCCTCAAATGGCGACACTTCACAGACCGCCTTGATGGCCGCCAGCGAAGGACACATCAGCGCGAGGGGCTTCTCCTCGCGGTGTTTCAACTCCCGCAGGCGCCGCACGGCGTCCGTGTGGTGCGCCGCGACCATCAGGTGAAAGCCGCCGAGGCCTTTGACCGCGACAATCCGCCCCTGGCGAATGGCCTCCGCAGCCGCCGCCAAGGCCGCGCCACTGCGCGGAGACGATTCGCGCCCGCCCGACACCGGCTTTCCTATCCGGTCCCACAGCTCAACCCGCGGGCCGCAGACTGGGCAGGCGTTGGGCTGGGCGTGGAACCGGCGGTCGCGGGGGGCCTCGTACTCGGCCTGGCATTGCGGGCACATCGTGAAAGCCTTCATCGAAGTGTTCCCGCGATCATAGGGCAGCGATTCGATGATGCTGAAGCGCGGGCCGCAGTTGGTGCAGTTAGTGAACGGGTAGCCGTGACGGCGGTTGCGAGGGTTGAAGATATCGGCCAGGCAATCGGGACAGGTGGCGATGTCCGGCAGCACCAGCGCCGTTTTGGCCCCGCCGGCTTCGCTCGGGCGGATTTCAAAGCCGGCAAAGCCGACCGGGTCGAGCCAGGAGGCTTCGAGACTCTGGATGGAACTGCGCGGCGGTTTGCCCGCCTCGAGACGCAGCAGGAAAGTCTCCAGGGCCGCCCGGGGGCCTTCAACCTCGATGAATACGCCTTGAGCCGAGTTGTTGACCCAGCCGGCCAGACCGGCCTCGGTGGCCAGCCGGTAAATGAACGGGCGGAAGCCGACGCCCTGGACGGCGCCCCGCGCAATGATCTTCAGCCGCGCGCTCAATCCAACCTCACCCACGATTCGATCTCCCGGCAGGCGAAGGCGCCGCCGTCCACGACCAATTCCAGATGCCGGATGGCCGTTTCATCCATGAATAACAACTCCTCCCGCAAGCGCAGTTGCCCGCGCAGCCGAACGCCCCCGTAGAGCCAGACCTCCACTTGATGCCCCAGTGGCAACTGAATCCGCCGCGCCAGTTCCTCTGCCGCCACGCGGCGCGCGGCGAGCCATTGGGTGTAACCCCGCTCGGACTCGGCCGCGCCGAAATTCAATTCACTCTGGCTCATCACACGTTGCGTGCTTTGCGCTCTGAACTCTGGCAAGTCAAGCTCGTGAAAACAAAGCAATTCCTCGCCCCGGCGCGCGAAACCTGGTAACCTCCGGCACTCAAATTCCGTCTGCCAGCATACGACAACTATGAATGTGAATAAGCACACCTTGATGGCGCTGGCCGCCGCGGCCGCCATTTTCAGCCTCCAGCCGTTCACGCGCGCGGCCGACACCAGCGAGCCCGGCGCCCTGCGCGAGCAATTGCGGGAAACCGCCCGGCAACTCAACCTCACGGAGGCGCAGAAGCCGAAGATGCTGGCCATCATGCGCGCGCGCGCCGAGAAGCTGCGTGAGTTGCGCGAGGACAAGAACCTCTCGCGAGCGGAGAAGATTGCGAAGTTCAAGGCCGGGCGTGAAGAGCTCGCCGCGGAGGTCAAGAAGGTGCTCACCCCGGAGCAATTCGAGAAGTGGAAGACCACCCAGGGGCAGTTGCCCGCGCCGGGGGCGCCCGCGGCCCCGGGTGCGCGAGTGCAGGAGGCCATCAAGGAGCTGAACCTGACCGCCGAACAGAAGGAGCAGCTCAAGCCGCTTTACCGGGCACAGGTGGAGAAGCTGCGCCAGGTGCGCCAGGACACCAGCCTCTCGGTGACTCAGAAGCTCGACAAGATACAGGCGCTGCGCCAGGAGGTCGCGCCCAAGCTGGAGAAGGTGCTCACCGCCGAGCAGTACGCCAAATGGGGCAAGGAATTCGAGCGGTGGGGCGAACAACTGGAGCAACGGCTCCAGGAGAAAAATTCGAATTAGCCTGCGAAGCCGGGCACGCCTCGCGTCCAGCGCTCCGGCCCGGCTAAGCCACAAAGCGCGGCTCGTAAACCTGCCCGCAGTCGTGCCGGCGCAGGAGTTCCATAAACCTGGCCAGGCCCCGCTTCTCGTCGGAGCCGAGATGGTAATGGATGTGCCAGCTCAGGTAGTCGCTGCGGAAATCGTAGGTGTACTTGTTGTGGGTGCGGACAATGGTATCGAGCGTATCCAGCCCGAAGTCGCGCGCCTCGCGAAGCAGCCGCCGCAACTCGGCGTTCTCGACGCCGCGGCGCAAGGCCCATACGGCAAATACAAAAGGCAGGTTGGTCAGCTCGTACCAGGCCGCGCCGAGGTCCCAGATCTCGTGCTCGTGCGGCCCCAGGGCGAAATCCAGCGCCGGATCGCCGATGAGCAGGGCGTAGTCCGGCAGCGCGGCGAAGTCGTAGCTTTCCAGGGTCTTGAACTCCGGCTTGATCCCGCGTTCGGCCAGCAGCACCCGCAGTAGCTGCACGCTCGTCAGCGAAGCCGGGTCGAGGTAGATCTCGGTCGCCTCGTCCAGCGGTTTGCGGTGCGCCAGCAGCACGCTCTTGACCTCCCCCAGCGAGGCAATGGCAATGCCGTCCAGGATGTCGTATCGGTCGTTGAAGAGGACTTCGACCACGCTGACGAGCGAGGCGTCCAGCTCGTCGCGCTGGAGCATTTCGGCCAGGCGGGCGGGCGGGGCGTAAACGATCTGCTCCTCCAGCCCGCGCGTCAGGGGAACGGTGTTGAGGTAGCCGGAATTGCCGACGCGAAAGGGGGCCAGCGAATGCTCGAGTTTGCTCTCGCGCTGCAGATCCGCCGCGCGCTGCTCGCGTTCGAAGCGATGCGCCGCTTCCTCCGCCGTTTCCAGCGGGGCCATGCGGAGCTTGGGGAGGTCGTCGGGGGAGTTTGTCATGCGGTTGCCAGGTTATTCTCCAGGACCCGGGAGCGCCGGTCGTCGGGCTCGACCCGCGGGACAGGGCCGTCCCAGACCTTGAGGGGCGCGTAGAACGTATCACGCTGGACGGGGATGCAGCCGGCCTCGCGGATGGCTTTGATCATCTCGGCCTCGGTCTGGAGCTGGGGGGATTGGGCGCCGGCCATGTGGAAGATGTGCTCTTCGACGATGGTGCCGTGCAGGTCGTCGGCGCCGTAGCTCAGAGCCACTTGCGCCAGCTTGAGTCCGAGCCCCACCCAATAGGCGGTGAGGTGGTCAAAGTTGTCGAGGTAGATCCGGCTGACGGCAAGCGTGCGGAGGGTGTCAAAGCCGGTTGGCGGATTCTGCACCGGGATGTCGTTGTGCTCGGGCTGGTAAGGCAGCGGGACAAAGCCGGCGAAGCCGCGCGTTTCATCCTGCAGCTCGCGCAACTGGCGCAGGTGATCCACGCGGTCGGCGAGCGATTCCACATGGCCGTAAAGCATGGTGCAGGTGCTGCGGCCCCCCAGGCGATGCCAGGTGCGATGCACGTCCAGGTATTCCGCGGCCGTTTCCTTGCCCCGGGCGATGGCGGTGCGGACTTCCTGGCGGAAGATCTCCGCCCCGCCGCCGGTGAGGGAATCCAGCCCGGCTTCCTTCAAGGTGGATAGGGTCTCGGCGACGGATTTCTTCGCCAGCCAGGCCAGGTGCAATACCTCAATCGCCGTGAAGCATTTCAACTGCAGGCGGGAATCCAGCGCGCGCAGCGCCCGGAGCATGTCGGTGTAGTAGCTGAATGGCAGGGACGGATGCAGCCCGCCAACGATGTGCAGTTCGGTGATCCCCAGGTGCAGCGCCTCGCGGGCCTTCTGGACAATCTCCTCGACCGTGAGCTGGAAACCGTCCGCGTCGCGTGTCTTGCGGGCGAACGAGCAGAACTGGCAACTCAGGATGCAGTAGTTCGAGTAGTTGATGTAACGGTTGAGGAGATAGCTGGCCCGGCGCCCGACTTTGCGTTGCCGGGCCAGATCGGCGATGGCCCCGACGGCGTTCAGGTCTTTGCTCTCGAACAGCCGCAGCGCCTCGGCCTCGGAAATACGCTGGCCGGCAGCGACCTTCTCATAAAGGTCGCGGAGTTCGCTGCGCTGGATGAAGAACCGCACACGCTACGATTACCAGAACCAGCCGAATTGGCAAACCGAGTTTCGGGCGGGCGGCCTGTCCGGGCGCTGCGCGGCAGGCCTGTCGGTTCATTCCCGCCAGGGACGACCGTCCTGGTAGCAGGTGCGGCGGGCTTCCAACTGCTCTCGCAACCCGGCCTGGCGCGCAGGAGCAACCAGGGCCAGGGCGCGCTCGGTTGTCGCCACCGCCCGGGCGAAATCCCCCGACTCGGCGCACGCGGCGGCCAGGGCGTCCAGGGCCGCCGCGTCATTCCCCTGGGTCAGCCGGACGGCCTGCTCCGCCAGCCGTATCGCCCGGGCGCCGTGGCGATACTGCGGATCCCGATGCGTTGCCAGAATCCAGGCCAGGTTCTTGAGCGCCTCGAGTGAGTCGGGCCCCAGGCGCAAGGCTTCCTGATATTCCGCGAGCGCCTCAGCGGTCCTGCCCTGCCGCATGAGGACGAAAGCCAGCCGGTTGCGCGCCGCGGCATTGGCCGGTTGCAGCCGGATCGCCTCCACGAAGTGCGCAATGCTCTCGTCCGCGCGGCCAAGCAGGAACAACGCGCCGCCCAGGTTGTAGTGCGCTTCGGCGTAATCGGGCTTGAACTGCGCCGCCAGGGCGTACTCGGCCACGGCGTTGGTAATGTTGCCCTGCCGGTGGTAGGCGTTGCCGAGGTTGAAATGGGCCTGGGGAAAGTTCGGGCGCAGACGAATCGCCTCGGCCGCATGCTGCTGCGCCTTCGGGGCGTCGCCCTGCTTGATGAAGATGCTGCTGAGGTTGTTGTGCGCCTCGGGGTAGTCTGGCCTGAGTTCAAGCGCCTTCAGATAATGGGCCAGCGCTTCGTCGGTTTTGCCCTGTGCCTCCAACACGGCGCCCAGGCCAAGGTGGGCTTCGTGATCGGGGTAAAGCGCCAGGCCGGCACGGTAATGCTCCGCCGCTTCGTCCAGCCGGCCCTGCGCCGAGAGGTAAACGCCCCAATTGTGATGGGCCATCCAACACCCGGGGTTCTTCGCCAGGGTATCACGCCAGAGAGCTTCCTCCCCCTCGAAGGCGCGAGCGTGGCGCCAGGTCAGAGTTCCCAACAGCCCCAGCAGTGCCAGGCAGAGCAGGTTGCCGGAAGTCTTCCCCCACAGTCCCCGGCGGCCAAGGAACCGCGCGCTGGCGGCGGCAGCCAAGGCAATCATCCCCAGGCTGGCCAGGTATTGGTGGTGGTCGTTCACAAACGAGTAGCGGAACGAGTAGGCATTAAAAAAGCCCAGTGCCGGGAACAGCATGCCGCCGAATATCAGCAACGCAGCCAGCGGTCCGCGGTTCCGGCGGCGCAGCGCCCATAGGCCCGCCAAAAGCAGAAGGACTGACGCGGGGTAGAGGTATTGCCACCAGGCCGCCGCGCTGATCTGCCAGCGCGGATACATGAAGATCAGCTCCGCCGGCCAAAATACCTTGCCCAGATGGAACCACACCGACCGACCCGCAAGCAGACACCGCTCGATTAACGTGAGATGGAACTCCGTGCCCGTGGCGCCAAAAATCCTCTGCTCGGCCCACAGGGTCACCAGCCCTGCCCCCAGCCCCGCGAGGAAGAAGGGCGCTGTCGGCAGCACGTCGCCTTTCCAATCCAGCTTGCCGCGTCGCCACCACAGCACCACCAGCAGTGCCCCTGGCAGGCATGCGATGGCCGTCTTGGTCGTCAGGCCAAGCACGAACAGCCCCAGCGACAGCAGGTATGAACCCTTCCCCCTCGTCCGGTCAAAGTTCAGGTAAGCCAGCGCCGAGCCAAGGCACAACACACCCGAGAGGGTATTCTTAAGCTCCGTGATCCACGCCACAGACTCCACATGGACCGGGTGCAGGGCAAATACAGCCGCCGCGAGCCATGCGCCCGGCACCTCCAGCCGGCGCAATAGCTTCAGGAACAGCAGGGCGCAGAAGCTGTGGAGCAGGATGTTGACCAAATGGTAGCCCAGCGTGGAGTCGCCCCAAAGCTTGTGCTGGACCCAGAACGCGCTAAAGGCCAGCGGGTAATACTGCTGGGTGGCGCCTACGTGGGTCCAAATGCGCACCAGGCCATCGACCGACCGCTGTTCAGGCCGGGTGATGTGCTCATCATCATCCCACACAGGCTGCCCGTGCCACGCCGGCTGGTAGGCGAGCAGTGTAGCTGCCAGCACCAGGAGGCAGAGCAGCCAATCCCGCCCGCCCCACGTGCCCCTACGCAGCCCCGCCGAGGAGGGACTCTGCCGTGCGGCCGGAACACCGGCTAGGCGATCTTTCTGCCGCTTCATCGGGCTGGGTTCTAAGATGGACGCGCGAGAACTGGTGCGAGGTATCGGCCGGTGTGGCTAGCCGGGCACTTGGCAACGACTTCCGGCGACCCTTGCGCGACGATCTGGCCGCCCGCCTCGCCGCCTTCCGGCCCAAGATCAATGATCCAGTCCGCTGTCTTGATCACGTCCAGGTTGTGCTCGATGACGAGCAGGGTATTGCCTGAGGCGCGGAGCTTGAAGAGGACTTCGAGCAGCTTGGCCACATCGTGAAAGTGCAAGCCGGTGGTTGGCTCATCGAGGATGTAGAGCGTGCGGCCAGTCGCCTTACGGCTTAGCTCGGCGGCAATCTTGACGCGCTGGGCTTCGCCGCCGCTGAGGGTGGTGGCGGGCTGGCCCAGGCCAATGTAGCCGAGCCCGACTTCCGCCAGTGTGCGCAGAGGTTCATCTACCTGCGGCACGGCCCGAAAGAACGTCACCGCCTCATCCACCGTCATGTCCAGCACGTCGGCGATGTTCTGGCCCTTGTAGGTGATCTCGAGGGTCTCGCGGTTGTAGCGGCGGCCGTTGCAGGCCTCGCAGGTGACATAGACCGGCGGCAGGAAGTGCATTTCGATCTTGATCAGCCCGTCGCCCTGGCATTTCTCGCAACGGCCGCCTTTGACGTTGAAGCTGAAACGCCCTGTCCCGTAACCCCGGATCCGGGCGGCCGGCAGCCGGGCGAAAAGGTGGCGGATATGATTGAACATGCCGGTGTAAGTGGCCGGATTGCTGCGCGGGGTGCGGCCGATCGGGGTCTGGTCAATCACGATCACCTTGTCGAGGTTCTCGAAGCCCTTGAGGGCGCGATGGGCGCCCGGGCGTTCCTTGGACCCGAAGAACTTGCGGAACAGGGCGCGCCGCAGAATATCGTCCACGAGTGTGCTCTTGCCCGAACCGCTAACGCCAGTCACACAGGTGAGGGTGCCGAGAGGGATGCGGGCATCAATGTTCTTGAGATTGTTCTCTCTCGCGCCGAGCACTTCCAGCCATCCCCGGCCCGTGGACGGCTTGGCCCGGTGGCGCGGCACCGGGATGGAAAGCTCGCCGCGGAGGTACTTGGCGGTGAGCGACTGGGGATGGGCGAGCACTTCGGCCAGCGTGCCCGCCGCGACCAGTTCGCCGCCGCGCACCCCGGCCCCGGGGCCAAGGTCGAGAATGTAGTCGGCGTGCCGGATCGTGTCGGCGTCATGTTCGACGACGAGCACCGAGTTGCCGAGGTCGCGCAAGCCCGCCAAAGTGCGCAGCAGGCGATCGTTATCACGCTGGTGCAGACCGATGCTCGGCTCGTCGAGGATGTAGAGCACGCCAACAAGGCCGGCGCCGATTTGCGTCGCCAGGCGGATGCGCTGCGCCTCGCCGCCGCTCAAGGTGCCGCTTTCACGATCAAGAGTAAGATAGCCCAGCCCCACGTTCATGAGGAAGCCGAGCCGGGCGCGGATTTCCTTGATGAGGTCGTGGGCGATCTTTTCCTGGAATTCCGTCAGCTTCAGAGCGGCGAAGAACTCGTCAGCCCGCTCGACCGGGAGAGCGCAGACGTCCATGATGGATAGCCCGGGAATTGCAGCACTCTCTGGTCGCGGCTTGGCCCAGGCCATATCACCAAGCGTGACCGAGAGGATCTCCGGCTTGAGCCTTCGCCCCTGGCAGGCGTCACAGAATTGCGGGCTCATGAAGCCTTTGAGCCGATTGCGCGTAAATTCGCTCTCGCTCTCCTGGTAGAGCCGCTGCAGGTTGGGGATTACGCCCTCGAATGGGCGGGTGACTTTGCTCAGCTTGCCTGCACGCCAGAAGGTGAACTCAATCTCCGTCTCCCCGGAGCCCCACAGCAGCGCCCGCTGAAAATCTCCCGGCAATGACTTGTATGGCACCTCCATGCTCTGCTGGTAATGCTTCGTCACGCCCCGCAGCAGCCCTTTGTAATACACCACCATGCGCTTGCCGCCACGCCGCCACGGCAGTATCGCGCCCTGCTCCAGCGACTTCTCGGGATCGGGCACGACCAGGTCTTCGTCGAAGACCAGCTTCTGGCCCAAACCGTGGCAGACCGGACAAGCGCCCGCCGGGGCGTTGAAGGAGAAATGCTTGGGCGTGAGTGGCTCGTAACTCTTGCCGGTCGCGGGGCTGAGGTTGCGGTTGGAATGAAGCGTTTCGACCCAGGACGCCGGCGGGGGTGAGGCCGCGGCGTCCGGTGCCTGGTGCAACGTCAGCAGGACACCGTCGCCCCAGCGCAGGGCGGTCTCGACGGAATCACTAAGCCGGACACGGATTTTCTCGTCAATGACCAGGCGGTCCACGACCGCTTCGATGGTGTGCCTTTGTTTCGGGTCCAGCTTGATTCGCACGCCGCTGGTCAGCTCGACCAACTCGCCATCCACCCGGGCGCGGACGAAGCCTTCGCGGGAGAGCCGCTCGATCACGTCGCGGAACTCACCCTTCTGGGCCCGTACTACGGGGGCGAGCAACATCACTCGCGTCCGCGGCGGCATGGCGAGGATCTTGTCCACAATGTCGCTGGTGGTCTGCCGCACAATGGGCACGCCGGTTTCCGGACAATAAGGCTGGCCGACGTGCGCATAGAGCAGGCGGAGGTAATCGTAAATCTCGGTGGTGGTGGCGATGATAGACCGGGGACTGGAGCCGGAACTGCGCTGCTCGATGGCAATCGCCGGGGACAGGCCCTCGATGAAGTCCACGTCCGGCTTCTGCATCTGGTCCAGGAACTGCCGGGCATAGGCAGAAAGAGACTCGACGTACTTGCGCTGCCCCTCGGCGTAAATGGTGTCGAACGCCAGGGAAGACTTGCCCGAGCCGCTCAAGCCGGTGATGACCACCAGCTTGTCGCGCGGGATGTTCAACGTGAGGTTCTTAAGGTTGTGCTCACGAGCCCCGCCTATACGGATGAAAGTTCTGCTCACGGACTCGACTTCTGCCCATTAGACAACAGAGCCGGGCCTAAGGCAACTGCCGGAGCCGATAGTAGCGCGAGCCGGCCGGATCGCCACCCTGAGAGCCGTCGTCGAGGAAGGAGAAGTCGCCATTGGTGGAGGTGAGAATATTCGTAAAGGCGATCCAATCCGGAGGTGCGAGCGAAGGTGTCCACTGCGCCTGGAATTGGCTGTTGGTGGGCGCAGACCACTGCAAGCGCACGCCGTTCGTGGAAAGAGTAATGCTCGTAATGGGGACGGGCGGAACATAAGGCGTGACCACCAGGCCCTCGGCGACACGGAAGAAGTGGTAAGATGACGGCAGAGTAACATGGTGGGTGGTCACGAAGTCCTCGGCGATAATCGTGGGCGAGATGGTGGCCCAGAACGTATTGGTTACTTCCTGCTTTGCTTCCACGTGGTAACGGATGCCGGGAACGGAGGTCCAGGTCAGGCACAGTCCATTGCTGCAGTCCTGGATGCCCGTGATCACGATGTTGGTGTTCGGTGCAGGGTGTTCGGTCGCCTTGATGAGGTAAGAGGCTGGCCCGCCGGATATGCTGACGGCCGAAAGGAACCATTCGCCCGGGCTTAACGGGATTGGGCTGGAGAAATCATAGAACACGATCAGTTCGTCATTGATGCCGGGATTGGCGCTGAGCAGGTCGAAACTCGTCAGGGTAGGCAGGGGCAGTCCTTTGCGAGCGACGAGGGTCAGGTCGCCGGTGGGTTGTGCAATCTCAAACTGGATACGCCGGGCATCGCTGGAAGCGAGGTAGCGGTAGAAGTCGGCGAAGCCGGCGGGACCGGGATTTATGTTGGCATAGGCACTGTCGCTGTAGAGAGGGATTATTTCGGGCACCGGATCGGTGTAGGCCGCGGCGAGGACAACGCCGGTGACGTTCGAGTCGGAGTCGTTAAAGACGCCGATGTGCCAGCGACCGGGGGAGAGCGGGGTGGGAGCAGTATTAGTGAAGATAATAATCTGCTCGCTGTTGGTCCCCGGATAGAAACTTCCGTAGTCTAAACTGTTCAAGGTCGGCAGGGGCGGTGCTTTGCGGACAACCAGGTTGGCATTCCCGCTCAAGCCGAGGAGTTGGAATTCGGCGGCGGTGGCATTGGTTTCAACCTGGAAGGAGAAGTAGCGCGGCGCCGGGCCGGGCGGAAGGTCAAAAGCTACCGGGACGCCGCTGACTAGTGGCGTGATATCAAACCTCACGGCAAGCGCGAAGGTCACCGCGGTGCTGTTGGTGTTTTGCACGCCCAGGAAGTAGGGGACGCCGGGCACCAGGCGAGGCGGGTCGCCATCTGGCGCCAGAATGCTGGTGCCGTTCGTTGCGCCCGAGAGCAATAGGAAGTCCGGCGGGGTGGAGTTCGTGCCGGCAGGCAATATGTCCTGATTGAAAAGGAGGTTCACGGGGGCAGAGGCGGCAAGCAACGAGTTGGTGGCGAATCTGGCCCACAGTGGCGCCTGGACGGAATAATACTCGATTCGTCCGGGAGCCACCGTATTGGTCTGGGGTACCGGCGCGGCGAGCGGGCGCGGTTGCGGCATGACGTCCTGGAAGACGAATGACAATTGCCAACTTAGCAGTGCGGGCGGCGGATCGGCAGCGCCGGAACGGTTGTCCACGACCTCGAGCGTCCAATCACCCAGGGCGAGTTCGCCGGTCAGCTTGTCGAGCGATTCCTCAGGTAGATAGAAGATCCCGGCAGCGGGCGCGAGGGTAACGGGGTCGAGCGTAAGGTTGGTGAACGGCGGCGAGGCGAACTTTATCGGTGTTACGGTGAGGTTGGTGTTTTCAGTAAAGGTGGTGTGGAGAAACGCTGGACTGATGATGGTCAAATCATAATCCCATGCGGTCAAAGGGCGCCCTTCATCAATAACAATCGCGATGGCGGTGGAGTCACCCGGACCGAAAGCAATCTCAAAGGTGCCATCGTTGATGACCGGGGGAGACTCGAAGATGCGGTTAGCCGGGGTGAGGTTGGTCCCGTAGTACACGCTTATTGTGTCCTCTTCGTTAAAGAACCTGTAGCCAATTGCCACAGTGCCGGCGGTGGAGGGGGTGTAAATAATATTGGTCGAGGCCTCGGGCCCATAGCTGGAATTGGTTGACACGGTGTTGGTCAAGGCGACGTTGAGCCCCATGCCCTCAGGGCTCGCACCGCCCCGATTCTGATCCAGCAAGACCCTTGTCCCGTCCGGGCTGACGAGAGTCAGTGTGAGGTCGGAGATGCGCGGGTGATCAATGCGCACGCCAACCTCTGCGGAAACGATGGGGCTGGCCTGAGTCACGAAGATGGACGAGACCGACACCGCGTCATCAAGGATCGGCGTCAGTCCCGCGGAGGAATAGAGCGTGCGGACTAAATCGCTCGACTCAAGGATAAATGCGGCCCCCACGGTGGCGGCAATCGGCTCGGAGCCCTGATTGCAGAGCCGGACGGCGTATACGCCCGTGTTTAGGGGCGGGTTCCTGAAGTTATCCACCACAATGGAGGAACTGGTGGCAGGTGCAGTCAGCCACACGGCTTGGCAGTCGTTGCTGCTGGCGTCCAGCGGACAAACCTCGATCTTGAGGGGACCAAAACCTGCCAACAGGTCCACCGTAATCGTCAGATTGGTGGCGTTGGGTGGCACTTCGAGGTAGTCTTCGCGGGAGGCGCCAGGGAGAACTGACACGTTGGCGCTAGTGGTGAGCGGAGGTTGGGGTTCGAGGGAAATAACCAGGCTGTCGTTAGTGCCCGGCCGATTGGTGCTGGCAAGGGTCAGAAGCCACTGCCCCGCCCCATCCTTGAGGGCGAAATTGCGCAAGCTGCCCGGACCGTCCGTGTGCTGTGCGCCGGGAACATCGTTCTCGTTGCTGTCATCGTAAACGAAAGACTGGTTGGTGGCGGCCAGGTAGGGAGAATGCTTGTTGAGCACGACCGCAGTGCCCAGGTGGCTGAGCGTGCCGAGCAGATCGGCTGGGGATTCGTGGCTGAGGGTATTGGTAACGACCACGCGACGGAGCGGGATGGCCTGGGGTGAGAGGCCAAAAACCAAAGCCGACGCAGGATCATTGGAAGACCCCTCAGGTATGAGTGCCGGCGCGGGAAAGCCTCGCAGAACCTGATTGCCTTGGGCATCGGTTTCGGCAAAGGGCAATTCGCTGAATACACCGACAAAGCCAAACTCGGCGCCATGCCCACTCTCTGCCTTGACGCCAACATAATACAAGCCCGGCGCAGTGTTCGATAGCACGACCATTTCAACGCCCCCTCGGCCAAGCGAATTCCAGGCCTCAGCCACCGCGAGCGGCTCTAGGTTCGTTAGCCCCGCGTCGGCGGAAACATAGAGGTCAATGTCCGCCTCAGGCGGGGCAGGATTGGTTTGCTGCGCCTCAAAGCGCGGCAATGAAAGGATGCTTGGCAGGAAGGTGAGGAAGGCGGCATTTGTGTACTCAAAGTCATTGGTCAGGATGTAGAAACGCCACTGGTTGGTGAGGCCGAGGGTGATAACGCCGCTGGGCGCGCCGGGCAAAGGGATAGTAACGCCGTCCGGCGAAGGCCCATTGGCCCCCACCCGCTGCCCCGGCAGAAGCCCGCCGGATATGCGTTGATCAGGAGCAAAACTGTTGGGGATGAATGAAATGCCGGAGGAAAGGCTGGAGTTGATCGGGGTCTCGGCAACACTTAGGGCGTCGGCCAACTGGCCATCACCGCTGGCAATGACCAGCGCGTAGTCCTGCACGATGTCGTTCGTCCGAGCGGTGACAGCGTTGACGTTAACACTGTGGGCCAGCACAGTGACGGAGTAGTTGGTGGCAAGCGGTGGGGAGAGGTAGACATTTTCGACGTTGTTCACTGCGTCCAGGTTGGGCGGAGCGCCATCATCCCACGGTTGGTTGAAGCTGCAGTGAGGGAGAATATCGTTGCCGAAGAAGACTTCGCCGGTGTCAAGATTGGTAACAACGAGGTCGAGGTTATTAACAAGCTTGAGGCTGGCGACAGGATTACCTGGCGGATCGGTCCACACGAGGGTGAACCGCAGCGGGCAGTTGGTGGCCTCGGGCAAAAGGGAGACAAAGCGGGTGTGGCTCTGGCTGGTCGCCAGGGCATGAGAGGCGTCCTGGTCAAAAATCTGCATCGGTGCGGCAGCCTGCACGAACGCGTTGGTGAGGCCAACAGGCAAGCTGTTGGTAAGATTGATCAACCCCCACCCCTGTGAGTTCGTGCGGCTGTTGACCTGGAATCCGCCGGGCGCAGTCAGGGGGCGCGCTCCATTGATCAGGAGGGCTTTCATGAGCGCGGGACTGTTGGTGCGGCCATAACTCTGGAAGAACTCCTGCATGAGAGCCAACAAGCCCGATGCATCGGCGGCGGCAAGGCTGGTGCCAGATTCGTAGCGGTAGAACGGCCCGAGCGTTTCGTTCAGATTGCTGAAGACCTCGGAGTAGGTGCTGAAGGCATCGCTGGGGCCGTAGTAGGCAGCTTGATCCCACTGCGCGGAGCGAGCCGAGACGACGAAAGTGCCGGGCGCGACGAGGTCAGGCTTGCACCGTCCCAGGACACCTTCGAGGCCGACTCCGACGCTGCCCCGGCTGGAGAAGGCGGTCACGGCGTCGTTTGTGGCGGTAAGCGCCAGCCAGGGTTGGTTCGTCACGCAGACATTGGTCTCGTTGACAGTCGTGCACTGCCAGGCCTCGTTGGTAATCCAGCGCGGCTGAGTTATGGCGCCAACGGTGATAACGTTCTTGGCTGTGGCGGGTGACTGGATGGTGTCCGGATCGCCGCCTGAGCCGTCGTCAGCACCGTTACCGGCATTGCCGGCGCCGAAGACGAACACCAGGGGCTGGGATCCGGAGACCTCGGGCAGAGCGTCGCGGACCGCGGCATCGTACCGAGCGGCGGCAAGATCGTAGGTGTTGGCATTCGCGTAGTGCCAACTGTTGTTGGAAATGAACGCGTTAGTGCGGGCAGCGGCCTCCTGGAGGCGGGAGTCGGAGGCAGGCCCGGGGTCGGCCTCGGTCGCGATGGCGAAAACCTGGGCTCCGGGCGCCTTGCCGCGGAATTGGAGGTTGGTGCCAGGCATGACCGAGCCGCGGGCATTGGTAACGCTGGGCGACTCCAGGCCGCTGCCAGCGATGATGGCGGCGACGTGGGTGCCATGGCCGTTGGAATCAACACCGCTAATTGGCGCATCGAACAGAATCCGTCCCTGCAAATCGGGGTGGTTCATGTCAACGCCGGAGTCATTGACATTGACCAGGACATTGGTGCCAGTCAGACCGAGGTAATTTTCGGAAATAGTTGAGTCAGTCGCGACGGCAATGCGGGCACGGCTAAGGTCGTTCGCCAGAACTCGGACATGTGAGAGTTCCAATTCCTGCATACTCGCAAGACGGGCCAGGGCGGGAAGAATGGTGGCGTTTTCAAGGCGCACTTTGAGCACCGGCCCGAATGGCGAACGTTCCTGGTCGAGGACTTGCACACCGAGGTGTTTCAACTCGTCATGGACTGCAGAGTTAGCATCCGAAAAGAGCAACAGGTTAAGTAATTGATTGGCCGGCAGGGGTTGTTCTTGAACAGCCAGGGCAAGCAACAACGGCTTGAGTTTGAAGTAGGGTTCGTAGGGCAGAACTGCCTGTGTTTGCGGGTCACCCTGCAACACCCGCGCAACTGCCTGGGACGCGCGGACCAGATAAGCCTGGTTGGGAATGTAGGCGACAATAACGGCCCCGGCCTCATGCAGACGGTCGCGAAATGCTCCGTCTAGAGGCATGCGGGATTGGATGATGTATGCGCCGGGATCGCCCTGCGTCCGCAGGTGTTCGGGGATCGGCAGGGTCAGCGGTTGGGCAGTATCCAGCAGCGCGTTTTCGAGCAGGATGGCGGTGCGGCTGCGGACGAGGTCACCGAAAGGAGTGGCAGTGTTGGTCAGTCGCAGACCGTGGGGGCTGGCGCCGTGTATGGCGTGTTCCGCGGCAATTGATGCGGTTGGGGGCGGGGCGGGAGACCGGGAAGGCCGAGTAATGGCGAGGCTTGAGGCGAGGTGACTATTTGACCGCCAAATATACAGCCCCGTGACAAACAGCATCACGCTCAACAAAAGCCAGATCAAGCGCCGCGAGCGCATAGGGTAAGGCAATTTACTTCATAGGCTTGCCCGATGACCAGCCAAAAGCCTCATGGAATCTAGACCGGCAGCGCGTATGCATGAAGCTGCCGGAGGAGCGCGGACATCTTGCCCGCTTTGCGGGTTGCGGGCCAGACCAGCGGGCCAGATGCCCGCGCGCCTTCAGGCATACGCGCTGGACGTGACGCTTCTATAGGACTTTTCATTCGACAATTGGGCGGAGTTGGACTATAAATACCAGCCAGGCGCAGTCGGGAAGCGCCCCTGGGCTGAGGAGGTCCGGGACAGGGCAATCAAGGCCCAATCATGGAGTAATCATGCTCCAATCATGCTCCAATGATGCTAGCAACACCGGGGCAACACGCTGGCAACCCGATCCAATCCCGCGCAAGATCCCCGTCGGGCGGCGCAAGCCCGGGCCTCCAAGCGCACTAGCGCGTACGCCTGAAGCTGGAGCCCCTCGCAAGCATATCTGCGAGAGGGCATCTGTCATTCAGTTCATCTTATCGCGGCGATTAACCATATGGAAATCGTTAGAAATATTGCAGGCACCCCTTGCGAAGCTCCAATTCCCGGGCTAAAGAACTTCGCCGTCACAGCGAGCTCGAGATGCGAGTTTTGGCGGTTTTGCACGGGATCGGGTGGGTGGCTGTTGGAAGTTGCGTCGGAAGAAACAAGATAAGGCCGTGTCTGCCATATTCCCTAAGTGGACTAATCGTCTGCCGGTGATGATTCTCATCGGCGGGCTGCTGACCGCTACCGCCGTTACCGCGGGGGTGTGGTATTATCTGACGCCCAAGTATTCCCGGGTGGGCTACCAACCGATTCAGCCGGTGGCTTTCTCCCACGCGGTGCATGCGGACCAATTGGGGTTGGATTGTCGCTACTGCCACAATGGGGTCGAGAAGTCGTGGTATTCAAACATCCCGGCAGCCGCCACCTGCATGAACTGCCATACGCAAGTGCTCTCGAGTGATCCGCGGCTGGCGCTGGTGCGTGAGAGCGCTGAGACCGGCCGACCGATTCCCTGGGTGCAGATTCACCGGGTGCCGGATTATGTCTATTTTAACCATTCGGTGCATGTGAACCGGGGCATCAGTTGCGTCGAGTGTCACGGGCAGATCAACCAGATGGATGAGGTTCATCACGCGCAGCCGTTGAGCATGACCTTCTGCCTGGATTGCCATCGTCACCCGGAAACCAAGCTGCGCCCTCTGGACAAGATCACCGACCTAAACTGGAAGTGGAGTGACAATCCGACTGCGAACGCAGAGTTGCAGCGCAAGAACGGCCAGAAGCTTATGCAGGACTGGCGGGTGCAGTCGCTGCAAAACTGTTCCACGTGCCACCGATGAACGCGATTCCTCCTCCAAGTCCTGCGCCGAAAACCGGGCCGCGCTACTGGCGCAGCCTCGAGGAGCTGGCGGAAACGCCGGAGTTCCGGCAATGGGTGGAGAACGAGTTCCCGGCGGGGGCCACGGAGTTCGCAGACCCGGTCACACGGCGGCATTTCATGAAGATCATGTCCGCGTCGTTCCTGCTGGCGGGGTTCGGGCTGACGGGCTGCCGCCGGCCGGAGTCGAACATCCTGCCGTTCAGCAAGCAGCCGGAGGGGTATGTGCACGGGGTGCCGCAGTACTACGCGACGGCGATGCCGACGCGCGGCGGGGCGATGCCGCTGGTGGTGAAGTCGCACGAGGGCCGGCCGACGAAGGTGGAGGGCAACGCGCTGCACCCGGACAGCAACGGGTCAACGGACCGGTTCGCGCAGGCGTCGGTGCTGGACCTGTATGACCCGGACCGGGCGATGCAGTACAAGCAGGGGGGCAAGGTGGTGCCGCCGGCGGCGGCGCTGGATTTCCTGACCGGGTTGTCGCGGCAATTGGGGGCGAAGGGCGGGGCGGGGCTGTGTTGCCTGATGGAGCGGAGCAGTTCACCGTCGCGGGCGCGCTTGCAGAAGCTGGTGGCGGAGCGGCTGCCGAAGGCAAAGTGGTTCATTCACGAGCCGGTGGACTTTGACATTCACCGGGAAGGGACGACGCTGGCGTTCGGCAAGCCGGTGAAGCCGTATTACCGGCTGGAGCAGGCCAAGCGGATTGTGTCCCTGGACTGCGATTTCCTGGGGGCGGAGGAAGACCTGCACCGGCTGATCCGCGACTTCGCCAAGGGGCGGCGGGTCGAGTCGCCGGACAAGGCGCAGGGCGAGGACCTGATGAGCCGGCTTTACGTGGTGGAGAGCCTGCTGACGCTGACGGGCGCGAGCGCGGACCATCGGCTGCGGGTGCCGCCGAGTTTGGTGTTTCCAATCGCGGCAGCCCTGGCGGCAGCCTTGGCGACGGAGGGCGTTCCGCAGGGCGGCAAAGAATTGACGGCAGCGCTGGGGGCTGCCGGGGTGGATCCGAAGTGGATTACCGAGTGCGCGAAGGATCTGCAGGCCCACAAGGGCAACTGCGTCGTGCTGGCAGGCCAGCGGCAGCCGCTGGCGATGCACGCGCTGGCGCATGCGATGAACGCGGCGCTGGGCAACGTGGGCAAGACGGTGGTGCTGCACGAGGCGCCGGCGCCGACGGAGGGGAACATCGCGGAGTTGGCGCAGGCCTTGGACGCAGGCCAGGTCGAGACGCTGGTGGTCCTGGGGGGCAACCCGGTGTATAACGCGCCCGCCGACCTGGATTGGGCGGCAACGCAGCGCAAGGCCAAGCTGGTGGTGCGGCTGGGTTATCACGAGGATGAGACGCAGGCGGTGAGCGACTGGGGCATTCCGCGGCTGCATTACTTGGAGTCATGGGGCGATGCGCGAACGAGCGACGGCACGCTGGTGCCAATCCAGCCCTTGATCGCGCCGTTGTTCGGCGGCCTGACGGAGGTGGAACTGCTGGCGCGGCTGGGAGGACTGGAACCGGCCAGTGGCTACGAGATCGTGCGTGAGACGTTCCGCGGGCTGACGGGTGGGGGCGAAGAGGAGTGGAAGCGGTTCCTGCACAATGGATTCCAGGAGGGATCGGCCGCCAAGGCGGTGGACGTGGTGCTGTCTTCGGAGGCGGTCAATAGCGCATTGCAGGCGGTGAAGCCGCCGGGTGAGCTTAAAGACCTGGAGGTGGTGTTCCACAGCCATTATTGCGTGGACGACGGCCGCTACAACAACAACGGGTGGATGCAGGAGCTGCCCGAACCCATTACCAAGGTGACGTGGGAGAACCTGGTGCTCCTGAGCCCGCGGACATTCGAGAACCTGGGACTCGTGAGCCGGGTAGTTTCGGGCGGCGCGACCAAGGTGTCGCTGGTGAAGGTGGCGCTGGGCGGACGCGAGGTGGTCGGGCCGGCGTGGATCCAGCCCGGGATGGCGGACGACGTCGTCGGGCTCGCGCTGGGTTATGGTCGGCCGCGGAGCGGGCGGGTGGGGTCGGGCGCGGGTTATGACGCGTATCGGCTGCGCGCGAGTGCCGCGCCGCATTCGGCGCCGGGCGCAACAGTAGCCGCGACCGGGAAGCTGCATCCGGTCGCCACCGTGCAGACGCATTGGGCGATGGAGGGCCGGCCGGTGGTGCGGGAGGCGAACCTGGCGCAGTATTTGGCACACCCGGAATTCGCGCGGGAGATGGGGCCGGCGCATCCGCCGAGCACGCAGCCGCTTTATCCCAATCCGTTCGACGAGGCGAAGAAGCGGGGGCTGCACCAGTGGGGGATGGCGATTGACCTGAACGGCTGCGTGGGCTGCTCGGCGTGCGTGGTGGCGTGCCAGAGCGAGAACAACATCCCAATCGTGGGCAAAGACCAGGTGAGCCGGAGCCGGGAGATGCACTGGCTGCGGATTGACCGGTATTACGCGGGGCCAGTGGAGGCGCCGCAGGTGGCGTGGCAGGCGCTGATGTGCCAGCATTGCGAGGCGGCGCCGTGCGAGAACGTGTGCCCGGTGAACGCGACGTCGCATGACGAGGAGGGGCTGAACGTGATGACGTACAACCGGTGCGTCGGGACGCGCTACTGCTCGAACAACTGCCCCTACAAGGTGCGGCGGTTCAATTTCTTCGACTACAACAAGCGGCCGCTGGAGCGGCTCAAGGGGCCGTTTTACTCGACGCCGATGCTCTCCCGCACAGAGGGCCAGTGGGACCTGCTGCGCTGGTTCAGAGACCAGGAAGCGAGCCCGCGGCCGGCCGAGGAGTGGGAGCTGCTGAAGCTGGCGAAGAACCCGGATGTGACGGTGCGAATGCGGGGCGTGATGGAGAAGTGCACGTTTTGCGTGCAGCGCATCCAGCAGGCGCAGATCGCGCAGAAGGTCAAGGCGCGGGACAGCGGGAACGTGGAGGTGCCCGAGGGGACATTCAAGACCGCCTGCCAGCAGGCGTGCCCGGCGGAGGCAATTGTGTTCGGGAACCTCAAGGACGAGAACAGCCGGGTGTCGCAGCTCAAACGCCAGGAGAGAGATTACGCGCTGCTGGAGTTTCTGGGGACCAAGCCGCGGACGACGTATCTCGCGCGGGTGCGGAATCCGAACCCGGCGATGCCGGATTACCGGCCGCACCCGGCCAGTTGGGAGGAGTACGCGCAGCACCGCGGCAGCCACGGGCAGCACGAGGCAAAGCACGGCCAGCCGGCTGGGGCGCAGGCAAAGGAGGCGCAGCATGGGCACTAGCGCGCCAGCCAAGCGTTCTCGGCAAGACGGAAGCCGCAGCCGATCGTGCGCCGCCCCAGCGCGGGCCGCCCTTGGCATTCGAAGGACAGAGGGGTTGCGATGAGCGAGGCTGGGATCAGATCGGCGATTCAGGTCGCGCCGCCGCCCGCGGAGCTGGAGCGGATCCCGCTGGTGGCCAACCAGCGGTCGCCGGGCTGGATCACGGACAAGGTGGCCGGGATTATCGAGGGCAAGACGCCGGCGTGGTGGTGGTGGGCGTTCATTCCCAGCGTGACCTTGCTGCTGCTGATGGTGGCGATGCTGGCCTACTTGATCTCGACGGGCGTGGGCGTTTGGGGGCTGAACCACCCGGTGATGTGGGGCTGGGCCATCATCAATTTCGTCTGGTGGATCGGGATCGGGCACGCGGGCACGTTGATCTCGGCGATCCTGTTCCTGTTGCGGCAGCGGTGGCGCACCTCGATCAACCGGGCGGCGGAGGCCATGACCATCTTCGCGGTGATGTGCGCGGGCATATTCCCCTTGATCCACATCGGGCGGGTGTGGTACGGCTGGTGGCTGTTCCCGATTCCCAACTCGAACGGCATCTGGCCGCAGTTCCGGTCGCCGCTGATGTGGGACGTGTTTGCGGTTTCGACCTATTTCACGGTGTCGCTGCTCTTCTGGTATGTGGGGCTGATCCCCGACCTGGCAATCCTGCGAGACCGGGCGCGGACGAAGGCGCGGCAGTTCTGCTACGGCCTGTTCGCGCTGGGGTGGACGGGGTCAAACCGGCACTGGAGCAACTACGAGAAGGCGTACCTGATCCTGGCCGGGCTGGCGACACCGCTGGTGCTGTCGGTGCACAGCACGGTGTCCATGGACTTTTCGGTGTCGCAGCTTCCCGGGTGGCACACGACGATCTTCCCGCCGTATTTCGTGGCGGGGGCGATCTACTCGGGGTTCGGCATGGTGCTGACGCTGATGGTGCCGCTGCGCTCGATGCTCAAGCTGGAAGAGGTCGTGACCATGCGGCACATAGATTTGATGTGCAAGGTGACTCTGGCGACGGGCTCGATTGTCGGCTACGCCTACTTCATGGAGTATTTCATCGCGTGGTACAGCGGCAACCCGTATGAGCGGTTCACGTTCTGGCAACGGCTGTTCGGGCAATACTGGTACGGGGGCTGGGCGATGCTGATGTTCAACGCGCTGGTGCCGCAGTTGTTCTGGTTCAAGAAGGTCCGGCACAACCTGCTGGCGGTGTTCATCATCTCGATCCTGGCGAACATCGGCATGTGGTTTGAGCGGTTTGTGATCGTGGTGGGCTCGCTCTACCGGGATTTCGTGCCGGGCAACTGGGGTTACTACAAGCCGACCTGGGTGGATGTGTGCACCTACCTGGGGACGTTCGGGCTGTTCTTCACGATGTTCCTGCTGTTTATACGGTTCCTGCCGCTGATCGCCACGACGGAGGTCAAGGGCGTCACGCCGCAGGCCGACCCGCACCATCCGCTGGGCGGGGCCAGCCGGAAGGAGGTGCTGCTGCGCGAAGCGTAAGCCGGCGGCATGGCTATGAGCACAACATCCAAACCCTACGGGCTGATCGCCGAGTACACCACCGCGGCGGACATTTTGCACGCGGCGCAGCGGGTGCGGGACGCCGGCTACACGCGGTGGGATGTGTTCACGCCCTTCCCGGTGCACGGCATGGACGGGGCGATGGGCATCCGGAACTCGCGGGTGGGCTGGTTTTCGTTCCTGGGCGGCGCCACCGGCTACAGCAGCGGGATGCTGATGGTGTGGTACATGAACGCGTATGACTACCCAATCCTCATCGGCGGCAAGCCGATGTTTAGCCCCATCTACCCATTCATCCCCTGCTTCGAGCTGACCATTCTGCTGGGGGCGTTCGGGGCGGTGCTGGGGATGCTGTTCCTGAACCGGCTGCCGCGCCTGCACCATCCGCTGCTCAAGCACCGGCGGTTCGCGCAGGTGACGCACGACAAGTTCTTCCTCGTGATCGAGACGGACGACCCCAGGTACTCGGAACCGACCGCCCGCCAACTGCTGGAGCAGGCCGGCAGCCGGCACATCGAGCTGGTGGAGGAATGATGCGCTACTTCCTGGCCATTCTTACCTTGTGTGTACTGGCGACCGTGGGTGTCCTCGGCTTCCGGGGCAGCCATTCGCGCAAGCCGCCGCTGTATATCTTCCCGGACATGGAGCGGCAACCCAAGCTGCGGCCGCAGACGGCCAACGCGTTCTTCGACGACGGCATGAGCTCGCGCCTGCCGGTGGCCGGCACGATCGCGCGCGGCGAGCCGATCCAGGCCGGGCAGATGCAGGTTTACCCGTGGCAGGATTCGCCGGTGACGACGGGGCGGGTCACGGGCACGACCAACTTCGTGGAGCTGAACCCGCTGCCGGTCACCGGCGATCTGCTGGGGCGCGGGCAGGAGGTGTTCAACATTCACTGCGCTGCCTGCCACAGCAAGGTGGGCGACGGCAACGCCGTGCCCAAGCGCATCGGCGCCATGGCGGTGGTGGCCAACCTGCACGACAAGCGGATCGTGGAGCTGACCGACGGGGAGCTGTTCAACACGGTCAGCCACGGCAAGGGTTTGATGCAGGGCTACGCGGGCAGCATGCCGGTGCGGGACCGCTGGGCGAGCATCGCGTATCTGCGGGCGCTGCAGTTGAGCCGGCTCGGCACGGTGGACGATGTGCCCGAAGCGGCGCGCGGAGCGCTGAAGAAATAGACTATGAGCGCACATACCCATTCCGGCCATCTGCCGCCGCTGGACCTGTCCCGGTGGCGCAAGGCGCCCGGCTGGTTGATTGGCGGCGGGCTGGCGGTCTGCGCGCTGGGGGCGGTGCTGGACTTGAAGCAGTTCGGCTACTCGTGGCTGCTGGCGTTCATGTTCTGGCTGAGCCTGGTGATGGGAGCGGCGTTCCTGGTGATGGTGCATCACCTGTTCGACGCGAGCTGGTCGGTGGGCATCCGGCGCTTTTGCGAGCACCTGGCGTGTTTGGTGTTCCCCTGGATGGCGATCTTCTTCCTGCCCGTGGCGGCGCTGGCGCTGAAGATCTACCCGTGGATGAGCATTGATTCGGCGCACGACCACGAGCTGGCGGCGAAGTGGCCCCTGTTCACCCGTCCGGCGTTTTACCTGGCGGCGGTGGTGTGCTTCGGCGTTTGGGCGCTGTTCACCCGGAAGCTGCGGTCCTGGTCGCTGAAGCAGGATGCGGACGGTTCCGCGCAGTGCACCCACCGGCTGCGGTTCCATTCGTCGTGGGGGATGGCCGCCTTCGCGTTCACCCTGACGCTGGGCGTGATCATGTGGATGAAGGGCTTGCAGCACCAGTGGTTCTCGACCATGTATGGCGTCTATTACTTCGCGGGGGCGGTTTGGGTGGCGATTGCCGCGGCCTACGTCATCGCGCTGATCCTGGACCGGCAGGGGCTGATCCGGGACGCCATGGGCCCCGAGCAGTATTACTACCTGGGTTCGCTGCTGTTCGCGTTCACGGTGTTCTCGGCCTACATCCACTTCAGCCAGTATTTCATCATCTGGAACGCCAACCTGGCGGAGGAGACGTTCTGGTACGTGCTGCGCGAGAAAGGGACTTGGTGGACGGTGGGCCTGATCCTGGTGTTCGGGCACTTCCTCGTGCCGTTCCTGTGCCTGCTGCGAATTGACGCGAAGCTGGTCTTCCGGTTCATGGCGCCGCTTTGCGTCTGGATCGGGCTGATGCAATACGTGGACCTGTCATTCAACATCATGCCGGTGCTGCATCCGGATGGCTTTGCGTTCCGCTGGATCTGGCTCGACGCGGGCTGCCTGGCGCTCATGGGAGGCGTGCTGGCCAGGGTGTTCCTGCGGGATTTGAATCGCCACGCGCCTTACCCCGTCAAGGACCCGAGGCTGGCCGAGGCCATGGGCCTGTACCCGGATTTGCCCGGGGCATTGCTGGAGGAAGAACCGGGGTCAACCGACAAGCTGTCGGGTGCGCAGCCGCAGTCGGCGGGAGGTGGCCAATGAAAGCTCACTCGGCTCGCGAGCGGACCGGGCTCGCCTATCTGCTGGGCATCCTGGGCGCATTCCTGATTGTCGCTGCGTTAGTTTGGGCCATGCGCCATTACACCCTGCCGCCACCGGTGGATGAAGACCGGGTGACGCTCCGCAAGAAGGCACTGGCGGAAATGCGCGCTGCGGAAGCCAGCGAACTCGAGAATTACGGATGGGTGGACCAAACCAAGGGTATCGTCCGGCTGCCGATTGCCGAGGCCATGAAGCTCGCGCTGCGCCAATGGCAGAACCCGCCCGCCGCCCGCTCCAACCTGATCACCCGTGTTGAGAACGCCACTGCGGCTCCACCTGCGGCCCCGGCCAAGCCGAACCCCTTCGAGTAAACCGCCATCGGTTGCATGAGTCTCATCCTTCCCGAATCGCCGCCTGCTTCCGCCGATACCGGCGAGGCGGTGCGTTGCGGTGTCACGCCTGCTGAGATTGACGCCTCCTGCCGCCTGCCGCTCGTGTGGCTTTTCTTGAGCGGAGCGCTTTGGCTCGTGATCGGCTCGGCGCTCGCGCTGGTGGCCTCGATCAAGTTTCACGCGCCGGATTTCCTGGCGGATCCGGGCTGGCTGACGTACGGGCGCGTGCGACCCGCCAGCGTCAACTCCATGCTTTACGGCTTCTGCCTGCAGACGGGACTGGGTGTCGTGTTGTGGATGGTTGCGCGTCTGGGCCAGACCGCATTGGTCAGGCCAGGTTTGATCACTGTTGGCGCCGGGTGCTGGAACCTGGGCGTGACTGCGGGCGTGCTGGGAATCCTGGCTGGCGGGAGCACGGGATATGAGAACCTGGAGATGCCCCCTTACGCGGCCTCGCTGCTGTTCCTGGGCTGCCTGATGGTGGGCATCGGGGGCGTGCTTACCTTCCACCGGCGGCGGGAACGCCAGCTCTACGTCTCTCAGTGGTTCATCCTGGCGGCGCTATTCTGGTTTCCGTGGGTCTATGCGACCGCGAATCTGCTGCTGGCCGGCACCGGAGCGCGCGGGATGGCGCAGGCGGTGATTGCCTGGTGGTACTCCGAGAACCTGCTGGCGGTATGGCTCGGGCTGGTTGGTTTGGCGGCGGCGCTGTATTTCGTGCCCAAGCTCGTCAATCGGGAGCTGCACAGCCGTTATCTCGCGCTATTGGCGTTTTGGATTCTGATCCTGTTCGGTAGTTGGGGCGGCATTCCCGCCAGCGCGCCGGTGCCGGCGTGGATGCCTGTGGCAAGCGCGGTGACGAGGGTGTTGGGGGTGATCGCGGTCATCGCCGTGCTCCTGAATGTGCACCGGACAGTGCGAGGCAAGTGCTCGACGCTCCGGGGCCACCCATCGTGGTGGTTCATCGGTTTCGGCACCGCCGCGTTCGCCGTCGCGGGTTTGGCGAAGGCGGCGACGGCGTTCCGGGCAGTCAGCCGGGTCACGCAGTTCACCTGGTTCACGCCTGCCTGGGACCTGCTGAACGCTTACGGGTACTTCACGATGGTGATGTTTGGAGCCGCGTATTACATCGTGCCGCAGTTGGTGGGAAGGGAGTTTCCGCCGGGCAAGCTCGTGCGCGTCCACTTTTGGACTGCCGGGGCGGGGATTCTGTGCTTCGTGGTGCCGCTCGCCGCAGGCGGCATCGTGCAAGGGCTCAAGTTGCAGCAGGCGGTTATTCCGTTCGCAGACGTTACGCGAGGGACCCTGCCATTTCTGCGGGCCAGCACCATGGGCGACCTGCTGATGGCGCTGGGTCATTTGCTGTTTCTGGCGAACCTGGCCTTGTTGGCGTTCCGTTTCTATCGAGCCCGCGCGGTGTCGGCCTGGGCCGAGGCGACAGCAGAGATTCCGGCCGCGGGGGTAAGAGTATGAACCGCGGCCCGGTAATTTTCCTCGCGGCCTTTTTTGCGCTGGCCAGCTCGTGGTGTGGCTTCATCCTGGCGCCGCAGTTGCAGATCGGCCGCTTGCAGCAGACCAACACGCTCGGCGCGGCGGTGGCGTATCCGGTGGCCCGGCCCGGCGCGGCGCAGCAGGGGCTACAGGTGTATCGCGCCAACGGTTGCGCCTATTGTCACAGCCAGCAGGCGGGCCAGACCGGCACCGTCCTGGATGTTGCGCTGGCCGAGGCTGGAACCAACCAGGCTGCCACCATGGCGGCGCTGCTGAACCTGGCCGGCACGACGCCCGCCCTGACCGCGTTGCCGGGGTTGGAGTCCGGCCGCGCAGACCCGACCGGCGGCGCGCGGCTGCAAGATCTCCCGAAGGCGGTTCTGCGGAGCACCACCCGGGGGGCCGCCAATGCCGCGGTTAAGACGTTGAATTCCACCGGAGCCAAAGCCCAGCTTTGGGTTGTGCCGGTGGGACCCGACATCACGCGCGGCTGGGGCCGGCGGCGCTCGGTGGCAGAGGATTTTCTCTTTGACTCACCAGTCATGCCCGGTTCGCAGCGCGTCGGTCCGGACCTTGCCAATGTTGGCGCGCGCCTGCCGGATTCCAACTGGCACTTGCGCCACCTGTATGCCCCGCAGCTCGAAGTCTCAGGATCAACCATGCCGCCATACCGATTCCTGTTCGAACAACGCAGGGTGAGGGTTGAGCCCTCGCCGGAGGCGCTGGTTCTTCCGGCTGAACTGGCGCCGCCGCCCGGCTACGAGGTGGTCCCCAAGCCGGCCGCGAAGGCGCTCGTGGCCTACCTGTCCAGCCTGCGCGCGGACGCCGCGCTCTTTGGCGCACCGCTGACACAGTTGGGCGCGGCCGGAGCGCCGAACGCAACGAACACACCCCCCGCACCGGGCGCAACTCCCACCAACGCGGTGACCAGAAATGTCTCCTTGTGATGAGCCCTGAGCCACTACCACCTTCCTCACCGCCCACCGAAGCAGCCGAACCCCGGGCGGGCAATGTGGCCGTTCCTGTCTGGCTGCTCGTCTTGCTGTCCGTGCTGCTCTACTGGGGCATGGTGTATTTCGACCAGCACAGCGGCTGGTTCAACCCGCAGGTTTATGCGCCCTACCGGTCGCTTGAGGAGCTGGTCCTTTATCAGCCTCCGAGCGGCGGCATAGATGTCATGCGGGGGAAAGCACTCTATGAGGGTCTCTGCGGACTGTGCCATGGCAACGACGGCAAGGGCAAACCGGGCCAGGCACCGCCGTTCGCGGGCGCGGAATGGGCTGTGGGCAACCCGAACCGCGTGATCCGCATCCCTTTGGCTGGATTGACCGGACCGATCCAGGTCAACGGGCAGGAATGGAACCTCTCCATGCCCGCGATGGGCGCCGCGCTGCCGGATGACGACCTGGCCGCCGTTCTCACTTACATCCGCCAGAGCTGGGGGAACAAAGCGTCGGTCATTACCCCCGACCAGGTGAAAGCCGTGCGGGCAGAGATCGGCAACCGGACGCAGCCCTGGACGGCGGAGCAACTCAACGCGATTCAATAGCGGGCGCGGCGCCTCGCCTCGATCTGCTCGATGGCCCACCGGGCGTGCTCCGATACCAGGGGCTCTGGGTCACGCGCCGCTATCCGCAAAGCCGGCAACGCGCCCTCCCCGCCGACATTGCCCAAGGCCACGCACACGTTGCGCAGCAGGCCTCGGCGCCGGGCGCGCACGATCGGCGTACCCGCGAAGCGTTGTTTGAAGCCGGCCTCGTCCAAGGCCAACAGCTCCAACAAGTCCGGCTGTGCCAGGTCCGGGCGCGCGTGCGCCTTCATCAGCCGCGCTTCCTGGGCGAAGCGGTTCCACGGACACACCGCCAGGCAATCGTCGCACCCAAAGATGCGGTCGCTCATGGCCGGACGCAGTTCCAGGGGAATGCCTCCCTTGAGTTCGATGGTGAGATAAGAGATGCAGCGCCGCGCATCGAGCTGGAACGGGGCCGTAATCGCCGCCGTCGGGCAAGCAGTGATGCAGCGCGCGCAAGCGCCGCAGCGGTTCTTCTCCGGCGCATCGGGTTCGATGCCGAGCGTGGTGAGGATTTCCGCGAGGAGTATCCAATTGCCGGACCGGCGGCTGATGAGGTTGGTATGCTTGCCGATGAATCCCAGCCCGGCGCGCTGGGCCAGGTCGCGTTCGAGCACGGGCCCGGTATCCACATACCAAAGTGAGCGCGTGCCCGCCTCGCCCAGGCCGTCCACAAACTGCGCGAGCTGCCGTAGTCGCTCGCCCAGAACTTCATGGTAGTCCGCGTAGCGAGCGTAGCGGGCGATAATGCCGGCGGGAGGCACGGAGAGTGGCGTGGTGCGTGGTGCGTGGTGCGTGTCGGACGGTCCTGCGCTGAAGGTTCGGGTGGCCGTGGGAACCTGACGCTCGCTCCTCGCCCCTTGCCCCGCCAGCGAGTAGCTGGCCGCCAGCGCGATGATGCTCCGCGCGCCAGGCAGCACTTGCTGTGGATCAACCCGCCTCTCCACATTTCGCGCGAGCCAGCCCATCTCGCCCTGGCGCCCTTCCGTCAGCCATTGGCGGAACCGCGCCGCGGATTCCGGCGCGGCGGCGGTCGTCACCCGGCAGTCATCGAATCCCAATTCACGCGCCCGCTCCCGCAGAGCCGTCTTCATCGGTGCGCTGACTGCGCCATGTGGAACTGGTGCACCACGTGCTGGGCAACCTCGCGCACCGACCGCATTTCCGTGTTCACCAGCACATCCGCCTGGCGGTAGAACGCTTCCCGCGCCGCGAGCAGTTCGCGAATCTTCGCCAGCGGGTTCGGCTCGTTCAGCAGCGGCCGGTGGTTGTGTCCCCGCACCCGCTCATAGATCCCTTCCGGCGACGCCCACAAGCAGACCACCAGCGCGTGCGACTTGAGGCTCGCGAGGTTGCCCTCCTGCGCCGGCAGCCCTCCCCCCGTGGCAATCACCGTTCGCTGCCGTCGCGTCAACTCCTCCACCACCCGCCGTTCCCACTCTCGAAAAGCCGGCTCGCCGTCCTGGTCGAAGATGTCGCTGATTCGTTTTCCGGCCCGCGCCTCGATGACGTGGTCGGTATCCAGGAACGTGAAGTGCAGCACCTGCGCCGCCACCCGGCCCACGCAGGACTTGCCGGTTCCCATGAAGCCGATGAGGGCAAGATTATGAATTGAGCGCGTGCCAGACATACTAATCAGTTAACGCATTCGCTCCGCTTTGGCACGCAGTTTCACCGCGCGTTCAAGCCGGGAAAGCGAGCAGGCAGCGCAGGCTCAGGAGCCTGCGCCGCTTCGTTAAGCAACCGCGGTCCTAATTGGCCGCCCGGCCGCCGATGCCTTTGGTGCCGGCGGCGATGAGCCGCGCGGGTTCTTTGGGGCGCAGCGCGCGGACGGCTTTGCCGGCGCGCCACATCTCCGAGTTGCCGATGGCCGCCAGCTCTTTGCCGAGTTGCTTCTGGTAGTCACGCTTGCCGCAGGCCGAGAGCACCCGCGCGCATTCCTTGCCGTTCTTCACGCGCTCATAGAGCTTCTTGAACACCGGCAGCACCGCCTTCTTGAACTGCGGCTTCCAGTCCAGCGCGCCGCGCTGGGCCGTGGCCGAGCAGTTGGAGTACATCCAGTCCATGCCGTTTTCGTCCACCAGGCGGATGAGGCTCTGGGTGAGTTCCTCGACGGTCTCATTGAAGGCTTCACTGGGCGTGTGCTTGTGGGCGCGGAGCACGTCGTATTGCGCTTCCATGATGCCCGCCAGCGCGCCCATGAGCACGCCGCGCTCGCCGGTCAGGTCGCTGAACACCTCGTGCTTGAAGGTGGTCGGGAAGAGGTAGCCCGACCCGATGCCGATGCCGACCGCCAGGCAGCGTTCTTTGGCGCGGCCGGTGGCGTCCTGCTCGACGGCAAAGCTGGAGTTGATGCCCGCGCCGGTGAGGAAGTTGCGCCGCACCGAGGTGCCCGAGCCCTTGGGCGCGACCATGATCACGTCCACGTTCCTGGGCGGCACGACTCCTGTTTGATTGCGGTAGGCAATGGAGAAGCCGTGCGAGAAGTAGAGCGCGGCTCCGGGCTTGAGGTTCTTCTTCACCAGCGGCCAGATGGCGCGCTGGGCGGCGTCCGACACCAGCATCTGGATGATGGTCCCGCGGCGGACGGCCTCATCAATCTCGAACAGCGTCTTGCCGGGCACCCAGCCGTCGGCGACGGCGCGGTCCCAGTCGCGCTTGAAGGCGCTGGCCTGGCCGATGATGACCTTGAAGCCGTTGTCCCGCAGGTTGAGCGATTGGGCCGGCCCCTGCACGCCGTAGCCGATGATGGCGATGGTCTCGCCTTTGAGCGCCTTGCGCGCCCTGGCCATTGGGAATTCCTTCCGCGTGATGACCTGTTCCTTCGTTCCGCCAAAGTTAATGATAGCCATAAATGTTTTAGTTCTTTGTTTGTGTGCCGGACAGACTACCCGCCTTTTCCGGCGGGTCAAGGTGATTGGTGGGGGACGTGTGTGGTCGCAGCGCTTGGCGGTTGGCGGAATCAGTTTGCCTGGCGAGAGTGGCAGGGCGTCGCCACCGGTCCCGATGGTGCCCTGGGGACTGGAAGGTCAGGACACGGAGGTTGGGGTTTAACGAGGGGGAGGGCCGGGTTGGGACGGGGTTGGCAGCATGATTACAGCATCATTAGTGCATGATTGGAGCATGATTGGTCCTTGATTTGCCCCTGTACCTCCCACCGGTCCACTTAACCCCGCCGCGGCACCAAGCTGTGGCTGATCTGCATCAGCCCTCTGCCCTCCCAGCCGTTATCTTGCGGCCAAGTGCGGATACAAATCCGCGCACCTTCGAGCGGCACTTGGTACTGGGCGCTTTTGAGCCTCCGCCACTCCTTGAGCTTTGTCAAATACATCTCCGAGATATCGCTCTGGCCGTCTTTCGGCGGGGGCAAAAGACCGAGGAAGGCGTAGTTGCCGCCGGGGCCCTGGCCGGCGCGGCGCGGGGGCGAGCCGAAGACCATGATGTCGTTCACCGGAGCACACGACACCCTCAGCTTGATGACCAACCGGCCCCTGACCCGGTGGATCTTGAGTTCGGCCTTGACCGCGTTGGGACCGAACCGCGGGGGCGGGGGTGGCAAGCGGAGTCGCTCGCCGCCGCAGACCTCCCGCACGCGGTTGATTTTGATGAACAGTTCGCGGCCCAGCATGGCCCGGCTTCTGGGCTTGCCGAGGTTCCACAGGGTCACCGTCCGTTTGATGTGGATGCGCGTCGTGGCGGCCCGCTTGCACCAGGCCTCCCGTTCTGCGTCCTCCAGCTCGTCCCAACCCTGGACCAGTTCCGCCATGCTGCGGCGCTCGCGCCGGCGCGCCGGCGTCATCCCCTTCTGGCGGGGGCCGCGCTGTGGACTGGGCCGACCCTGACCTCGTTTCACGATGCTAACTCCGCGGCAGGGCGACCTTGCCCGTGCGGGTCAGTTCCATGATGCCGAAGTTCTGCAACAGGCTGAGCAACTTCTCGACCTTGCTCTCGTCGCCGGTCACTTCGATGGTCAGGCTTTTGGGCTGCACGTCCACGATCTTGGCGCGGAAGATGTCGGTGATTTGCATCACCTCGGCGCGGGTCTTGGAATCCACGGAGACTTTGACCAGCGCCAGTTCCCGGTCCACGGATTCGCCTTCGCGAAAGTCGTGGACGGTGATGACGTTGACCAGCTTGTTGAGCTGTTTGACGATCTGATCCACCGTGGCATCGTCGCCGCGCGTGACGATGGTCATGCGCGAGACGGTCGCGTCCTGCGTCGGCGCGACGTTAAGCGAGTCAATATTGTAACCCCGGCCGCTGAACAGGCCCGCCACGCGCGTCAGCACGCCGAATTTGTTTTCCACCAGAACTGAGATAGTGTGTCGCATAGATACCCGCCTCGACGGGCGGTGATAGCTAACAACCCTGGCCGTCCCGGGTCAACCGCAAACCGACTCCGGGGAGGATTGGGCATCAAAAGAAGGGGTTGTGGTCCTTTTCCTCGGCGACCGTCGTTAAGGGGCCGTGGCCGGGGCAGAGCAGGGTGTCGGGGGGCAGGCTGAGAATCTGCTCGCGCACTTTTTGGCGGGCCAGCGTCCACGATTGGTTGCCCCGGCCGATGGAGCCGGCGAATAACGCGTCGCCCACAACGGCCACATGGGGGGCGTCTTCGGGCCAGGTGCCGACAATATAAGTCGTGCCGTCTTCGGCATGACCCGGCGTGTCGCGGTGGGTGATGCGCAGGCTGCCGAGGTGGATGAAGTCGTTCGGCCGGTTGCGCTGGTCCACCGGAGCGCTGCGGGAGCCGAAATGAAGGCGGGTTTTAGGAAACTGCCGATGGAGGTCATCGAGGGCCGCGACATGATCCCCGTGGCCGTGCGTGATGAAGATGTGGCGGAGCTGGAGCTGGTTCTCCGCAATCAGCTCGGCCACCGGCCCCGCCTCCCAGCCGGTGTCAAACAGTGCCGCGTCGCGCGAGACTTCGTCCCACACGAGGAAGCAATTGACCGCCATGCCGCCCGTGTCGGTGGTGATGCAGCGCAGCTCGCGCCAGTTGCTCAAATCTCGCTCGGCGGGCCGCCAGCCGGCGGCGATGGCCTCCAGCCTGGCGGGATGCAAGCCCACCAATTGGGCGAGCGCCGCGAAGTCGGGTTTCCGCGGGGCCTGGCCGGATTCCTCCAGCGTCCCAAGTTCCTCCTGGGTTAATCCGGCCGCGCGCGCGGCGGCGGAGGCGGACACCCCGGACATCGCCCGCGCTTTGCGCACGATATCCCCTACGTGATCTTCCAGGTTCATGCGTCAGAACTTAACCGCAAGCGAGGCGAGTGCAAGGCCGATGGCGAGAGGGCTGGAAAGTTGGAACCGTCTTGTGTCGGCGGCTACGGCTTTTCGGGTGCGCGCTTGTCCAACGATCGGGCCACCTGCCGGGCCAGTTGTTCCAGCCAGCGCGCCGGGCAGGCATTGGCTTGCTGCACGGTGGTGAGGCTTGTCACGGCGTGTGTCCGGACGAAGTGCTGCTCAATTCCGCGACTCGGGTGGACCAAACCTGCCAGGCCGATGCAGGGAAGGTTCAGTTCGCGGCAGCGCCGGGCAATCCGCCCCACGCCCTTGCCCATGAGCGTGGAGCGATCTATAGCGCCTTCGCCGGTTACGACCAGGTCCGCCGCGCGCAGATGGCGCTCGAGCGCCGCGTGCCGGGCGAACAGGTCGAAGCCGGGCTGCAACCGAGCGCCGAGAAAGGCCATCAACCCGAAGCCCAGCCCGCCTGCCGCGCCAGCGCCGGGAACGCGGGCGGCATCGCATCCGAACTGCCGCCTGACAACTCTCGCGAGGCGGCCCAGGCAACGTTCCGCCAGCCCGAAATCACGGGCGCGCAAGCCCTTCTGCGGGCCGAAAACGCGAGTTGCGCCTCGCGGGCCAAGCAGAGGGTTTTGCACATCAGTTGCCACCAGCAGTTGCTCGAACCGGCGGCGGCGCTGCGGGACACCGATGCGCTCCAGCCGATCCAAGTTGGTCCAACGCATAATCGGTTGGCCGTTGCGGTCAAGGAACTTCCAGCCGAGCGCGCGGGCCAGACCAAAGCCGCCGTCGTTCGTGGCGCTGCCGCCGAGGCCCAGCAAGCAGCGGTCTGCTCCGCTCCGCAGAGCCGCGGACACCACCGCGCCCAGACCCTGCGTGTCGAGTTGGAAGGGATGGAACCGCCCGTGCGGCAGCGCCGCCAGTCCGATGACGCCAGCGGACTCGATGATGGCGGTCCGAGTTCGAGGCTCCCACCACCATCGGGTTGCGCGCGGGCGATGCGCCGCATCCACCGTTTTTACGCGGCGGGTCCTGGCTTTGAGCAGGGCGCGGGTAAGTTCGCCGAAGCCGTCGCCGCCGTCGGTCATGGGCAGCAGGTCAAGGGAATCGCGGGGGCGCGCACTGCGCCAGCCGCGCGCAATGGCCACAGCGGCCGCCTGGGCCGTGAGGGTGCCCTTGAACTTGTCGGGAATGATCAGGACGCGCAGCGGCATGAGGGAGTCTAGGGCCCAAGGTCCATGGCCCAAAGTCCAAACTCGAGGCCGGGCAGCGCTTGTGCATGGAGGCGCGCGGCCGGCTTGGGCATCAGCCCATCAGAGCCATTTGCTTAGGCGTGAGCAGCCACTCGAGGACGGCGCAACGACCATGCTTGAGGGATTCGGTCGCCAGCTTGCACAACCCTCCTTTTTTCAGCACTACGGACGAGCCTGCGCAGCCGGATACCAGAAGCGTGATCAACCCGCTCAAGTAAGGTTCGTGGCCGACCAGCAAGACGCTTTCGGGCGCCGGCCGGGAGAGGTTGAGCATTTCGATCAGCTTCCTGGTGCTGCCGCGGGGCGTAAGGGTGTCAGAAAGCACCAACCGTCTGTTTAAGCCGAGGGCTTTGGCGACGCTCTCCGCGGTTTGCCGCGCGCGCAGGTACGGGCTGGAATAGATGTGGTCGAAGGACAGGTTGAGCGATTCCATGGCCTTGGCAATCTGCCCGAGTTTGCGTTCGCCTTCCGTGGTCAGGGGCCGATCAGCATCCTTCTTGTAACCGGGGGTGCCCCGCTCTACGGCGGTACCGTGACGCAGAATGAAGAGATTCATGAGTTATTGGCTAACTACTTTTTTCGCTTCGGCGTCGCGAAGGGCGAAGGGGCGATCTGGACGAGTGGATAGCGGGTCTTGCCGTCAGCCGGCTTGAGGGGTGCGTTCTCTTCCGCCTGGGCCACGGCCATAAACTGGACCTGGCTGCGGCGGGACTTGCCGCCCCCGGCCGGTGCCGCGCGCTGATAGGACCCATCCGCCTGCAGTAAGCGCGCCTTGCAGGTGTCTCCCAGGGAGATCGCCAGAACCTCGTTAATCAGCCGTTCGCGCAACACCCCATCCTCCACCGGAATGGCCAGCTCGATGCGCCGGAAGAAATTGCGCGGCATCCAGTCGGCGCTGCTGATGAACACCTGCGGCTGGCAAGCGTTCTCGAAATAGAAGATGCGGCTGTGCTCCAGGAAGCGGTCCACAATGCTCCGCACCGTGATGTTCTGGCTGACTTTCTTCAACCCCGGCCGCAGGCAGCAGATGCCGCGCACGATCAGGTCAATCTTCACCCCTGCTTCGGAGGCTCGATACAGTGCCTGGATGGCCTCCCCGTCCACCAGCGAGTTGAGCTTGAGAATAATGCGCGCCGGCAAGCCCTGCCGGGCATTCTGTGTCTCGCGCTCGACCAAACCCAGCAGCCGCTGGTGGAGGTCAAAGGGCGCGACTACCAGCTTGCGCAAGCCCTGGAACTGGCAGATGCCGGTCAGCAAGTTGAAGAAATTGGTGGCGTCCTCGCCGAACTCCGGGCGGCAGGTGAACAGCCCCAGGTCCGTGTAAATCTTCGCCGTGGTGGGGTTGTAGTTGCCGGTGGCCAGATGCACGTAGCGTCGGATGCGGTGGCCTTCGCGGCGCACCACGAGGCAGCTCTTGGCGTGGATCTTGTAGCCGACCAGGCCATAGACAACGTGCACGCCGGCCTCCTCGAGCTGCCGCGCCCAGAGGATGTTGTTGGCTTCGTCAAACCGCGCCCGCAATTCCACCACTGCCGTCACTTGCTTGCCGTTGCGGGCAGCGCTCTCCAGCGCGCCGATGATGCGTTGGTCGCCGCCGGTGCGGTAAAGCGTCTGTTTGATGGCCAGCACGTCCGGGTCCGACGCCGCCTGTTGCAGGAATCCGACCACGCTGTCGAAGCTCTCGTACGGGTGATGCAGCAGGATGTCCCGCTCGCGGATAGCGGCGAACAAGTCGGGGCGCTGGCGCAGGCGCGCCGCCACCGGCGCCACGAATGGCGGGTCGCGCAGCTCCGGCGAGTGGTCCCCTCCGGTCAGCGCCATCAAGCGCGTCGGATTGAGCGGCCCATCAACCAAGTAGAGGTCCTCCGGCCCCAGGCGCAGCGTTTTGAGCAGCGGTTCGCGCACTGCCTCCGGACACTGGTGATCAATCTCGAGCCGCACCGCGTCGCCTTTGCGGCGATTGTGCAGCTCGTTCTCGACCGCTTTGAGCAGGTTGGCGGTTTCCTCCTCGTCAATATAGAGCTCGCTGTTGCGCGTGACGCGGAACGGCCAGTAACCCAGCAGCTTCGTCCCCGGGAACAGATCGGCCAGGTAATGCCCGATGAGCCGGCTCAGGTACACGTAGTCCTCGCGCCCGTCCGCGCGCGGCAACTTCACCAGCCGCGGCAAAATGCGCGGGATTTGCACCACCGCGCTGTGTTTGTGGACTTCACGGTCCCGGCGCATCTCCAGCCGGACGATCAGATTGAGCGACTTATTGAGCAACTGCGGGAACGGGTGAGCCGGATCAATTGCCAGCGGCGTGAGCACCGGGCGAACCTGCCCGTGGTAATAGTCCTCGACCCAAACCCGGTCGGGTTCCTCCAGCTCCGGAAGCTCCAGCAGGCGGATGTTATTGCGCGCCAGCGCCGGCGCCAGCTCCTCCCGCCAGCAGGCATACTGCTGCGCGACCATCCGCCGCACCCGATTCACGACGGCCCGGAACGTCTCACTGGCCGTCAAACCGTCCATCGTCCGCTCGACCACTTCGCTTTCGATCTGCTGCTTGATGCCAGCCACCCGCACTTCGAAGAACTCATCCAGGTTCGAGCTGACGATGCAGAAGAACTTTACCCGTTCGAGCAGCGGGGTTTGCGGGTTGAGAGCTTCCTCCAGAACGCGGTGATTGAACTCCAGCCAGCTCAGTTCTCGATTGATGAAATGAGCCGGGCCGAAAGCCGTTGCTTTTGCGCTGGGTGCCACAACCGCCAGCAAGGTATCCGCCTGTCGTGGGTTTGGAAAGCCGCAAAGTAATGCTGATGACCGATGCCAGAGCGCATGCACATGGGAATGCGCTAATAGGAGAAATCAGTTTAGCTTGCGTATCGCCATCCGTGAGGTAGAATGGTGTGGCTCAGTTTAGGAGCCGGGAAGACAAGAGACCCATTAGCGCCTTGCTTGGAACCTAGGTTGTGAATATGCGTATCAAGTCTGTCTCTGTGGTCTTGGAGTGGTCCGTCTCCAGGAGGAATGCCGGTGGCCAGTATTCAACGAGCAATCAAGCCGTCTTGCCGGGGCACCTGCGACCCGGTTGGTCGCCGCCCGCCCTCTGGTTGCTAGCTGCCCTGCTGCCATTGTGGTGTAGCCCAGTGCATGGCCAGGGGGCGCTCACCAACGGCTGGGCACCCACCGGTACCATTGCGCCAGCTGGTGACTTTGATACCTGGACCTTCTCCGCGAACACGGGCGACCGCCTCGTCATTCGGGTCGGAGAAATCTCCCAGACCGGCAGCTTCACGCCGCGGATCCGGCTGCAAAACCCGAGCGCGGTGCAGATCGCCTCGGCCCAGGGCGCGCTGGCGGCGGAGATTGCCGTCACCGCCACCAACACCGGCACGTTCACGCTGATTGCGGACGATGCCGTGGGCACCAGCGCCACCGGCACTTACCGGCTATCGCTGGCCAAGGCGCCTGGCACGGTGTTCCTAACCCCTGGAGACGAAGGCGGTCCCATGACGAACGCTTTCCAGCACACCGGCACAAATCTCGTCGGCGATCTGGACTTGTGGACCTTCAGCGCCAACGCCGGCGATGCCATCGTCCTGCGGATGGGCGCTGCGGCCTATAATCCCTGGATACGGCTTTATGGCCCTGACGGGGTTCTGGTGGGGCAGGCCTTCGACGGCAGTTTCGGCATCCGCGATGCCGACCTGCGCACCCAGGCCACCAACAGCGGCACATTCACTGTCATTGCCGGCAGCCTCGATGTCATCGCCAGCGGCAGCTACATCC